>JASGGQ010000143.1:0-6493 GCA_047604965.1 Patulibacter sp. | reverse complement strand
CGGGAAAGCCGGCGACCGTTGCCGGAGTCATCCCGAATGCGGTCAGGGCCGAGTACCGCCCGCCGACCTCAGGGTCAGCGAGTACGACCGCCCGAAAGCCACGCTCACGCGCGAGCGCCTCGAGCGCCGAACCGGGATCGGTGATCACGGCGAAGGAATCGGCGCGCCGATCGAACTGCTCCCAGAACAACTCCAGCTGGCTGCGCGTTTCGATCGTGCCGCCAGACTTCGATGCCGCGATTACGAGCGTCGTCTGCGGATCGAGCCCGTGCAGCGTGTGCAGCACGGCGCTCGGCACCGTCGAGTCGAGCACCCGCAACTCGGGGCTGCTGCCATCTCCGGCGCCACGAAACGCTGCGGCCAGCACCTCCGGCGCCAGGCTCGAACCGCCCATCCCGAGCACGAGCACCACGCGGTCGCCGCGGGCCGCCGAACTGGCGGCCAGCGCGTCGAGCTGCGGCAGCAACGCACCGGTGCGCTGCGGCGCGTGCAGCCAGCCAAGCCGGTCGGCGACCTCCGGCTGGCCGGCGGGGCCGAACACGGTGTCGTCGCCCGCCCAGATACGTTCGATGATCCGCTCGCCAGCAGCGTCGGCAACCCCCCGCAGCGTGGCCTCGGCCAACGCCCCGAACTCGAACGTGACTTGGGCGCTCATGCGTTCGCCCCGATCGCCGCGAGCCGCTTGCGTTCGACGGTCTCCAGCAGTTCATTCATCGGAACCTCGAACTTTTCGATCCCTTGCGTCAGCAGCAGGTCGGTCACTTCGCGCAGGTCGATGCCAGCCTGCGCGAGATGCGTGAGCTGCGCCTGCGGGTCGATTGCCGCTGTGCCGGCGACGACGTTCGCGCCGGCAGCGCTGGCCTGCACCGTTGCCAGCGGCATCGTGTTCACCGTCTCCGGGGCGATCAGCGCGTCGACGTACTTCGTCGGGGCGTAGGCCGGATCTTTGACGCCGGTCGATGCCCACAGTGGGCGCTGCGGCCGCGCACCGGCAGCAGCGAGTGCCTGAAACCGCGTGCCGGCACGCACCTGGAGGTAACGCTGGTAGGCGGCGCGGGCGTTCGCGATCGCCGCAGTGCCGCGCAGCTCGGCCTGCGACGGGTGCCCGGCGAGCCGCGCGTCGACCTCGGTGTCCACGCGCGAAACGAAGAACGACGCCACCGAGTCGATCTTCAGATCCAGGCCCTCGGCGTGGCGGCGTTCGAGCCCGCGCAGCCACGCCTCCAGCACCGCCGCATACTCCTCGACGCCGAACAGCAACGTCACGTTGACATGAATGCCGCGATACAGCGCCTCCTCGATCGCCGGCAGCCCTTCCGCCGTGCCGGGGATCTTGATCATCACGTTCGGGCGATCGACCCGCGCGTGGTATTCGATCGCCTGCGCGAGCGTGCGATCGGCGTCGCGTGCGAGATCGGGGTCGACCTCCAGCGAGACGAAGCCGTCGGCGCCGCCGGTCGCGTCGTACACCGGCCGCAACACGTCGCAGGCGCTGCGCACATCCTGCGTCGCGATCTCGCGGTAGATCGCCCGCGCGTCGAGCCCGTCGCGCGCGAGCGCCGCGATCTGCTCGTCGTAGCCGTCGCCATCGCCGAACGCTTCGTTGAAGATCGCCGGGTTCGTGGTGACGCCGCGCAGCACGTACTCGTCGCGCCACGCCGCCAGCTGGCCGTCCGTCAGGTACGAACGCTTGAGCGAGTCAAGCCACACGGCAACGCCGGCGTCGGTTAGGGCTTGCAGATTGAGATTCGGAGTGGTGCTCATCGCGGAGCCTCCAGGTTCAGGAGCGAGGGAGCGAACGTTGTGGCTCAGAAGGTCTTTCAAAATTCCGCGCTTCACACTTCATCCTGAAAGACCTTCTAAGCGCCGGGAAACTGGTCGATCGGTGCGGCGTGGTCGAGCGCGGCGTGCAGCCCTTCGCGCTCAATCAGCGCGACCTTGCCGAGTCGTCGGACATGGCGATCGTCGTTGGAGAACTCGACCGACAAAAACGCATCGACGAGATCGGTCGCGACGTTGCTGCCGATCACCCGCGCGCCGAGGCACAGCACGTTGACATCGTCATGCGTGACGCACTGCGCGGCCGTGTAGTGATCGTGCGCGCACGCTGCACGCACCCCATCGACCTTCGACGCGGCGATCGCGACGCCGGCACCCGAGCCGCAGACCAAAATGCCGCGCTCAGCCTCGCCGGATGCGACCTCGCGGGCGACCGCCAGCGCGATGTCCGGGTAGTCGCCGCTCCAGCCGATCACGGACGCCTCATGCCCATGGGCTCGCACCGCGGCCTGGACGGTTTCGAGCAGCGGCATTCCCGCGTGGTCGACGGCGATCGCGATCTTCATCGTGCTGGCAGTGCTCCCTGCGTGGTCTCGGCCCGCGGATCCGGGTAAGGGCCGAGCATCGCATAGCGTGCATGCAGCCCGCCACCCTGTTCCAGCAACCACCGCAATTCGAAGGTGCGAGGAACGCCGGAATCGCCGCTCAGCAGCGTCCGCTCGGGCGTGCCGCCGCCAGCCACCGGGGCGATCGTCAGCAGCAGCTCGTCGACGAGTCCACGGCGCAACAGATCGCCGAGCAGGGCCGGTCCGCCTTCGCACAGCAACAGTTCGATGCCGTCGGCGCGCAGCTGCGCCAGCGCCCCCGGCGGATCGGCGTCAGCGCCGGTGAAGATGCGCCGCGGTTGCTCAGGATCTTCGAGCATCGGAATCCCCTCCGGGATGTGCCCGGAGCGGGAGAGAACGACCGCCAGCGCATCCGGGTCCAGGCCGCGTGCGACGCGCGCCTCCCGGCGCTGCGGCGTAGCGATCAGCCGCCGGTACTGCTCGGCGGCCAGCGTCCCCGTGCCAGCCAGAACGGCGTCGGCGGCGTCGCGCAGCGCGCGGAACACCACGCGATCACCGGGTGCATGCTCGCCGATCGTGCCCGATTCCCCGTCGAGCGCGATCGTGCCATCGAGCGACGTGACCATGTTCGCGATGACGTACGGGCGCGCCGCCGGGAGCTGCGGTGGGCGCAACGTGGCAAGCAATGCGTCGAGGGACGCGCCGGGGGGCAGAAGCACGCGCAGCGCCATCGCCCAGCAGCGTACGAGGTTGCGCCGGTAGGCTCCGCAGACCTGTTATTTCGCGCAGGCGGCCGGCGCCCCACCCGGCGAACGATCGAGCCGCACCCCTCTTTGGAGCAGTGATGTCCAGCCCCAGCCAGATCCCGGATCGCAACCTCGCGCTCGAACTCGTGCGCGTCACCGAAGCCGCCGCGCTCGCGGCCGCCCGCTGGATCGGCCGCGGCGACAAGGAAGCCGCCGACCAGGCCGCCGTCGATGCGATGCGTCACGTACTGCACACGATCTCGATGGACGGCATGGTCGTGATCGGCGAGGGCGAGAAGGACGAAGCGCCGATGCTGTACAACGGCGAGCAGATCGGCGATGGCACGCCGCCGGCCGTCGACATCGCCGTCGATCCGCTCGAAGGCACGACGCTGACCGCCAAAGGGATGCCGAACGCGCTGGCCGTGATCGCGCTCGCCGAGAAAGGCTCGATGTTCGATCCGGGGCCATGCGTGTACATGGAAAAGCTCGCGGGCGACTCGGATATCGCCGATCTGCTCGACCTCGACCGTCCCGTGGAAGAGACCTGCAAGCTCGTCGCCGAGCGTCGCGGTGTCGGGATCAACGACGTGACGGTGGTCGTACTCGACCGTCCCCGTCACGTTGACACGATCAACAAGATCCGTTCGGCCGGTGCCCGCGTGCGCTTGATCGCCGACGGTGACGTCGCCGGCTGCCTGCTGGCGATCTCCGACCGCACGATCGTCGATCTGCTGTGGGGTGTCGGCGGCACCCCGGAGGGCGTGCTCTCCGCAGCGGCAGTGAAATGCCTCGGCGGAGAGATCGTCGGCCGCCTGTGGCCGCGCAACGAGACCGAGCGCCAAGCCGCACTGGACGCCGGCTACGACCTCGAACGCCAGCTCAAGAGCGCCGACCTGATCACGAGCGACAACTGCTTCTTCTCCGCGACCGGCGTGACCGGCGGCGATCTCCTGCAAGGCGTGCGGTACGTCGGCTCTGGCAAGGCGACGACCGAGTCGCTCGTGATGCGCAGCCGCTCCGGCACCGTGCGGCGTGTGAAAGCGACGCACGACCGCTCCAAGATGCGCGAACTCGCCGGAGACCGGTACTAACCGGAGATCGGCGCGCCGCACCCGCGCGCACCGCGCCGCTCGCCGGGCGTTAGCGTTTGGTGGCGGCGCGCGCGTCGCGTCGCTCACCCAACTGCTTCGGCCACTGCGCAAAGCGGCCGACCTTCGACGGCACCAGTTGGTTGTTGGCCAACGACCGCAGGAAGCCGTAGGCGACGAGCACGTGGATGCGCGACTGCGTTGCCGAGTACAGCCGCCGGGAGATCGACTGCGCGATCGATGGATAGAAGTTCGCGATCGATACCTCGACATGCAGTCGCGCCGACCCCGGCCGGTCGCTGACGCGCCGCGCCACCTCGATCTGGAGGTAACCGCCGCGGCCGCGACCCTGCCGCGACACCAGCAGCCCGTTGCGGATCGACCAGCGCACCGCTGCCCGCTCCTCGCCAAGCTGGTACTCCGGCTCGCGAAAGGTAATGAGTGGGAATAGCCCGAAGAGTGCGATCGCGCGGCCGGTCGGCGTATACAAGATCCGCAGCATGTAGCCGGAGGCCTTCGTCATGTGGCTCCAGTACGTACGCGCGAGTCGCTCAAGGTTCTCCGGCGTCCACAGCGCCCGCAAATCGGCCTCAGGGATCCACACGTCGCCGGTTTGGACGGACAGCACCGAGCCGTCGGCCGCGATCGAAGTGGCGTCGGTGAGTGACTCGACCTTGATACGCGGGTCGGCAGCCGCCTTGCGGCGTTGCGCGCGACTGCGCAGGACGAGCCAGCCAAACGCCGCGCCGGCAGCCAGCAGCGCGGCGATCGGCAGCAGGGGTGCGAGCAACTCCATCGGAAGACGGGGCCGTCGCCGCGATTCAGGAGCGGTCGCGGCGAACAGTGGCCTCACTCGTCGCTGGTCAGCTCGACGGCTTCGGGCGCTTCGATCTCGCGGCGACGGACGGCGATCGACTGCGCCACGCCAAACGAGAGCCGCGCGACGTCCGCGAGCGCGGAGCCGAGCCCGCCGAGCGCTGTCGCGAGCTGATTGGCCTGCTTGTCCTCGGGCAAGACAAAGCCGGAGGAGGGCAGCCACGGCCGGTTCGTTGTGACCTTCCGCGCGCGGTGCGTCGCCGAGCCGCTGTAGTCGGCGCGCCGGCCCTCCGGAGGAGTCGCGATCTTGGTCCGAGGCTGGCGCATTGACGGTTGCTTGCTGGTGGCGGCGGGCGTCTTGGCGGCAGGAGCTTTGCCGGTCGCCGGCTTCTTCGCGGCGGTTTGGGAGGTTGTCGCCGGCGTTCTGGCTGCCGGCTTCTTCGCGGACGGTTTGGCTGTGGCCGCCGGTTTCCTGGGCGTCGACTTCTTCGCGGAGGCGTTCTTCGCCGCGGTAGAGGGCTGCTTCGCGGCCGGCTTGGCGGTGGCCGCAGGCTTGCTTGCAGCGGCCGGGTCGGAGGTCGCAGCCACGCGCCGGCTGCTGCGTCGTGCCGGTCGTCCCGCCGGGAGATTCGCGAGGACGTCGCTGCTATCGGAGTCCGCCATACCCGCGATTCTTGCACGCCCCGACCGCGCCGCCCGAGCGGACACGCATCACAGAACGTCCGCCAGATGTCAAGGAGGATGCACTTTCGTCCGATATCGACCGCAGAGCGCTTGCTACGGAGCCGGACCCGCACCTGGAGCCAGGCCGACCCGATCGGCTAGGCTGTGGCGTGGCGGGAGACCGCCCAGCCGACCGGCGCTCGCCTACCGACCGTGGGCAGCGACCGAAACGCACGTCCACTTCCCCTCCTTTCGCAAGAGCAGCCACGCCAAGCATGTCCGTCGCCGACCTCCAAGAGCTCGAAGAGATCAAGACCCTCGTCACGCGCGGTCAGGCGACCGGCGTACTGACCTTCACCGAAGTCGCGCAGGCGGTCTCCGAGCTCGACCTGGAGGAGTCGGATGTCGAAGATCTCCACTCCTTCCTGGAGAGCAACGAGATCGAGTTGCTCGACGAAGCCGACCCGCGCGCCGCGCCGCCGGAGCCGGTTGAGCCCGCCACCAAGGGCAAGGGCCGCGCGAAGAAGGCACAGATCGACTTCCGCCCGGACATGACGACCGACAGCCTCCAGCTGTTCCTCAAAGACATCGGCAAAGTCCGCCTGCTGACCGCACAAGAAGAGGTCGAGCTGGCCAAGCGCATCGAGCGCGGCGACCTCGACGCCAAGCAGAAGATGGTCGAGAGCAACCTGCGCCTCGTCGTCTCGATCGCCAAGAACTACCGCAACCAAGGCCTGCCGTTCCTCGACCTGATCCAGGAAGGCACGCTCGGCCTCGTGCGCGCCGCCGAGAAGTTCGACTACCGCAAGGGCTTCAAGTTCTCGACCTACGC
>JASGGQ010000142.1:0-6538 GCA_047604965.1 Patulibacter sp. | reverse complement strand
CAAGCCGCCCAGTTCATAGGTGTATTCGCTGCCGCACTGCGGGCAGCTGATCGTTGCTTCGTCGCTCATCGGCTCACACTCCCGGCTTGGCGAGCCCCAGCTCTTTGAGTTGCCGCGCTGGCACTGCGTCGGGCGCGCCGGTCAGCGGATCGCCGCCGGTCGCCGTCTTGGGGAACGCGATCACGTCACGAATCGATTGCTTGCCGGCGCAGATCGCTGCGACGCGGTCGATCCCGAAGGCGATCCCACCGTGCGGCGGGGTGCCGAAGCGCAGTGCGTCGAGCAGGAAGCCGAAGCGGTCCTGCGCTTCGTCGGCGTCGATCCCGAGGATCTCCAGCACGCGCGACTGCACCGCCGGGTCGTGGATGCGGATCGAGCCGCCGCCGATCTCCGAGCCGTCGAGCACGAGGTCGTAGGCGCGCGACCGCAGGCTTCCGGGGTCGGCGAGATCACCGGTCGGCGCCGTGAACGGGTGGTGCAACGCATCCCAGCGCGACTCGTCGTCGTTGTACTCGAACATCGGGAAGTCGACGATCCAGGTGATCGCGTGTTCGTCTGCGGGGATCAACTCGAAGTACTTGGCGAGATGCTCACGCAGCGCGCCGAGTACCGGTGCGGCCTTCTTCGCGGCGTCGCCAACGAACAGCAGCAGATCGCCGGGGCCGGCCCCAAGCAGCGCATTCGCGTTGCTCGTGCGTTCTTCGCCGAGGAACTTCGCGATCGGCGATCGCCACGTTCCATCCTGTTGCACGAACGCCCAAGCCACCGCCTTGCCGCCGTGCCGCTGCGCGAGTTCGTTGAGCGCGTCAAGCTCTTTGCGCGGGAATTCGCGCTGGCCGGCGTTGATCGCACGCACCACGCCGCCGGCTTCGAGCACCGACTCGAACACTTTGAACTCCGAGCCGCGCACCGCGTCGGAGATGTCGGTGATTTCCAGGCCGTACCGCAAATCGGGGCGGTCGGTGCCGTACCTGCGCAGCGCGGTGTCGTAATCCAGGCGCGGCCACGGCGCCGGCTGCACGCTGAGGCCGCCGGCCTCGAAGACGGCAGTCATCAGCGTCTCGATTTCGCCGATCACATCGTCTTCGGTCACGAAGCTCATCTCGATGTCGAGCTGCGTGAACTCCGGCTGGCGGTCGGCGCGCAGATCTTCATCGCGGAAGCAACGGGCAACCTGGTAGTAGCGCTCCAGCCCGCCCATCATCAGCAGCTGCTTGAACAGCTGCGGGCTTTGCGGCAGCGCGTAAAAGCTGCCGGGCTGGTTGCGGCTCGGCACGAGGAAGTCGCGGGCGCCTTCCGGCGTTGAGCGCGTCAGCGTCGGCGTCTCGACTTCCAAGAAGCCGCGCTCGGTGAGGTGCGTGCGCATCGCGGCGACCAGTTTGCTGCGCAGGATCAGCGCGTCGCGCAACCCTTCGCGACGCAGGTCGATGGCCCGGTGGCGCAGCCGAATTTCCTCGCTGACCGGTGTCTCTTCGTCGACCGGAAACGGCGGCGTGTCAGCTTCAGCGAGCACCGTGAGCGCGGTGGTGCGCAACTCGACCTCGCCGGTCGGAAGGTTCGGGTTGACATGTTCGCCGCCGCGCAGTTGCAGGATGCCGCTGACCGAGATGACATGCTCGCTGCGCAGCCGTTCGGCGGCGGCGAAGATCTCCGCGCCGGCTTCCTGCGGGTCGATCACGACCTGAAGCACGCCGGTGCGGTCGCGCAGGTCGATAAAGATCAGCCCGCCGTGATCGCGGCGACGGTGGACCCAACCGGCAACCCGCTGCTCGATCCCAGCATCGTTCGCACGCAGATCGCCACACCAGGTGTTGCGGAACTCGTTGGCGCGCGGTGAGGGCAGGCTCGTCATGCGTCGGGATGGTAGGGATCGACCGATCGATTCGCTGCGCGGGGATTCCTGCTCTCGCCGCCCGAGGCGCCCGATGCGTCGCCGCCGTAGAACTGCACGCGCCCGGTCGCTTCCAGCTGGCGCGCAAGTTCGCCTCGCCACTGCCCGGCGGGAACGGTCGTCTCCCCGGCGCCACGGCGGCGGAAGGTCACCTGCTCAGGTTCGACGACCGCGACGATCTCCCGGCCCAGCTTTGCCGCCGCTTTCAACTGGCCCTTGACGGAGCGGCCGGAGAGGTCGATCGTGCCGAGCCGTTCAAACGCATTCGCGAGCTCGAACGCGAGCACGCGGGCGCCGGGCGCGACGACGACATGCAGCGGCGGTTCGGGACGGCTGCGCTGGAGGTGTGCGGGGTCGCGCGCGAGCAGCAGCCGCTCCACGCCGGCCGCCCAGCCGCAGCCGGACGTCGGTGGGCCACCGATCTGCTGCACGAGACCGTCGTAGCGGCCGCCACCGCCGACGCCGCTCTGCGCACCGAGCGCGGCGGAGCTGAACTCAAAGACGGTGCGGGTGTAGTAGTCAAGACCGCGCACCAGCGTCTTATCGAGCTGGTACGGCACACCGGCAGCCTCCAGCAGCGCCGTGACCTGCGCGAAATGCTCGGCGTCGTCACCGGCGAGGTGATCCATCAGCAGCGGCGCGTCTCGCATCACCGCCTGCGTGCCGGGATCTTTGGCATCAAAGGCACGCAGCGGGTTCTCATCGATCCGGCTGCGCACCTCATCCGACAGCTCGGACTCGCGCGAGCGAAGATAATCAACGAGCAACTGGCGATATTCGGCGCGCGCCTCCAGCGAGCCGAGGCTGCCGAGCTTGAGCACGATCTGCCGGCCGCCGATCAGCGTGATGAGGCGGTGCAGCAGCGTGATCAGTTCGGCATCGACGAGCGGATCGTCGCTGCCGAGCACCTCCGCGCCGAGCTGCGCGAATTGGCGCTGACGCCCAGCCTGCGCCCGCTCATACCGGAAGAACGGGCCGTGGTACCAGAGCTTGACCGGCTGCGGCAGCTTGTGCATTCCGTGCTGCACGTACGCGCGCGCCACCCCGGCGGTGCCCTCCGGGCGCAGCGTCATCGAGCGGTTGCCGGCGTCCTCGAAGGTGTACATCTCCTTGCGCACAATGTCGGTCGAACCGCCGACGCCACGCCGGAACAGTTCGGTCGATTCAAAGATCGGCGTTTCGATCCGGCGATACCCGGCCTCCTCGAACATCTCGGCGGCATGGTCGATCAGGCGGTCGCGCAACTCTGCTTCGTCCGGCAGAACGTCGGCAGTGCCTCGGGGATGTTGGAGCGGTTCAGCCACGACCGGTGAGCCTACGCGGCGCGCGCGTCTCATGGCGGCCCGCGCCCCCGCCGGTGATGCTCGCGACGGCTCCGGCCGGTCCGCTACCGCAGGAACGGGTTGTGGCGCGCTTCGTGGCCGAGTGTCGTGACGCCCATGTGACCGGGCAGCACCGTCGTCTCCGGTTCGAAGCGCTCCATCAGCGCGGCGATCGACCGCAGCAGCTGTGGATGGTCGCCACCCGGCAAATCGGTCCGCCCGATCGACTCGCGAAAGAGCACGTCGCCGGAGAGCAGCACCGCCGCCTCGCGCGGCGCGTACACGACATGGCCGACGCTGTGGCCCGGCGCATCGACGACCTCGAAGGTCATCCCAGCCAGCTCGACGACATCACCGCCGGTCACCGTGTGCTCGGCGTCGTACGGCTCGAATGGGCCAAGCTCCGCGAACATGCCGCCACGGGCGCCCATGATCTCGTCGAGCGTGCGCAGAATGTCGTACTCGCGCTGCGGCACCCACACCTCGGCGCCGGTCGCCGCCGCGAGCGCCGGCACCGCGCCAACGTGATCGAAGTGCGTGTGGGTCAGCAAAATCCCGGCGAGCGTGCAGCCCAGCTCGTCGAGCGCGGCGAGTAGCCGCTGCGGCTCGGCGCCCGGATCAACGAAGACCGCTTCGGTCGCGGTATCGCTCGCGCGGACCAGGTAGGTGTTCTCCTGGATCGCGCCGACGGTGAACATGCGCACGTCGAGCATGGCTAGCCGCTGCGCTGCTTGAGATAGCGGTTGTACGCCCAGCGATCGATGTAATACGACATCGGGATGTAGATCGCGAACGCGACGACCAAAAAGAAGAACTTCGCGGCGACGGTCGTGTTCTTCTGCGTGAGGAAGAGGAACGGTGCGAGCAGCACCAGCGGCAGCAGCGCTTTGAGCACGGCACGCTGCCACGACGGCTTGGGCGGCACGCGCACCCCCGATGCGTCGCGCTGGCCGGCGACCGGCGTGCGGCTGCCGGTGCTTCCACGCGATTCGATCATCCCGGCGGCATTGCCGCGATGCTTTGTCTGGCGGCGCTTCTTCGTTTGACCCATGCTCTCAGCAGAGTAGAGCGAGCGCATCCTCAATGAAGGCGAGCCCGTCGACCGGCAGCTCCACGGGGAAGCCGTCGAACGCGGCGCGCGGTGCGAGACCAACGAGTTCGCAGCGCTCGACCGGTGCGTGGCGCGAGACCTCCTCAACGAGCTGAGCAAGCGGAACGGCGCGATGGTCTTCCACATTGCAGCTGACCTGCGCGACGCCGCCGCGCGCCGCGAGCTGCAACCCGATCGCGCGCACGCCCGCAAGGCCGTGTGCCCCGCCCTCCCGGATCGTCGCCGCGATCGAGCGCGCGTCGTCGAGCGTGGCGGGATGGCGCAGTTGCATGTTGAACGCGACCAGTGGCGGCCGGGCAGCGACGAGCACCGCCCCGGACGATGGCGTCACCGTCGGAGGCCCAAAATCCGGCCGCAATTCGCCCGCTTGGACGCGAGCGATCAGCTCGGCGGTGCCGCCGCGACGCAGCGACGCGCGCGTTCGTCCCCCGGCTAGCTCGCCGTAGAGCAGCACCGGCAGGCCGGCCTCGCCGAGCAGTTGCGCTGCGAGCAGCGCTTCGGCGATCGCCGCTCCCGCGCGCGCCTCGTCGAGGTAGACGATCGGGCAGACATCGAGCACGCCGACATGCGGATGCAGGCCACGACTGGTTCGCAGGTCGATCGCGTCGGCCGCGACGAGGGCACCGGCCGCCAGCGCCGCCGCGAGCCGGCCTTGCGGCGCCGCGAGCGTGTGGACCGCCCGGTGGTGATCGGCGTCCTCATGGGTGCTGAGCAGCGCCGCGCCGCCGCCGACGTAGGCGTCGCCGACCTGTCGCACGATCGCGCGGTCGCGCCCTTCGGAGATGTTGGGGACCGCCATCAGCAGCGGCGCGTCGGCGTTGGGCGTCGCGGGCATGGTGGCGATTGTGCCGCGTGCGCAGGGAGCGTGCCGTGCCGCGCTACGTGAACAGGTCGCTGACGTCGTCGCTGCTGGTGTTCACGGTGCCGACGCCCGGAATCGAAATACCGGGCAGGGTCAGGGTGGGAATGTCGGCGCGGACCTGCACGTCGAGCAAGCCGAGCAGCGCGCCGGCTTTGAAGCCCTTGAGGTGGGCGCGGCGGGCGGCGGTGACGAGATCGTCGCTGACGAGCATTTGAAGGCCGATGAACTGGTAGCCGCTTTCGGTTTGCTGCACCGCGGTCGTCGGGGAGACGGTCAGCGCCGCGAACTGCTTGCCGGGGCGACCGCGCAACGAGCCGCCGACATCGGCGCCGGAGTCGCGCAACCGCAGGGTGATGTCCTGCGCGAGCAGCTTGCGGCCGTCGGAGCGGCGGAGCATCACCGTGCCCGTGCCCAGAATGTCGGCGGTCGCCGGACTGGTCGTCACCGTCGTGCTGGTATCGACCGGCAACGTGATCGTGCGCTTGCTGAGCGTCGCACCACCTTTCACGCTGACCTTCGCCTTCGCTTGCTTGACCGTTTTCGCGAAGCTCGTGTCGAGCGTCATCGTCATCGACCCGGTCATGCGCAGCACCACCGAGGTCGGGGTCGTCGTGTCGGCGGCCTGCCCCCCGGCAGGCGTAAGCGTCAGGCCGACGCCGAGGGCCAGCAAGACACCCGCGATCAGCAAGGGCGTACGGGAACGGTTCAGCGTGGGCGGCATGGCTTTCTGGGGGACGGGGTGCCTGGCGGGCGTGGCGGGGGTTCACGACTTGAACCCGCAAGCGCGCGCAAAGTGGCGCAGGCGGTGGACGGTAGCGCGCCTTCCTGGCCTGCGCGACCGGTGCGGACCGAAGTCTGAGCGGGGCCGCCGCCGGGAGGCAACAGGTTCGTAAGCTGCACGTATGACGATCCTCGACGAGCTGAGTGTCCAAATCACCGACGCGCAAAAGCAGCGCGACGCGGTGCGGCGCGATGCCCTGCGGCTCATTCGCGACGCGCTCCAAAAGGAGCTCAAGGACACCGGCAGCGTCGATGAGGTCGCCGTGCTCAAGCGCGAACGCAAGCGGCGACTGCAATCGGTCGACGTGTATCGCGAAAACGGTCGCGACGAACTGGCCGATGCCGAGCAGTACGAAGCCGACCTGATCGCCACCTTCTTGCCGAAGGAACTCGGCGAAGCGGAGCTGGCCGCATTGGTCGCCGACGCGATCGCGAGCACCGGCGCGACCTCCAAGAAGGACATGGGCGCGGTGATGAAGGCGGTGATGGCCGCCGCCGGTGGCGCCGCCGACGGCAAGCTCGTCTCCACGCTCGTGGCCCGCCAACTGGCGTAGTGCCGATCGGCGGTCCAG
>JASGGQ010000141.1:0-6578 GCA_047604965.1 Patulibacter sp. | reverse complement strand
CCACCTCGCGGACACCAGCGGCAACCTGCGCGCGCGCAAGTTCGAGCGCCGCGTCCAGCGTCGCCGGACCGTCGTCGATGCCGGGCAGCAGGTGACAGTGCAGGTCGATCATGCTCGGCGACCAGCCTTCAGCGGTCCTGCTGGCGTTCCCAGATCAACCGCAGCCCTTTGAGCGTCAGATCGGGGTCGACAGTATCGATCGTTTCGCAGAACGGCGCGATCGTCTGCGCGAGCCCGCCGGTCGCGAGTACTGCAAATGGGTGACGTAGCTCCTCGCGCAACCGGTCGATGATCCCGTCGACCGCACTGCTGAAGCCATAGAGCACCCCGGCGCGAATTGCCTCAACGGTCGACTTTCCGACCACCTGACGCGGCGGCAACAGGTCGATCTTGGGGAGTTTCGCGCCCCGGTCGGAGAGTGCCTCAAGCGAAATCTCGACGCCCGGCTGAATCAAGCCACCGAGATGCTCGCCGGACTCGCTGACGACGTCGTAGGTGATCGCCGTGCCGAAGTCGACCACGACACACGCGCCACGCACCCGTTCGTACGCCGCGACCGCGTTCACCAGCCGGTCGGCGCCAAGCTCACGCGGGTTGTCGAGCCGGATCGGCATGCCGGTCTTCACGCCCGGCCCGACGACCACCGTCTCATGACCGAGGTACCGCTCACCGACCTGCGCCCATTCCGGCGCAAGCTCAGGAACGGTCGAGGAGACGATCGATCCTTCAAGCTGGGCGAGTTCGACGCCGCGCAGCCGCAACAGCGACCGCAACGACGCACCGAGCTGATCGGCGGTCGACTGGCGCACCGTCGACATCCGCCAGTGCTCGACGAGCTGATCGCCGCGATACGTACCGAAATGCGTCTGGGTGTTGCCGACATCGACGACGAGAAGCACTCGGCCAGTATGGCGGACCGGCGCCGCCGCGTTCGGCGACCGGGTCAACGCCCCCGGCGAGCCGGTTCGAGCGTAAGGGCCGCAGCCAGGTTGAGCCACGCGCCACCGACCAGGAACGCGGCCACCACATCGCTGACGAAGTGCGTCGCGGCAGTGACCCGAAAGAACCCCATCAGCGGGATCAGCGCCAGCAGCGGCCAGGCGACGTCGCGGCGACCTGAGCGGCGAGCCAGCACGGCAAGCGCACCACACAGCACGACGGCGTAGACGGTGTGGCCGCTCGGGTAATTCAGGCCGGTGGCGTTGAGTTGTGTCATCAGCGGGGTCGGCCCGGACAGCTCCTTGAGCCCCGCATTGACCGCGACGCCGGCACAGGCCACCAGCACAAACATCACCCCTCGGAGCCCGGCGGCCCGCGCCACGAACGGCAGGATCGCGACGACGGTCGCGGTCGCCACCGCCGGCGTGCCGATGACCTGAAAGAACAGGTTGAAGTCCTGCACCGCCGCCGGCTGGCGCCACGTTTGACCTTGGAGCCGCGCGAACCACCCATCGCCAGGGAACGGGCCGCCCCACTTCAGCCACAAACGCAGTCCGAGCACCAGCGCACCACAGACCACGCCGACTCGCACCGCCGAAGCGAGCGTCGGCACCTGATCTGTGCAGAGCGCCCGCGGGGAGTCACGTGTTCCGCGTCCGCTGCTCCGATCTGCCGCCACCCCCACATCCTGTCGAACCGGCGCCTGCGATGCGACCGTCGGCACAACTGACTGGCGGTCAGTTGCTCGTGCTACGGTGCCGGTGATGCGTCACACGCTGCACGTGGTCCACGGATCCCACCCCTGCGCGGCAGTGCTGCGCGGCTTCGAACTCAAGGGCATCGACGTGCGGCTCGCGGAGTACTTGCCGCCGCTGCATCCACTGATCCTCAAACTGCGCTTCGGGACGACGCGCGTCCCGTTGCTGCGGCTTGCCAGCGGCGAACTGGTCCCCGGCTCGCGGCGCATCATGCAGCGCCTCGACGCCCTACAACCGGCCCCACCGCTCTACCCGCGCGACCGGATCGCGGCCGTCGAAGCCGCCGACCGATGGGGCGACGAAGTGCTACAAGCGGCGGCGCGGCGCCTGCTCTGGGGTGCGGTGAAAGCGTCACCCGGCGCTCTTGCATCATTTCAGGCCGGCAGCAGGTTGCCGAGCGCCCCGGCACCGGTCGTTCGACTCGTCGCACCGCTGATCGTCAAAGGCGAGGCTCGCATGAACGCCATCACCGCCGATGCGCTGCGAGCCGACGCTGCGCAACTGCCGACGATGCTCGCGCAACTCAAGGCATTCCACGCCGACGGCGCATTCGGCACCGAGACCCCGACCGCTGCCGACCTGCAAATCGGCTCCTCGCTGCAAGTGCTCCGTGCCGTCGAAGATCTCCGGCCCACGATCGACGCCGACCCGCTCGCCCGCGAAATCGCCCGGTGGCTGCCGCCGGCGCCCGGCAGCGTACCCAAAGGAGCACTCGACGCCGAGCTGGTGCAGCTCGCATCAGCGTAATCCCGGCGGCGGCGTCAGCGGGCCGAGCCGCCGACATCCAGCGGCGGACCCTCACGGCGGACACCCTCGTCGAGCGGCAGTTGCGCGAGCGCGTCGGCAAGCCGCACCCCGCCGGGGGTACACAGCTCGAAGTCGAGTTCGAGCAGCGGAATCAGCACAAATCGGCGGGTGGTCGCCTGTTCATGCGGGAGCGTGAGGCGTTCGTGGGCGAAAGCGTGATCGCCGAGCAGCAGCACGTCGAGGTCGATCGCGCGCGGACCGTCCTTCACATACCCCGGCTCGCCAGCGAGCACCCGGCCGCGCTCCTGCTCGATCGCTTTGCAGGCGTCGAGCAAGCCAAAGGGACCGCGCGCCGTTTCGATCTCGACGCAGACGTTGAGAAAGGCCGGCTGGTCGAGCACCTCGCCGACCGGATCGGTGTCGTAGGTCGACGAGCTACGGACGACGCGCACCCCATGCGACGGCAGCCGGTCGACGGCCCACTGGAGTTGCGCCCGCCGGTCGCCGACGTTCGACCCAAGCCCCAAGAAGCCGCGTTCGACGCTCGCGACAAACGGCTGGTCGGGGGCGGGGCTGTGATCGGTGGCTGCCATCGCAGGTTCGCTACAGGTCGTGGGCTTTGGTGACCGGCGGGCGGTCGTCGGGTGTCAGGGTGATGGCGAGTTGCCGTGACTGCGCAAGCAGCGTGCCGTCGGCGGTAAAGAGGCGCGTATCCTCTTCGACGAGACCTTCGAGCGATGCTTCGGTTTGCACGTCAAGCAACAGTGGCTGTGGCTGGAGGCCGCCGGCCGGCAGCGCCGTGCGAATGTGCAGGGTGAGGTCGATCGTCGGGTTGAACGCCATGGTGTCGATCGGTCCAAGCGCAGCGGGCCACCAGGCATCGACGAAAAACGCTAGCGCAGCTGTATCGATCGGCTGCGCGCCGTGGAGCTGGAGCCACCCGCCGGTGCGGGCCGGCTCGCCGGGCGCCAGTGGGGTGCCGGAAATCGGGTGCGGGCCGATCCGCGGGGCGTAGATCAGGCGGTCGGCGATCTCTGGCATCCGCGGGTCGTTGATCGGCGCCACGTCGGCGTCGATCGGCGCCACCGAGGGCGGGTCGGGCGTCCAGCGCGCCAGTTCGCGCAGGCCGCCGGCCATGCAGGTGGCGAGCGCTTCGAGGATCACGCGGCCGTCTTGGGTGAGCACCAACCGCTGGTTCGTCGCGCGACCGCCGGTCCGCAGCGTCTCCACGGCCACTTCGGCGCGGCCGGCTTTGGGCGGGCGCATGAACTGCACATGCAGCGTGCGCAGCGGGCGATCGGTGCCGGCCTGCGCTGCGGCGGCACGGACGAGGATCGCCGCCAGGATGCCGCCGTTGATCCCGGCGAGCGCCGACCAGCGCGGATCAAGGTTGCAGGCGTAGCGGGCCGCGCCGAGTGGCGTGATCGCCGTCGCCACCGCGAAGTCGTTGGCAGCGTCGACACCTCGGTCCGCAGGTGCCGGCGTATCGGAGGGTTGCGGCGGCGTGACCTACTCCTCGTCGGTTTCGTCGTGGCGCGCCGTACGCTCACGCCACACCTCAACCGACACCTCTTCGACCGCGAGTGCGATCGGCGGTTCGGGTTTGGCGGCTTTCACGCTGATCGCCTCGACGGGGAACCGAATCAGGATGCGGTCGGCGATCTCGGAGGTGAGCCGTTCGAGCGTCTTATAGTTGCGTTGCTGGGCGACGAGCGCAGCGAATTCGCAGATCGAGCCGTAGTCGACGGTATCTTCGACACGGTCGGTGACGGTCGCATCGGTATCGCCGATTTCCATACGGATGTCGAGGATCAAGCGCTGGCCAATCTCGCGCTCGGCCGCCGTGACGCCGTGGTGCGTGTAGATCGAAAGTCCTGAGACTTCGATCGTGACGGTCGTCGCACCGCCATCTTCGTCGTACTCGTCGAGCTCGTCGTCCTCGAGTTCGTCGTCTTCGTCGGCCATGCCATGCACGTTACCGGGAGCAAGCGCCGCCACTCCGCGCGACCGCCGGGCCGCGATCGTGCGGGCGCGGCCAGCTATGCCCGCAGGATCGCTGCCGTCACGAGCAGCGCGTCGCGATGTTCTGCGACGTCATGCACGCGAAAGATGCGGACACCCTGCTGGTAGCCGAGCACGGAGGTCGCGACACTTGCGGCAACCAGTTGCCCTGGATCGTCGCGACCGGTGATGCGCGCGAGTGACGATTTGCGCGACGTGCCGAGGACCAACGGGCAGCCGATCGCAAGCAGACGATCGAGCTGGCACAGCAACCGCAGGTTGTGCTCGACACGCTTGCCGAAGCCGATCCCCGGATCGAGGTCGACCCGGTCTGCCGAGACGCCATGCGCGACCGCCAGCTCCAGCCGCCGCCGCAAATACTGATCGACCTCTGCGAGCACGTCGTCGTAGTGCGGGTCGTGCTGCATCGTGCGCGGCTGCCCCCGCATGTGCATCAGGCAACAGCGCACCTGCGGATGTGCGGCAACGACAGCCAGCATGTCGGGATCGCCGGTAAACGCGGTGACATCGTTGACGTAGGTCGCGCCCACCTCGATCGCCGCCGCCGCGACCGCCGCCTTGGCCGTGTCGATCGAGATCGTCGTCCCCGGCAACCGGGCCGCCAATTCGCGGACGACCGGCACCACCCGACGCAGCTCCTCTGCCTCGCTGACCGGCAGCGCGCCGGGACGAGTCGATTCGCCGCCAACATCGATCATCGATGCCCCAGCCGCCACCATCGCTTCAGCATGGGCGACCGCTGCGGCCAGATCGAGCCAGCGCCCGCCATCGCTAAATGAGTCGGGCGTCACGTTCAAGATGCCCATCAACGCGAAGTCGCTCACGCTCCGATCTTCGCAGGAGCCTGGCGCCCCGGGCTGCTCGGCACGCGCGCCCCCGGAACGACGACGGGCCCGCCAGGCGGGCCCGTCAGCACGAGACGATGGCGGCGGGATGCCCGCCACACTCAGCGACCGGGCAGCTACGCCGTCTCGTCCGTCATCTGATTGAGCCCACCGCCGGCAATGCCAGGCTTCGCGTTCGGCACGCCCGGCAAACCAGGCGCGTTGGGCTCGGTCGACTCCGGCTTCGCGTCGGCCGATGCCTCATCGGGACCGAACACGTCCTCCTCGGAGCGACCCTCAAGCAGTGCGAGGAACTCGTCGCGTTCGATCGTTTCGCGGCGCATCAGGATGTCGGCGATCGTGTACAGCGCGTCGCGGTGTTCCTCCAGCACGCGGGTCGCCGTCGAATGCGCGACCTCCACGATCCGGCGAATCTCGTCGTCGATCTCGCGGGCGATCTCGTCGGAGTAGTCGGCCTGGCTGCCCATGTCGCGGCCGAGGAACGGTTGTGACTGGTCGTGACCGAAGACGCGCGGACCAAGCTTGTCGCTCATGCCGTAACGCATGACCATGCTCTTCGCGGTGGCCGTGACCTTCTCAAGATCGTTGCTCGCACCGGTCGTGATCTCACCGAAGACCAACTCCTCGGCAGCGCGGCCACCAAGCGTGACGGCCATCTGCTCAGCCAACTCGCTGCGCGACGTGAGGTGCTTGTCTTCTTCCGGCATCGAGATCATGTAGCCGAGCGCCTGGCCACGGCTGACGACCGAGATCTTGTGAACCGGATCGGCGTTCTCAAGGAAGTGACCGACGAGCGCGTGGCCCATCTCGTGAAAGGCGATCACCTTGCGCTCATGCTCGCCCATCACCTTCGTCTTCTTCTCCGGCCCGGCGATCACCCGCATGATCCCCTCTTCGAGCTCCTGCTGCCCGATCTCGCGCCTGCCGGCGCGTGCGGCAAGCAGCGCCGCCTCGTTGACGAGATTCGCGAGGTCGGCGCCGGTGAAGCCCGGCGTCTGCCCAGCGAGCGTCGTGAGATCGATGTCTTTGCTCAGCGGCTTGCCGCGCGAGTGAACCTTGAGGATCTTTTCGCGGCCCTTGCGATCGGGGCGGCCGACCATCACCTGGCGGTCGAAGCGGCCCGGACGCAGCAGCGCCGGGTCAAGGATGTCGGGACGGTTCGTCGCGGCGATGAGAATGATGTTGTCCTTCATCTCGAAGCCGTCCATCTCCACGAGGAGCTGGTTGAGCGTCTGCTCGCGCTCGTCGTGCCCGCCGCCCATGCCGG
>JASGGQ010000140.1:0-6601 GCA_047604965.1 Patulibacter sp. | reverse complement strand
CAGGCCGGCGAGACCAAAGAAGCCGAGCGTGCCAAGCCACGCCAGCAGCGGGCGCTGCTTGGCGAGCCCGTCGAGCGCGCTGATGTCGTCCCCGAGCTGTGGACGCTCGCCTTCGCGCGCCGCGACGACCGCGAAGACGGTCAGCGTCGAGACGGCGTACGCCGCCAGGTACGCCAGCAAGGCGCCGACGGCGCCGACGGCGAGCGCCGCAACGAGGTAACCGGCCTGCGCGATCGACGAGTAGCCCATCAGCCGCTTCATGCCCGGCTGGCCGAGCGCGCCGACGTTGCCGACGATGATCGACGCGGCGGCGAGCGTCAGCAGCAGCGGCTGCCACAGATCGACGGCGCCGGGCAGCGCGACGAGCAGCAGCCGCGCGGTGACGACCAGCGCCGCAGTTTTCGTCGCGACCGACATGAACGCGGTGACGGCCGTCGGCGCACCGTCGTACACGTCGGGCGTCCACTGGTGCAGCGGCGCGAGCGACAGCTTGAACCCAAAGCCGGCGACCAGCAGCGCGACGCCCGGGTAGATCAGCCCGTGCAGATCGGAGTTGCCGGCCGTTTTCGCGATCTCCGGCAGGTACATCGAGCCGGTCGCGCCGTAGATCATCGCGAGCCCCATCAGCGCGGTGGCCGAGCCAACCGAGCCGAGGATCAGGTACTTGAGCCCGGACTCCAGCGAGGCGGTGCGGTCGACATGCGAGGCGCACAGCACGTACAGCGGGATCGACAGCATCTCCAGGCCGAGGAAGATCGTGACGAGATCGTTGGCGGCGGCCAGCACGCCCATACCGAATGCGGAGGCGAGGATCAGCGAGGTCGTCTCGCCGTGGCCGGCATCGTCGGTGCCGTGTGCGCGCGCGGCGAGCAGCAGCCCGGTCAGCGCGGAGGCGGAGCTGATCACGATCGCCGCCAGCGACGCGCGGTCGATCACCAGCGAGCGAGCGATCGCCTCGCGTTGCACGCCGTGGTTCCACAGCATGGCGGCGGCAACGATCGCGGTTACGGCGGCGATTACGCCGGTGGCGACTGCGAGCATCCGGCCGGTACGACCTGGCAGCAACCCAAGCAGCAGGGCCACGATCATGCCGCCGCCGAGCGCAAGCAGCGGCGCGAGTGCTTCCCAGTCCAGCGGCGGGATATGCACGGCGGCGGCGATCATCGCGTCGTCTCCTCGGTGACGGCGGGCGTGGCGGCCTGCGCGTCACCGGCCGCCTGCTGCTGGCTGTCGTACAGGGCGCGCGACGGGTACACGGCGTCGCGGGTCGCCGCCTCGCTGGGATGCAGGCCAAGCTGCGGGACGAGCGCGACGAGCGCCAGCGCAGCGATCGACAGGCCAAGCAGCCCGCGCTCGAAGCGGCCGATATCGGGGGTGTCGTCAGGGATCGCGGCGCCGCGCCCGTTCTGGAGCGCGCCGATCATCAGGCGCAGCGCGTAGGCCGCCGCAAGCACGACGCCGATCGACGCGATGATCGCCGCCCACGGCGCAATCCGCCACTGGCCGAGCAGCACGAGATATTCGGCGACGAAGTTTCCGCTGCCCGGCATCGCCAGCCAGCAGAGCGCGATGACCAAGAACAGCGCGGCGAGTACCGGTGCGCGGCGTGCGAGCCCGCCGAGCTGGTCGAGCCGTTCGATGCCGCCGGCCCGTTCGGCGACGACCGCTACCAGGATCACCGCCGGCACGACCACGAGCGCATGCGTGACCGACTGGAAGAGCGCGCCTTGCGCGCCGGCTGGATCGAGCGAACTGATGCCGAGCAGGATGAAGCCGAGCTGCGCCATCGAGGAGTAGCCGAGGATCAGGCGCGGCTCGTTGGAGCTGAGCGCGACGAGCGAGCCGTAGAGGATGCTGACGAGTGCGAGAACCGCGAGCGGAACGCGCCAATCGACGATCGCATCCGGTAGCAGCGGCAGCGCGATCCGCAGGAAGCCGTACGCGGCGACCTTGCTGAGGATCGAGGCGAAGATCAGCAGCGTCGGCAGCGGCAGCGTGCGGTACGCACCGGGGAACCAGCCGTGCAGCGGCGCGATCGGCATCTTGATCAGGAACGCCGCGAGGAACGCGAGCAGAATCCACCGCTGCGTACTCGGTGCGAGCGTCGCTCCGTACAGCGCACCGAGGTCGAAGCTGACCGGCTGGCCGGTGTTGCGCGCGGTGAGGATCGCCAGGCCGATCGCCGCGACGAACATCAGCAGCGAACCGACGAGCGTGTAGACGAGCAGCAGCAGCACGGGACGCAGTTCGAACGGCCCGTCGCCACCGCCACCGCGCGCGGCGATCAGCACGAACGGCAGCAGCATCAGGTCGAAGCAGAGCACGAAGAGCGCGAGATCTTGCGCGACGAAGGCGCCGAGCACCGCTGCTTGGCCGAGTGCGAGCAGGAAGAGGTAGGCGGGGGTCGCTAGTTCGCGGTCACGCAGCGACCACCACGTTCCGATCGCGAAGACGAAGGTGGTGAGCAGCACCAGCACGGCGTTGAGCCCGTCGATCGCGAGGTGGAAGCTGACGCCGATCGACGGGATCCACGGTTCGCTGACCTCGACGGCCGGCTGATGGCTGCCGGGGTGGACTTGGAGCGCGAGGATCAGCGCGAGCACCATCGCAGCGGTGGTGCCAAGCACGGCCAGCGGCGCGGCGACCCGGCGCCCGCCGAGCAGGCCGAGCAGGCCGGCGGCCAGCGGGGCTACGAGCAGCGCGATCAACACACCGGTCATCGGACCACCAATGCGTAGAGCAGGATGCCGCCAACCCCGGAGGAGAGCACCGCCGCGTAGACCCGTACCGAACCGGTTTGGGCGGCCCGCACCAGCGCGGAGGCGACGCGCACGGCGCCGCTCGTGCCGCCGATCACGGCGCTTTGCGCGACGAGCCGTTCGGCGTGACGCTCCAACACGGCTCCGGCCCAGCGGACGGGCCGGACGATCGCCAGGTCGATCGCTTCATCGACGTAGTACTTGTTGCTCAGCAGCGTGTGCAGCGGCGTGAGCCGCGCCTGGATGCGTCCCGGCGCGCCAGGGTTGCGCAGCCAGAGCTGCGTCGCGATGGCGATGCCGACCAGCGCGGCGACGGTGCCGAGTGCCATGCCGAGGATCGCGGTCCCGCTGGAGGCTTCGGTCTGCTCCAGCAGCTCGCTGTGGTGGAAGGTCGGGTGCAGGAAGTCACCGACGGCGTGCGTGACGTGCGGGATCTGCAAGAAGCCGGCGACGACGGCCAGCAGCGCGAGGGTGCCCATCGCGACCCGCATCGGGAGGTGCTCTTCGGCGGTGTGGTGGTGCGCGCCGGGGAAGCCGACGCCGGTGTCTTCCGATTCGCCGGTCGTCGGGTTCGCGGGCGGGAAGTGCAGGTGGTGGCCGTCGGCGATCTGCTGGGTTTCGGCGTTGAGATCGCCGAAGAAGACCTTGTAGATCGCGCGGAACGAGTAGGCGGCGGTGAGCAATGCGGCAAGGTAGCCGATCGCGGCGATCACCGTATACCAGTCACCGCGCTCCAGCAGGCCGCCAAGAATCTCGTCTTTGGAGAAGAAGCCGGAGAAGGGCGGCAGACCGGCGAGCGCGAGCGAACCGATCATGAAGCAGGCGAAGGTGAACGGCAGTGCTTTGCGCAGCCCGCCCATCCGGTCGATGTCCTGCACGCCGCCCATCGCGCCGATCACCGAGCCGGCGGCCATGAAGAGCAGCGCTTTGAAGAAGGCGTGCGTCATCAGGTGGAAGATCCCGGCGGTGTACGCCCCGGCGGAGACGGCGACGACCATGTAGCCGATCTGGCTCATCGTCGAGTAGGCGATGATCCGCTTGAGATCGGTTTGGACGATCGCCATGGTTGCCGCCATCACCAGCGTGATCGTGCCGAAGATCACGCCGACGGTGGCAGCAACGTCGCTCAGTTCAAAGAGCGGGTGCAGGCGCGCGATCAGGTAGACGCCGGCGGTGACCATCGTCGCGGCGTGGATCAGCGCGGAGACCGGCGTCGGGCCTTCCATCGCGTCCGGCAGCCAGGTGTGCAGCGGGAACTGCGCCGATTTCGCGAAGGCGCCGACGAGGATCAGGATCAGCCCCCAGGTGAGGTCGTGCGGGTGGGCGTGGAAGGCACCTTCGGCGCGCGCGAACAGATCGAGGTAGTCGACGGTGCCGGCGTGGCGCAGCAGCAGGAAGGAGCCGAGCACGATCCCGACATCGCCGGCGACGTTGATCAGGAACGCTTTGACCCCGGCGCGCGTCGCGGTGTTGCGGCGGTACCAGAAGGAGATCAGCAGGTAGGACGCCATGCCGACCAGTCCCCAGCCGATGATCAGCAGCACGAGGTTCCCGCCGAGCACGAGTACCAGCATCGAGAAGACGAAGAGGTTGAGGTACGCGAAGAAGCGGTTGTAGCCCTCGTCGCTGACCATGTACGCGGTCGCGTAGAGGTGGATAAGCGCGGAGACGCCGGTGACGACGAGCATCATCACGACGGCGAGCGGGTCAACGAGCAGCGAGAGCTTGACTTCGAGCCCAGCGGTGACGGCGTAGTCCCAGAGGTTCGCGCGGACTTGGCGGGCATCTTCGGCGCGCGACTGGAGCGCGACGAGCGTCGCGACCGACAGGCCGAAGCTGGTGAAGAGCACGCCGGTCGCGAGCGCACCGGCGGCGCGTCCGCTGAGCCGGCGGAAGAGGAAGGCGATCGTCAGCGCGCCGCCGAGCGGCGCGAGCAGGACCAGCCAGGCGAGCGTGCCGACGGTGCTGGTCATCCTTGGAGCTCCCGGGTGCGGTCGACGTCGATCGGCTGGCCGCGGCGGTGCATCGCGACGACGATGCCGAGGCCGACCGTCACTTCGCAGGCGGCGACGACCATCACGATGATCGCCAGGATCGAGCCGTCGTTTTGCGCGTGGTGGCGGTCGAACGCCAGCAGCGAGAGGTTCGCCGAGTTCAGCAGCACCTCCAGGCAGAGCAGCAGCACCAGCGGGTTGCGGCGCACGAACACACCGAACAGGCCGATCGCGAAGAGGATCGCGCTGACGGCGAGGTACCAGGTCAGGCTCACGCCCCCGCCTCCCCGTCTGGGCTAGCCGCACCGGCCGCCGGCTGCGCGGCGGCGGGCTGCTCGGCAGCGCGGGCGGCGGCCTTACGGCGGGCCGCGTCGGCGACGCGACGCTCTGCGAGGCGGTCGGCTTCCATCGCGCGGGCGGCGAGCGTGCCGCGCATGCCTTCGGTCATCGAACCGGTGCCGGCGCTGGAGACCAGGTCGGTGACCGACAGCACGATCGGGCCTTCGGGGATGCCGCCGGGGCGGCGGCGTGCGAGCAGCACCGCGCCGATCGCGGCGGCGAGCAGCAGCAGCGAACCGGCTTCGAAGGCGAGCAGGTAGCGCGTGAGCAGCAGTTCGCCGATCGAGGCGGCGCTGCCGAAGGAGGCGTCGAGCGTCGGCAGTTCGTCGGCACTCGCGAGGCCGTGCAGGCCGGTGCCGAGCAGCGCGATCAGCAGTTCGGCAGCCAGCGCGCCGGCCAGCAGCAGCCCGAGCGCGCGTTGCAGCCGCCCGCCGCTGGTCCACGTCTCCCCTTCGTCACCGACGTACGCCGCGACGAAGACGTACAGCACCATCACCGCTCCGGCGTACACGACGACCTGCGCGGCGGCGACAAACTCGCTGTGCAGCAGCATGAAGAGCATCGCGAGCGCGACGAGATGCACAACGAGCGCAAGCACGCTGTTGAACGGGTTCTTGAGCGCGATCACGCCGATCGCACCGGCGATCGCGACGATCGCGCTGAGGAAGAAAAGCAGCTCGGTCATCGCAGCTATTCGCCTTCCGCCCGCAGCGGGGTGCGCTCCAGCGGCTCGGCGAGCAGCATCTCCTTGGTGAAGATCAGATCCGAACGGGTGTAGTCGGCCAGCTCGAAGTCGTTGCCCATCGTGACGGCGTCGAATGGGCAGGCCAGTTCGCAGTAGCCGCAGAAGATGCAGCGGCTGAGGTTGATCTCGTACACCGCCGCGTACCGCTCCCCGGCCGATACGCGATGCTCCGGCGTGTTCTCGGCGGCGACGACGCGGATGCAGTCGGCCGGGCAGGCTGCGGCGCAGAGCGAGCAGCCGACGCACTTCTCCAGGCCGGTGTCTTCGAAACGATGCAGCCGGTGGCGACCACGAAAGCGCGGGTAGACCGGGATTTTCTCCTCGGGGTACTGCACCGTCGTGGGGCCTTCGACGAGCCGCCCGAAGGTCGTCTTGAGGCCGCGCAGCGTTTCGCCGAACGCACGGCCGATCGCGCCGCTGCCGCCCGGTTCGGGGCCGCGCTCAATGAAGTACGAGTGGTGTTCCGGAGCTGGGGTCATGCCGTCACCTCCGGGCGGGCGCTGGGCGTCGGGGCGGTCATACGGCGACCACCACGATCGCGGTGATGAGGGCGTTGAGCGTCGCGAGCGGCAGCAGCACCTTCCAGCCGAAGCTCATCAGCTGGTCGTAGCGCAGGCGCGGGAGCGTCGCGCGAATCCAAACAAAGAGCACGACGAACAGGAACGTCTTGATCAGCACGACGAACGGCGCAAGCCAGTCCGGCGCGCCGGGCCAGAACGGGATCGCCCAGCCGCCGAGGAAGATCGTTGTCGCAATCCCACCGG
>JASGGQ010000139.1:0-6635 GCA_047604965.1 Patulibacter sp. | reverse complement strand
GGCGGCCCGCTGCGCGCGGCGGATCGGGCCGCACCACCGGTCGCCTTGCGCTGACTTCCGCCGCGCCGCGCCCCGTCGCGCGGGCGGCGCGGCGGACGTGGACGATCGGAGGCTGGCCCTTCGGATGGCACGCGCCTCAGAGTACGGTTCCGGCGGCCGGTGACCTGGGTTGCGGTGCGGGCCGCAGGTGCCGTCGTATTGACGGTCCATCAACTCTGTATTGCAATGCATGGTGCCGTGACGACCGGCGTGATCTTGTCCGGCGGGGTCGCGTCGCAGCCGAATCGCCCGTGGCTGCTGGGAATTCGCGATTGGCGCCTGGCACCGACAGCGTGAACCGCCAGTGGTGAAGCCAGCATGCATCTACGCCAACTGGCGCGTTGCCCATCACGTTTGCGGCGGAATCAGGCATAAAGCAGTCAGGAGCTGCCGTAGCAGCGCCTCGTGAGTTGTTCGCCCCCCGGGTTTTGTCGGGGGACGGCCTTGGGGGCGAACGACGTTCGCGTCGCCGCGCTGCGGCGCCCCGCGATGCGCGGAGGGTGGCTGTTGCCAGCCGAGGTGCAGCGCCCGTGTCAGCAGAGCATCGGCGGATATCCGCGCTCAGTCGGCCCAGGTCAGGGTGCCACCGCCGCTGAGCGGCGCGCCAATCGCCTCCACCCAGCTGGGGTTCACGCACCGCACCTGCGTGGAGTCAGGCAGCTGGAAGCGCAGCATCGTGCCGGCGCGCTTGGCGCGCTCCCAGCGCGCGACGACCTGCTCGGTCGTCCCTTCGACGATGTGGTTGGTGCCCTCGATGCGGATGTAGGTGCGGTCCATCGTGCGATCTTCGCCGACGCACCGGGCGCCGCGCTACTGCTTGGCGAGCGGCACCGTCAGCACCGCGCATGGCGAGTGCTGGGTGACGTGATGCGACACGCTGCCGACGACGGCGGCCCGCACGCCGGTCAGGCCGCGCGTGCCCATGATGATCATGCTGGCGCCGATCACCTCGGCGGCATCAACGATCGTCGCCCACGCCGGCCGGTTCCCGGAGCGGGCGTGGCCGGTCGCGATGAAGCCGGCGGCCTGCGCCAGCACGACGCCCTGGCGTGCGACCGCTTCGGCGTGCTGAAGTTCGGCGTCAACGCCGCCGGTGCCCTCCGTCGCGATCGCTGTCAGCACGCGCCGCCCCCCGGCCCCCGGCTCCCAGGCGTGGACGACCTCGGCGTTGAGTCCGTGGCCGAGCAGTTGTCCGGCAACCGAGATCGCGTGGCTGGCGTTGTCGGAGCCGTCGTAGGCGATGAGCAGCGGACCGTTGAGCATGGGCGCGATCACGATATCCCGTGGCGTTGCCGTCGTGGGGCAGAACGCGGGACGGCAGGTCCTGGGGCCGCCGGCATGCTCGGCGGTGTGCGTCGCTCAGCCGGCACGCTTGCGCATCGCGATCCCGGTGAGGATCTCCCGCACGGTCCGTTCGGCGACCAGTGCGGTGATATCGCGCGAGCCGGGCGGACCGCTTGGCGACACCTCGACGACATCGGCTCCGATCACCGGCAGCCGGCGGCTGATCTCGCGCGCCGCCCACAACAGGTCGGCGGAGGTCATGCCGCCCGGCTCCGGCGTGCCGGTACCTGGCGCGAACGCTGGGTCGAGCACGTCGATGTCGATCGAAAGGAACACCGGTCCGGCGTCGGGGCCGACCGCGTCGACGACGTCGTCGATCACTGCCCGGATGCCACGGTCGCGCACGTCGTGCATCGGGTAGCTGCGGATTCCGTGCTGCCGCTGCCACGCGAACTCCTCCTCGCCGGGCCAGTAGCCGCGCAGCCCGACCTGCGCGTATCGTGCGCCGTCGACCGCGCCCGCTTCGACGAGCCGGTACATCGGCGTGCCGTGTGAATGCGTGGCTCCGACGACGCTGCGGCTGGTGTCGGCGTGCGTGTCGAAGTGGACGAGCCCGACCGGCCCGTACACGTCGGCGCAGGCGGTGATATCGGGTTCGGCGATCGAATGGTCGCCGCCGAGCACGAGCGGAATTGCGCCGGCCGCGACGACATGCGTCACCGTTTCGCGGATCGCCTGGTGGGAGCGCAGCGGATCGGCGGGGATGATCGGGGCGTCGCCGAAATCGACGACCTTCAGCGCCTCGCCGAGCGCATCCACGCGTGCCTCCATGTGCGGCCCGGGCGGGCAGCTGGCGGCCCGGATCGCGCGCGGTCCGAAGCGCGCGCCGGGCGCGCCGGAGACCAGTTCGTCGATCGGTGCGCCGACGATCGCCGCGTCAAAGCCGGCCAGCTCGGCCGGGTTCTCGGTATACGGCAGGCCGGCGAAGGTCAGCAGGCCCGCGTAGTCGGGCTTTTCGCCGTACTTGGCCCAGCGGGCCGTCGGATCGATCATCCAGGCACTCCAAAGCCGGTCGCGGTGTTCGAGGCGTGCGTGCAGGATGCAGCGCCACGCCCCTGCATCCTGCACGCTGGAGCGGTCGCGGGCAACAGCTACGCGCGGCGGCGCAATGCGACCGCCGTCGCGCCGATCATCAGCAGCGCCGCGAGTCCCGCAAAGCCTGCGGTCGCCTCGCGCTTGACCGGGTGCGTACCGAACTTCGAACTGAGCTGCCGGTACACGTCGCTGAGCTTGCCGGCATCGTCGACGGAGAACGCTTCGCCGCCGCTGACCTCGGCGATCTCGCGCAGCGTTTCAGGGTCCGGCGGCACGCGGATCGGCCACTGCCCCGGCGAGAGCTGCACCGTGCCGTCGGCGGTGCCGAGCGCGACCGTCGAGATCGTGATGCCCTGCGCTTTGGCTTGGCGGGCCACCTCCACCGGGTCGGCACCGCCGGAGGTCATGCCGTCGGAGAGCAGCAAGATCGCGGCCGGCGCCGGATCACGCGATTCGCTCGCGGGCCGCAACTGTTCGATCGCCGCCGCGAGCGCATCGCCGGTCGCGGTGCCGCCGCCGGCTTGGAGCGAGGCGCTCGCTTCCGCGATCTGTGCGCGGTCGGTCGTTGGCGTTTGCACCGATTCGACGGCGCTGGAATACGACAGCAACCCGACGCGCATCTGTGCCGGCGCTTTCGCCAAGAACTGGTCGACGGCGCGCTTCGCCGCGTCGAGTCGGGTTGGTTCGACATCTTCGGCGCGCATCGACCCTGAGGCGTCGGTCACCAGCATCACCGACGCGCGCTGCACCGGCTCGGCGACCGTGACCTGCGGGCGTGCCAATGCAACCGCGATCGCCGCCACGCCAGCTGCGGCCAGCAGCGGCGCGAGCAGTCGCTGCCATGCCGGCTCGCGCACCGTGAGCCCGGCAACCATCCCGGCGGTCGGCAGGCGCACCGCGAACCGCCGACGCCGCGCGCGCGCGAGCCGCGCCGCCGCGAGTCCGAGTGGAATCGCGAGGAGCGCCCAGAGAAAGACTGGCTCTTTGAGTGTCATGCCAAAGCGGCCCCCACATCACGCAGCCAATCGCGGCCGGTACTGAGTGCAATGTGCCGCACCCCGAGGCGCTGGAGCTGCGCTTCGAGTTGCTCCCGCCGTTGTTGCGCGGCACGCGCGTACGCGGTGCGCAGCTGCGGCGATGAGGTGTTGAGTTCCACTTCGGCGCCGCTTTCGGGGTCGCGCACCAGCATGCTGCCGGCGTCTGGTAGCTGCTCCTCGCGCGGATCGCTGATCTCGCATGCGATCACGCGGTGCCGGTGCGCGAGCAATCCCAGCGGTCGCAGCCAATGCGATTCGTCGCGGAAGTCCGAGACGACGACCACCAGTCCCGGCAGTCTGGCGAGCAACGCCATGCGCCCGAGTGCGTGTGCCAAGTCACCCTCGGCGCGCGTGCCATCCGGTGCGACGCCCTCGTCGATCAGTCGGCCGATCGCACCGAGGCCACGTCGCCCGCTGCGCGGCGGCAACACCACTTCGCGTCCTGCCCCCCAGCGCAGCACGCCGATCCGGCCGCCGCGCCGCGTTGAGAGGCGTGCGACGAGGATCGCCGCGCCGGCCGCGACATCGCTTTTGAGCCGCTGCGCCGTGCCGAACGCCATCGACGGGGACACGTCGAGCAACACCCAGGTCGTCAGCGCACGCTCGGGAACTTGAAGGCGCACATGCAGCTCGTTGGTGCGGGCGCTGGCCGCCGGGTCGATCTGCCGCAGGTCGTCACCGACGACGTACGGCCGGATTTGTGCGAGTTCGGTGCCGAGGCCCACGCCCGCTGCGATGTGCTCGCCGGGGAGCCGCCCGGCGGTCCGGCGAGCAATCGCGAGGTCGAGCGCGGCGACGGCGCTCGCGGGCATCGGCCCTGGTCCTTGGCGGCCAGGCGGTGCGACGAGGCGCAACCTGCTCATCAGCGGCCCTGGCTCCCGACGGCGAACGCGCCTGCGGCCGGGGGGGCGGCGGCACCGTGGACGGCGGTGGTCGCGCCGGTCGCGCGCGGGTCGACGGCCTCCAGAATCTGCCGGAGGATGTCGTCGGCGCTGACGCCGTCAGCGTACGCCTCGTAGCTCAGCACCAGGCGGTGGCGCAGCACGTCGAGCGCGAGGTCATGCACGTCGACGCTCGCAACGTAGTCGCGGCCACGCAGCACCGCGAGCGCTTGCGCCGATTGGATCAGGCCGATCGGGCCACGTGGGCTGGCACCGATCTCGACCACGGTGCGCAGCGCCGCCAGGCCGTATCGCTCCGGGTGCCGGGTGGCGTCGGCGAGCCGCACCGCATACCGGATCACCTGCGCGTCGGCCGGGACCGTCCGCACCGCGCGGCGGTAGCGCACGAGATGCTCGGGGGTCAGCACGGTACGCACCGTCGAAGGCGGCGCGATCGAACTGGCGACGACGGCCGCCTCATCCTCCGGCTGCGGATAGTTCACCAGCACTTTCAGCAGGAACCGGTCGACCTGCGCTTCCGGCAGCGGGTAGGTGCCTTCGGATTCGATCGGGTTTTGCGTCGCGAGCACGAGGAACGGATCGGGCAGCGGATGCGTGGTGCCGCCGAGCGTGACCTGCCGTTCCTGCATGACTTCCAGCAGGGCGGACTGCACTTTGGCGGGCGCCCGGTTGATTTCGTCGGCGAGCAGGAGGTTGCCGAAGACCGGGCCGAGTTCGGTGTCGAAGCTGCCGGTGTCCGGGCGCCAGATCCTCGTGCCGACCAGGTCGGCCGGCACGAGGTCCGGGGTGAACTGCACGCGGCGGAAACTGCCTCCCATGGCCGTCGCGAGCGTCTTCACGGTCAGTGTCTTCGCGAGGCCCGGGACACCTTCGAGCAGCACATGCCCGCCAGCGAGCAGCGCGACGAGTACCCGTTCGAGCATCGCGTCCTGCCCGATCACGACCTTCTTGGTTTCGTGCAGCACCGCCTTCAGGCCGCGCGCAACCGCTTGGATGTCGTCGTCGTGTGCTGCCTGGTCGGGTGCCGCATGGCGTTCCGTTCGCGCGTTATCGGCCGCCGTGTGGCGCATCGCGTCGTCGGCGGGCGGAAATACAGGGCTGCTCACAGGTGTGGTCTCCGACGGGGAACGGGGGGAGCCGAGCCGAAGCCCGGCGAACTTCACGAGACCGTACGTGAGGGGATGTCAGCTGACGGTAAAGACGCGCAAGCGATCGCTGGATCGCGTTGGCGGGCCCGAAGCGGCCGGCGATGATGTGGTGGTGCGATAGCATCATGTTATGCGCACGACGCTTTCGCTCGATGACGATGTGATCTTCGCTGCGCGTGAGCTTGCGGCTGCGCAGCGCCGTTCGCTCGGTGCCGTGATCTCGGATCTGGCGCGCCGGGGGCTGACGCCCAGCAAGGTCGACGAGGATGGGTCGCTGCCGGTGATCCGCGTTCCCGCTGGCGCGCCGCCGCTGACCGCCGAAATCGTGCGCGGCGCATTCGAAGAGCAGTAGCGCCGTGGCTCTGCTCGATGTCAACGTGCTCGTCGCGTTGGCGTGGGACTCACATGTGCATCACGTCGCCGCGCGCCGCTGGTTCCTCGCCGATGCACACCGTGGTTGGGCGACCTGTTCGGTGACGGAGAGCGGCTTCGTTCGCGTTTCGTCAAACGTCAAGGCACTGCCGTATGCGCTTCCCGTTGCCGACGCGATCGGCGTGTTGCGTTCGCTGCGTGCGCAGCCTGGCCACGCATTTCTGGTCGACGACGTGTCGCCGGCCGACATCGCGTTCCCGCCGATCGCCGGCTACCGTCAAGTCACCGATGCCCATCTGCTCACGCTGGCGCACCGTCATGCGATGCCGCTCGTGACCTTCGACCGGGCGATCGCGCACCTTGCGCCACGCTGCGCCGCAGTGACGCTGCTCAGCGCGTAGTGAGGCCGCGCTCGATCGGTTCGGCGACTGCCCGTAGCGGCAGGCGCACCGTCACCTCCAGTCCTCCGGCGGCGGGCGCAGCTAGCTCGACCTGCCCACCGTGTGCCTCCGCGACGGCCTGCACGATCGAGAGGCCCAAACCGGAGCCGCTGGCATGCGTGCGCGCCAGCCGCTCGAACGGCTGGCGCAGCCGCTCGACCTCAGCGGCCGGCACCGGTGCGCCGCCGAGATTGACGACCCGCAGCACCGCGTCGCGCTGCTCGCCGCGCACCTGCACGAAGACGCTGCCGCCCGGCCGGTGGTAGCGGATCGCGTTGTCGATCAGATTCGCGGCGAGCCGTCGCACCAGCGCCGGAT
>JASGGQ010000138.1:0-6661 GCA_047604965.1 Patulibacter sp. | reverse complement strand
CGTGGCTGTTGCCGTGGTAGGGGGAGTTGTGGAGGAAGGCGTCGCCGCGTCGTAGTTCGGGGTGCCATTCCTTCATCCAGCGGCTGATGATGTCCGGACCGCAGAGCACGTGGATCGGGATCGACTCGGTCCACGCGAGCTGCTGGTCGTCGGCGGTGAGGATGCAGCACGAAAAGTCCTTGGCGACGCCGAGGATGCCCGAGCGTGCTGAGCGCAGCAACGTGTTGTTCATCGCACGCACCACCGCCTCCAGGCGCGACTGCACCAGCGCGCGGCGGACAGGATCGGCCGCGCGGTGTTGCGCAGGTTGCTCCGACCAGGGCACGCGCGCTAGGCCTTCGGCTCGATGACCAAGGAGCCGGACGGCAGACGTCGTGCTTGAGCCGACGGCTCGACGACGATCGTGGTCGCCGAGCCTTCGACGATCGCCGGCCCAGCGACGACATCGCCCGGCGCCAGCGAGAGCAGCGGTACGATCGTCGCTTCGACGAAGCCGTCGCCGCCGAAGTAGAGCTCGCGCGTCTCGGTTGTGGCGCGTTCGAGTACGGCGACTCCAGCCGTCGCTTGTTCGAGCTCGCCGAGCTGGCAGCGGACTTTTGCACGCCACGTCGTCGTCTCCACCGCGGAGCCCTCGTCGGCGATCCCGAGTACATCGGTGTGCACACGGTGGAAGGCCGCGCGGAGCCCCTCGATGTCGTCCGGTGTCGCGAACTGCGGTGTTGAGATCGGTACCTCGAGATCCCAGATCTGCTGCGGGTAGCGTGCCTCGACCGAGAACTCCACGGTGGTGCCGATCGCGTCGGCCGCAGCACCGTCGATGAATTGGTCGCACTGGCCTTTGAGGCCGTTGAGGATCTCGTTCACCTCGGCCGTCGCGAAGCTCGCGGTCGATGTCGGCAAGGTGGCGGCGAAGTCCGCGACGAGATCGGAGAAGTACGCACCGACCGCGCTCAGTGCCGCAGCAGCCTCCGGCACCACCACCTGCGGGCAGTTCAGGCGGCGAGCGATCGCGCAGGCGTAGAAGCCGCCGGAGCCGCCGCCGGAGATCATCGTCGCGTCGCGGGGATCGACGCCCTGGCTGATCGCGATGTCTTCGATCGCGTTGATCATGCGCTCGGTCGCGATCTCCAGGATCGCCGCTGCCGCCTCCTCAAGTGAGAGGCCGAGCGGCTCGGCGATGCGGCTGCGAATGGCGTCGGCCGAGCGCGCGGGGTGGAGCTGCATCGCGCCGCCGAGGAACCGTTCGGGCGCGAGATACCCGAGCACGACGCAGGCATCGGTAACGGTCGGCTCATTGCCGCCGGCTCCGTAACACGCGGGTCCCGGATCGGCACCGGCGCTCTGCGGTCCGACCCGCAGGATCCCACCGTCGAGCCAGGCGATCGAGCCGCCGCCGGCACCGACCGATTTCACGTCGACCGACGGGAAGCCGGTCATCGGGCCGTAGTAGTCGCGGCCGATCTTCGTTTCGCGGGTCCACGGGATCTGTCCCTTGCGCACGAGTGAGACGTCGAAGCTGGTGCCGCCGGCGTCGGTGACGATCGCCGTGTCGCTGAGCTCGTCGCGGTCAATGAAGCGCTTGCCGGCGACCGGCGCGGCAGCCGGCCCGGAGGCGAGCGTGTGGATCGGTGCCTCGGAGATCGCGGCGTTATCAAGGACGCCGCCCGCCGACGTCATCACGAGGACGCGGCCAGAGAAGCCCTCCTCGATGAACCGCGCACTGAGGCGCTTGAGGAAGGTGCCCATCAGCGGCTTGAGCGACGCGTCGATCGCGGCGGCCGACGCGCGACGATACTCCCGGATGCTCGGGTTGAGCTGGTGCGAGAGCGTGTATGGGATGCCTGGGAGATGCTCGTCGAGTAGCTCGCCCACCCGTAGCTCGTGCGCCGGATTGAGGATCGACCACAGCAGGCATACGGCGACCGCCTCGACGCCGCTCGCGCGCAGCTCGTGGATCGTCGCGATGAGGCGCTCCTCGTCGAGTGCGTCGACGACGCCTCCTTCGGCGGAGATCCGCTCTTGCACCTCGAAGGTCAGGCGACGGGGAATGTACGGGTCGGGGTACTGGACGGTGAAGTCGAAGGTGCCGATCCGGCCGCCCTCACGCCACAGCAGGATGTCGGGGTGTCCGGCGGTGGTCAGCAGGGCGGTCTTGGCTGTCCCGCCCGAGATCACGGCGTTGGTGGCGCGTGTCGTGCCGTAGACGACATGCGAGGCGCGTCCCAGCAGTTCCGCGCGGGTGATGCCGAGATCGGCGGCGGCGACGTCGACCACGTTCATCACGCCAACGATCGGGTCGTCCGGGGTGGTCGACGATTTGTAGAGGCCGAGGCCGTCGATCGTGAGGTCGGTGAACGTTCCTCCGGTGTCGAACGCGAGGCGAAGGGACGGTGCGTCGGCCATGGTGTGCGGGCTCCGGATACTTGGTCGGGGGCAGGTGGGGCGAGCGCCTGGGGACGGCGGGGCCGGTTGGGACAGCTCGAGTGCTGCACTCGATTAAGGCAGCGGGGCACGCCGCTGCCAGTGGACCGGCGGTCGGAACTTTGGTGGGGAGAGACTGGACCGGTGGTCGGTGTGCCCCACGAGCGCGGACCGTGACCATCTCGGCATGCCTCGTCCGCTCGTCTCGCATGCCAGTGATCGGCTGTACCCAGCGATCGAGCTGCGTCAGGTGTACAAGGAGTTCACGCTCGCCTCAGGTGAGCGACTCCGCGCGGTCGACGGCGCCTCGTTGGTGGTTGAGCCCGGCGAGTTCGTTTGCGTTCTTGGGCCCTCCGGGCATGGCAAGTCCACCCTCCTGAACCTGATCGCGGGCCTGATCGAGCCGACGGACGGTTCGGTCCTCTCCCATGGGCACCGCGTCACCGGCCCCGGTCCTGATCGTGGTGTGGTGTTCCAGCGGGACACGCTCTTTCCATGGCGGCGGATTGCCGACAACATCGGCTTCGGTCTGCGGTGCCGCGGCGTGCCCAAGGCCGAACGTGAGGAGATCGTTGCCCGATATCTGGAGATCGTCGGGCTCACGCCGTTCGCCAAGGCTTGGCCGAAACAGCTCTCAGGTGGCATGCGGCGCCGCGCCGCGATCGCGGCGGTCTTCGCCAACGAGCCGCAGGTCCTGCTGATGGACGAGCCGTTTACCGGCCTCGACTTCGCCCGTCGCGCGGTGCTGCATGAGGTGCTGGTCGAACTTTGGAGGCGCGCCAACAACACGGTGTTCTTTGTGACGCACGATCTCGACGAGGCGCTGGCGCTGGCCTCCCGCATCCTCGTCGTCGTCCACGGGCGTATCGTGCACGAGTCGCGGATCGACGCGCCGCGCCCGCGCGATGCGGCAGCGCTCGGGTCGGCCGAGCTCTCGGAGGTGCGCGGCCGCGTGCTTGGCGAACTCCAAGCGGCGATGACGGCGATCGACGACCGCGTCGCCGTCGCCTGAACTCGCTCACCGGCACGCGGCGACATGTCAGGCACGGCTACTTGCCGGTGCTCGGTCGTCCACGTTGCCGGCGCGTTCGGTAGGGGTGTGGTTGACTGCGCCGAGCATGGCTTCTCGGAACTGCCTTTCCGTCATCTCCCGGGCGCTCGCGGCGTCGTGCGCGATGCTCGGTGTCGCGCTCCTGCCCGGCACGGCGCACGCGGCGCTGAAGGTCACCAAGGCCGGGCCGGCGCCGGTGGTGCTGGCGCCAGGCGCGTCGTTGACGGTCAAAGCATCAGCGACTGGCGGGTCGGGCAAACTCTCGATTGTGCTGGCAAGCACCGCCACGTCGCCGGCTGGCGGCACGCTGCTGACCGGCAAGGGCGCGCGCGTTGCCACGCGCGCGAAGAGCGTCACGGTGCGCGGTACCGTTCCGGCCTCGCTCCCGGCCGGCCAGCAGCGGTACGTGCTGGTCTGTGCGGCGGCGGCGAAGGCGGTCGCGGGCAAGAAGGCGAGCTGCAAGAGCGCGGGGCGCGCGCCAACGTCGTCGGCTGATCTGGCGGCGAGGCTGGAGGCCGCGAAGGCGGCCGGCGCGCTGGCCGGCGGCAAGGACGTGATGTACGCACTGTGGGCGATGAACAAGGATTCGCGCCTGCCGAGCGAGCTTCAAGGCGCGACGACCAGCCAGTCCAGCGAAGCGCTGGTGCGCGACGCGATGGTCAACTTCGACCGCTTCACGCCGCAGGTCAAGCGGCAGATCGCCTGGTACTTCGCGCCGCCGTCGGCGCCCGGCTCTCCGTGGGCGCAGAAGCTGGTCAAGCAGAAGCCCAAGCAGCAGATCATCCTCAAACCGGGTGCGAAGGCCGCGCGCGCGGCAACCACCACCACCACCACCACCGCCGCCGCGACCGCCCCGACGATCCTGGCCGCCGCCGCGAAGAAGAAAACCGCCGATTGCAGCGGCTACAACTACCTCTCGGATTCGCCGTACGCCGAGGGATACAAAAGCCCGTGGGTCGGGATTCCGACGAGCGACGGCCACACGATCGTGTGGTACCAGGACGGCGAAGCGAAGGCCAAAGCGACCGCCGAGCAGTACGCCGCCGCGATGCCGGAGGTCTGGCAGAAGCTGACCGCCGAGTTTGGGGCGCCGCCGAGCGACGCGGGCATGGAGTGCTACTCCGGGCCGGACGGCCGCTTTGACGTGTACGTCAACGGCGCCATCGTGTTCCAGGCCGCCGGTGGGTTGGAGGGTGGCCGTGGCGCGCTTGGCACGCATGGCATTGCGATGACCTACCCGTCGAGCAAGGGGCAGTGGTGTACCGGGCGGCCGTCATGGATTGCGCTGCGGGCCGGCGAGTCGAACTGGGCCCTCGCCCACGAGTTCATGCACGCGATCCAGTACGCGCACAAGTACGCCAGCTGCGCGGAACCGATCGCCTGGTGGGATGAGGGCAGCGCGACCTGGGCCGCCGATTTCGTGTACCCCACCTCCGAGGAGGAGCGCCAGTTCGGCGACTGGATCACCGATCCGCTCGGGCAGCGCAACCTCGGGATCAGCGGCTACCGCGCCTACCCGTTCTGGATGTACTTGCAGCGCACCTACGGCACCGGGGTGCTGCGTGCGATGTTCGACCAGTTGCGCACCAAGGGTTCGATCGAAGCGGCCGACGCGGCAATTCCCGGCGGCCTCGGCGAGCAGTTCCCGAAGTTCGCGATCTCGCTGTGGAACCAGTCGCCGATCGGCGAGAGCGGCTTCCCGATCAGCCAGTCGTTCAAAGATTGGGACCACTGGGAAACGTCGATCCCGGTGCCATCGAGTCCCGATCTGACGCTCGACGGCGCGGCGGAGAAGACGATCGACCTGCCGATCCAAAACGCGGCGGCGACGGCGCCGTTGAGCGTCGCGAGCTACCACCGCGTCAAGATCACCGACGACAAGGTGCGCGAGGTGAAGTTCACCAACGGTGCGGCCGGCGGCAGCGCGCATGTGCAGGCGATGCTGCACCTGCAAAGCGGCGAATGGAAGCTCGACGACTGGACCGGCAAAGACAAGACCCTGTGCCGCGATCAGGACGAGGAGAACGTCACCGAGCTGATCATCGTCACCACGAACGCGAGCGGCACCGGCTCGATCCCGGCGTTTACGCACAAGTTGCGCGGCCGCGACCAGTGCGAGCCGGTGCGCCTGAAGATCACGTCGTACCACGAGAAGACGACCTCCGACACCTCCGGCCCGGTCAACGGCCACGACGTGTTCGAGCACCAGAGCAACGGGGCCGGCGATCCTGTGCTCGTCGACCCGTGCCCGAGTAGTTCCAGCTCCTGTAAGGAGGAGGGCGAGGTGTACACGCGCGTCTCGGTGCCGGTCACGACGACCGTGTCCGGCTACGTCAACGGCACGCCGAGCGACACGCTCTGCCCCGGTGGGCACAAGGACTTGCCGACGCAAACGCTCTCCAACACCGAGCGCATGCTGATCGAGTTCGATCCACGCCAATCCGACGGCGACGCGATCGTCAACTTCGGCGCGCCAACGCCGTCGGTCGGTGGGGTTGACATCAACTACTGCCAGGCCTACACGTGGGGGTCGGTCTACACCGACGCGACGCAGACGGTGCCGCGCAAGCAGGTGCTCAGCGGCACGCCGTTTACCGTTTCGCACACCGAAACGGCGACGATTCCCGCATACCAGGGCGCCAGCAGCTCGATCAGTTACACCTGGTCGATCGAGGCGACGATCGTTCGCGTCACCGAAGATGGCACGCCGTACTCCGGCTGACCCGGGTCAACCGCGCGGCGCGCGGTAATCTACGGCGCTCGATGACCGCCGTTCTGCGCCGTACCCCGCTCTACGACCAGCATGTCGCGGCGGGAGCCAAGCTCGTCCCGTTCGCCGGCTGGGAGATGCCGGTGCAGTACGAAGGCGTCCGCCAGGAGCATGAGGCAGTGCGCACCGGTGCGGGCGTCTTCGATGTCAGCCACATGGGGCAGATCATCACGCGCGGCCCCGGCGCGCTCGCTGCGCTCCAGCACCTCACCAGCAACGACGTCAGCAAGATTCCCGTCGGCGGCGCGCAGTACGGGCTGATCCTGCGGCCCGACGGCGGCATTTTCGATGACATCTTCACCTACCGGCTCGGCGACGACGAGTTCCTCACCGTCACCAACGCCGCGAACCACGACACTGATTTCACCTGGTTCGGCCATCACGCCCAGGCCGGTGCGGGCGACGCCGACGTCGAGCTG
>JASGGQ010000137.1:0-6688 GCA_047604965.1 Patulibacter sp. | reverse complement strand
CGTCGAGATTGCGCCCCTATAGGGGCGCAATCTCGACGCTCAGCGGGGCGGGGTGGGGCGAAGCGGGGAGCGTGGCGGCCGGCACGGCCGGTACCGTGCATCGGGCATGACCGCGACAGATTGGCAGGGCCGCCAACTGCACTTCATCGCTATCGGCGGCTCCGGGATGAGTGGGCTCGCACGGATCGCGCTTCAGCGTGGCGCGAGCGTCACCGGGAGCGATCGCAGCGAAAGCGCGGCGACGCGGGCGCTGAGTGCGGCGGGCGCGACGGTGACGATCGGCCACGACGCCGCTGCGTTGCCGGCCGGCGACGTGGAGGTGGTCGTCTCGACCGCGATCCCCGACGACAACCCGGAGCTTGCGGCGGCCAGGTCGCTCGGCCTGCCGGTATTGCACCGCAGCGAACTGCTCGCCGAACTGGTGCGCGACCGCCGCACGATCGCCGTCGCCGGAGCCCACGGCAAGACGACGACCAGTTCGATGATCGCGCACGCGCTGCACCAGCTCGGTCACGACCCATCATGGGTGATCGGCGGCACCGTACGCAGCCTCGGCGACCACAGCGCCAACTGGGGCGGCGAGGATGGCTGGCTCGTGATCGAAGCCGACGAATCCGACCGCTCTTTCCTGCGGCTGCATCCCACGATTCCGGTCGTGACGAACATCGAACTCGACCACGATGCACGCGATCTCACCGCGCTCCAAGCCGACTTCACGAGCTTTCTGGCCGGCGCCGCTGAGCCGGCCGTGCTGCCGCAGGAGCTTGCCGCAGTCACCCCGGCCGGCGAGCCGACTCTGGTCGCACTCCCGGCCGGTGATCCGCTTGCCGGTGTCGCGTACGGCGACCTGACGATCAAACTGTCGGTGCCCGGCAGCCACAATGCCGGCAACGCGGCGCTCGCGATCGAGGCGCTGGGGCGCGCCGGTCTCAGCCGCAGCGAGGTAGCGCAGGCACTGCACTCGTTCGTCGGCGCGGGGCGGCGCTTTGAGCCGCTTGGCAACTCGTATCGTGGCGCCCGCGTCGTCGACGACTACGCGCACCATCCGACCGAGGTCGCGGCGACGATCGACGCCGCCCGCAGCTGGGCTGGAGACGGGCGCGTGATCGCCATCTTCCAGCCGCACCTGTTCTCACGCACGCGCGACTTCGCCGAACAGTTCGCCGAAGCGCTCGCCGGTGCCGATGAGGCGATCCTTGCGCCGATCTATCCGGCGCGCGAAGCGCAGCGCGACTTCCCGGAGGTGACCTCGGCGACGATCAGCGCCCGCTGGCCGTGGCACGCCGTCGCCGAAGCGCGGCTGACCAGCGATTTCGACGAGACGGTCCACCTGGCGGCGCAGCTTGGCCGGCGCGACGACGTGATCCTCGTGATGGGCGCGGGCGACATCCGCACCGTCGGCGAGCGCATCGCGGCCGGCGAAGCCGGGCAGTGGGTTGACGTGGGCAACGAAGTCAACGCGGCGGCCGCTGGTGCGCTCACCGGTGCTGATGCGGTCGATACGCCGCCGGAGGGCGTTCACGCCGCGTATCCGCTGGATCGCATGACGACGGTCCGGGCCGGCGGGCCGGCCGAGTTTTTTGCGCGCGTCGGCGATGCCGAGCACCTCGTCGAACTCCTGCGGTGGGCGCGCCGCCGCGAGCTGGAGGTCCACGCGATCGGCTCCGGCTCGAATCTGCTCGTCGCCGATGCCGGGGTCGCCGGACTGGTCGTACGACTCGATGGCGAACTCGGTGCCGCCGCCTTCGATGGCCACCAGTTGGTGGCCGGTGGCGGCGCGCGCTTCCCGCAAGCTGCTGCCGCGGCCGCCCGCCTGGGCCTGGCCGGAATCGAATTTGGCGTGTCGATCCCGGGTACCGTCGGCGGTGCGGTGCGGATGAACGCGAACGCCTACGGCGGCGCGCTCGCAGAGACGCTGCAATGGGTGGAGGTCGCCACCGCCGACGGCGTCGAGCGCCGCGAACCGGGGTCGCTCGGGTTTCGCTACCGCCACTCCGCGCTCAGCGACGGGGAGATTGTCGTACGTGCCGCGTTCAAGCTGGCAAGGTCGCAGCCGGAACTCGTGAAGGCGCAGCTTGCCGCGTTGCGCGACCGCCGCAAGGCGACGCAGCCGTCGGGGATCAAGACGTTCGGCTCGACCTTCAAGAATCCGCCACCGTGGCCCGAAGGGCCGACTGCCGGCCAGCTGCTCGATCAGGCGAACTGCCGCGGGCTTGAGCACGGGGCTGCGCGACTCTCGCCGAAGCACGCGAACTTCGTTGAGAACACCGGAGACGCGACGACCGCCGAGATCGTCGAGCTAATGCAGATCGCCCGGGAGCGGGTGCATGCGACGCACGGGGTGTGGCTCGAACCGGAGGTCCAGGTGCTTGGCGATATCGCGCTGCCGTGGGCGCCGGCGAGTAGCCCCGCGTAGCCGGTGGCGGCAGGAATCACGGCGCGAACAGCGAACTCTGCTGCGATGCATGCACCGATCTCCGTCTCCGGCGTGCGTCGCCGCCTGACGCTGCCCCGGTGGGTGTGGCGTCGGCCCGGCCGGCCGAGCAAGCCGACGGTGATCGCGGCGGCGTGCTTGAGCGGACTGGGCGTGCTGCTTGGCGTGATCCTGGTGTACACGCCGATCGCGCATCCCAAGACGCTGACGGTCGTCGGGGTCACCGGCTCCAGCGAGGCGCGCATCACGCGCCTGCTTGAGCAAATCGGCTCGCGCCAGTCGACCTTTGCCGTCAGCCACGACGCGCTGATGCGCGCCGTCGCCGCCTACCCCGAGGTTGCCGATGTGGAAATCGACAGCGATCCGCCGTTCCGCCTGGAGTTGCGCGCGGTGATGCGGCCGGCGGTCGGCCGGCTGACGCTTGCCGGGCAGACCTTCGTCGTCGCCGCCGACGGGACGATTCTCAAGCGTGCCGCCGACGCCGACGTCCCGAAGCTCGATACGACGGTCGGCACGCTGAGCGTGCGCGGCGGTCGCGTCACCGGGGCGGCGAGCGTGCTGACGGTGCTGGCGGCTGCTCCGGAGCCGCTGCTTGAGATCGCCCGAAGCGTGGATATCGGGCACGCCGGCATCGAAATCGAGATGTCGCACGGGCCGCGCCTGGTGTTCGGTACGGCCGACCAGGCGGCGGACAAGTGGGCTGCTGCCGCTGCGGTGATCGCCGACGGCTCAGCTGACGGGGCGACCTACATCGATCTGCGTGTACCGTCGCGTCCTGCGGTCGGCGGGCTTGGCGGCTCCAAGAGTGCCGTGTCGACCGATCCTCCCACGCTGACGGCCGGTGCATCGACCGGTTCGGCGACGGTCGGATCGGCTGCCGGCGCGGCGCAGGGCGTCGGCACTGCAAGTGCAACGGGGGGAACGCAGCTGCCAGCCGCAACGCCGCTCGCGACGGCGCCGCCGGCATCGACGGCGACCGGTGGGAGTGGCAGCGCTTCCACGCAGAGCGCGGGCACCACGACGCAGAGCGGCGCGTCAGCGCAACCGTCAGGCGCGGGGAGTGGCGCTGGCGCCGCATCGAGCACGGCGGCGGACGGCGCGGCGCAGGCTGGCGGCGGTGCCGCGATCGGTGCGGGCCAATGAGCCTGCGGTCCGGCTACGCTCAAGGCCGAGTCGAGTCTCGTTCGGATCGCAAGCAACCCCGCAGACAACCCTCGACCTTGCGTCGAGACCGCTCGAAAGTCCCTGCAAAAAAGCGTGCGTCAACCCCCGCTTGATTGACCCGGGCAGGCGCAGTCCCTACGGTCGCGAAGCTCAGGTACGAGTGGAGACCGGCGGAACCTGTCAGAATCACCCCCAACCGCTCCAGATGGAACCAACCCATGGATAGTGCAGGCAGTTATCTCGCCGTGATCAAGGTCGTCGGCGTCGGCGGCGCCGGGACCAACGCGGTTTCGCGCATGGTCGACGCCGGCCTTCGTGGGGTGGAGTTCATCGCTGCGAATACCGACGCCCAGGCGCTCGCGACCTGCGACGCGGACATCCGCCTGAACATCGGCACCGAGCTGACGCGCGGCCTCGGCGCCGGCGCCGACCCAGATGTCGGCTTTTCGGCGGCACAGGAATCGCGCGACGAGATCCGCGAGGCGCTCAAGGGCGCCGACATGGTGTTCGTGACAGCCGGCGAAGGCGGCGGCACCGGGACCGGCGCGGCGCCGGTGATCGCGGAGATCGCCAAGAGCGAGGTCGGCGCGCTGACGGTCGGCGTCGTTTCGCGCCCGTTTGGCTTCGAGGGGGCGCAGCGCTCCCGTCAGGCCGAGGAAGGCATCGAGCGGCTGCGCGAAGTTGTCGACACGCTGATCATCATTCCGAACGACCTGCTGTTGCAGGCCGTTGAACGGCGCACGAGCATCGTCGAGGCGTTCGCTGCCGCCGACAACATCTTGCGCCAGGGCGTGCAGGGCATCACCGACCTGATCACGATTCCCGGCTTGATCAACCTCGATTTCGCTGACGTGCGCACGATCATGGAAGATGCCGGCTCGGCAATCATGGGGATTGGCGAGTCCTCCGGCGAAAGCCGCGCGGCCGACGCCGCGAATGCGGCGATCACTTCGCCGCTGCTGGAGGAGTCGATCGACGGCGCGACCGGGATTCTCTTCAACATCACCGCCGGCCGCGAACTTGGCCTGTTCGAGGTCAACGAGGCGGCCGAGATCGTCCACGGCGCGGCCGACCCGAACGCGACGATCATCTTCGGCGCGGTCATCGACGAATCGCTCGGCGACGAGGTCCGGGTCACGGTCATCGCGACCGGCTTCGACCATGATCGCCGTCGCGGCTCCGGCCGCGACGTGTTCGCTCGCGGCCGGGTCTCCCGTGAGCCACGTGAGAGCGTGCGGAGTCGCCGCGATAGCTCGTACGGTCGCTCCGACACGGGATTGCGCGAGCCGCGCGACCGCCGCCCGACGATCGACTCGTCGACCCGCTCATCGCTGGAAATCAGCGACGACGAGATCGACATCCCGCCCTTCCTGAAGTAGGACAGGGCGCCGTCAGGCGCACCAACTGATTGCAGAGACGGCGAGGGCCGCCCCACTGGGGCGGCCCTCAGCGCGTCAGGGGAGATGTCGTGCCGATCACGCAGCGTCGGGGATGAACGCGAACGCTTCGATCTCGATCTCGCCGCCGCCGTAGAGCGCGGAGATCTCGACCGCTGTGCTCACCGGCAGCTTGCCCTCAGGGAACAGCTCGGCACGAGCCGCGTTGACCTCCGGGAACTGCTCGATGTCGGTCATGTAGATCGTCAGCTTGAGGATGTGCTCCAGCGTGCCGCCGGCCTTGGAGAGTGCATCGGAGATATGCGCGAAGCACATCTTTGTCTGCTCGGCGATCGGTCCGTGCGAGAGCTCCCAGTTTTCGTCGAGGGCGAGCTGGCCCTGAACGAAGGCGAAGCGGCCTGCGCCGCTCGCGGTCGTGATCTGCGAGATCGTGGCCCACGGCATGTCGGAGAGGTAGCGGTCGATACCCATGGGGTACTCCTTGGTCGAGAGGGGTCGGGGTCGGTTTACGCCGCGAGTTCCGCGCGGCGTAGGTCGGTTTCGGCGGTGTCGAGTTGGCCGGCGTCGTCAAGCACGACGCCGTAGACGGCCTCGGCGCGATCACGTGAGATCCACCCCTCGAGCACGTCCTTGCGCACCTGCTCGGCCGGGCGCTCGACGGGCGGGCCGTAGCCGGCACCGCCACCGCATACCGACACCATCGTCTGCCCGGGTTGGATCGTCTCGCGGTGGAAGGCGTCGATCTCGCGTACGGAGCCGTCCTCACGCTCGATCCACTGCGCCGGCACGCCGCCGTCGGTGCCGCCGCGGGCGCCGGCTGCCGGCGTCTGGATGCCGTCCGAGTTCGTCATGAACGTGATCGGCGTGTCGACCGCCTGGATGCGCACCAGCGCGCCGGGCGAGCCTCGGAAGCGGCCGTCGCCGGCGCTGTCTTCGATCAGGCGCTGCTCGGTGATCCGGATCGGATGCTTGAGCTCGTCGATCTCGATCGAGTCCTTGTACATCATGCCCGCGCCACCGGCCGTGTACGCGGTCACCCACCCGTCGGAGTTCGGGGTTCCCGGGCCGAGCGTCACGGCGAGCTGGAGTTGATTGATGAACGGCCGGCCGGTGCGCGGGTCGTGGCCCGAGATCACTGAGCCGGCGGGCGGCACGCCGAGCCCGTACTCCGCCATCCCCACGCCGTCCTTGAGCTCGGCCATCGCCCGCTGCGTGATGTTGCAGACGCGGTCTTGCAGGTTCGTCGTCGCCGCCGATACCGAGTGAGGGTGGCGGGGGATGCCGACGCAGCAGTTCTCGCGCAGCTTGATGTCGAGCCGGCGAAAACTGCCGGCGTTTGCGGGTACCTGCGGGCCGAGGCTGTTGAACACGCCGATCATCGCCGACGACGCCGCACAGCCCTCCGAGAGGTTGATGCCGGCCGGCACGCAGTCGGGATTGTCGGTGAGGTCAACCGTGATGCGGGCCTCATCGGGGTCGACCTTCACCGTCGCCTTCAGCGGCACGCCGTCGGGCAGCCGCGGGAAACCGTCGTGACGGGTCGTGGTCGTGATCTCACCAGCGGGCAGCGCCTTGATTGTTTCGATCATCCGCCGCTCGCTGAGATCGAACCACTGGCGGCTATAGGCGGCCAGCTTCTCGGCGCCGATGTCGTTGATGAGTTCGAGCATGCGGCGTTCGCCGATTCGGGCGG
>JASGGQ010000136.1:0-6759 GCA_047604965.1 Patulibacter sp. | reverse complement strand
CGACGGATAGCCGCCGGTCGCGATCGTCGTGGCGGAGTCGCTGATGTTGCCGGTGCTCGGATTGCGGGGGAAGGTCGTCAGGGTACTGTTGGCCCGGTTGACGACATACAGCTGATTCCCGTCTGGTGAGACCACCGTCGCACTGGGCATCGACAGCGTGTTCGTCACGCTTGCCGGCGTGCCAGCCGTCAGATCACCGATGGCAGCTGATGCCGGTGCGGCCTGCACGGTTGCCGTTGCGCAGGCGGCGGCCAGGAACCCCAGCACGCTGCGCAGGCGCCGGCCGTGATCTCCGAACCGATGGTGCTGCGGTGCGGCCGGCGCGCCACCGGCGGCCGATGGGTTCAGGTTCGGGCCCTGCTCAGCGGGGGGGGGGGTGATCCATGCGGGTGCGTCATGCCCACACTATTCGTACGCGCCAAGCTGAGCTTGAGTGGTCGGCGGGCGCGCCAAGATGGTCGTGAGTGGCGGACGGCCCGCAGCGCTACCAGTCGCCGTCGTCGTCGCTGCCGTCGTCGTAGATCTCGTCGCCGTCGTCACCGGAGTCGCCGTCGATGTACGGCGCGATGTCGTCGGCGCTCACGGTCGCTGAGGCACAGTTGTTGCGTTCGCTGCGTTCGGCGACGACGCCGTAGCCATCGGCGCACACCAGCACGGTGAGATCTTCGTCGGGGTCGACGTCGAGCGGGATGTCGATCTCGTCGTCGAGGATGCGCTTGGCACCGGGCTGCAACGAGTAGGTGAGTTCGTCGAGTACGTCATCGTCCTCGTCGAACAGCTTGTCGTCTGAGAGCGCGACCACCACGTCGCTGGCGCCGGCTCGCGCGCTGCCGACGTTGCGCAGGTTGCCGGAGATCAGGAGCGTGCCTTCGTCACCGACTTCGACGTCGAGCGCCGTGATGGTGAGGTCGGCGCGGGACTTCGAGCCGCTCTTGCTCTTCGCGGCCTTCTTGGCAGCGACGGTCGCCTTGGTCGTCGACTTCTGCGCGGCGGTCGCAGGTACGGCGGCGAAGGTCAGCACGGCGGCGGCGCCAAAGCATGCGAGCAGCGGCCGGGTGGGGGTCGTGAGGTTCGGCACTGTTGGTCCTGGAGGTTGGGAGCCTGCGAGCCGAAGAACGACTCGCACTGGTACCTCCATCGGTGTGCGACGCCGAAACATGACTCCAAACGCGCCTCACTAGCCATACGGTCGGGGGACAACGCCGGTCCGGTATGAAGTGGGCTGGGGGCGGCGCATCGGTTGGTGCGCATCGGCCGCCTGGATCGAAGCGGCACGCCAAGTTCGTCCGTGCGGCTCAGGAAACATTGAGCATCGGCTGCCACCGTTGCGCAGGTGCTGTTGCCCCACGCCGTTCTGTCCATCGCGATCCCGCTGACGCTCACCGGTGGGACGGCCGCCCCGGCGCAGACGGCGCAGACGGCGCAGACGGCGCAGGCGGCGCGGACGGCGACCGCCGCAGCCGCCGCAAGCACGACACGCCGATGCGTTGGCACTACAGCGGTCGCGCGCGCTTGGCGTTATGCCCGCAGCCGCCCGGGGACCGTCACCTTCGCCGTGCAGCAGGGCACCCAGATCGTCTCGCATGGCGGTGGCGTTCCGATGCGCTCGGCGAGCCTCGTCAAAGCGATGCTGCTCGTCGCCGATTTGCGTCGCCACGCAAGCAACGGCCAGCCGCTGAGCGCTGCTGATCGGGCGCGCCTGGCGGCGATGATCCGCTACTCCGACAATGTGCAGGCGACGGCAACCTTCAATCTCGTCGGCCGCAGCGACGTGTTGGCATTGGCGAAGGCGGCGCAGATGAAGCGGTACACCGTCGGCTTCGGGTGGGGCACGTCGCAGTTGACGGCCAGCGATCAGGTGCGATTTTGGAGCCACCTCAACGGGCTGCTGCCCGCGAAGTACCGGCTGTACGGGCGCCGGCTGCTGCGAACCATCAGCAGCGCGCAAACGTGGGGTGGGGCACCGGTCGCGCGCGCCCACGGCTTCCGCACCATGTTCAAATCCGGCTGGTTGCCGCAGCCGACCGGCTGGGTCGTCCATCAGGGCTTGCGGATCGAACGCGGCAGTTGCACCGCCGGCATCGCGGTGTTGACGCGCAACCAGCCCTCGATGGCAGCCGGCGTGACCAGCATTCGTGGGGTCGTCGCGCGCCTGCTGGCTCGGTAAGAGGGCGATCTCAGTAGGGCTGGGGTGGGCCCGGACGGGGACGACCACGAGAATGCCCATAAACACGACTGACATTATGTAGATTGGTGGTGCCCGGTTGTCGACCAGGGAGCACCGATGAGCCAGTACCGCCCCGAAACGATCGCGCTGCACGGAGGGCAGCAACCCGACGAAGCGACCAACGCTCGCGCGGTGCCGATCTACCAGACGACGTCGTTTACCTTCAACGACACCGAACACGCGGCGAACCTGTTCGCGCTCGCCGAACCGGGCAACATCTACACGCGGATCATGAATCCAACGTGGGACGTGCTCGAACAGCGGCTCGCGCAGCTGGAAGGCGGCGTCGCGGCGCTCGTCACCGCCTCCGGTCAGGCGGCGGTGACCTATTCGGTGCTGAATCTCGCACGAGCCGGCGACAACATCATCTCCGTCTCCCAGCTCTACGGCGGCACCTACAACCTCTTCGCGCACACGCTCCCGCAGTACGGCATCGAGGTCCGCTTCGCTGACGCAGGCGACCCCGGTGCGGTGGCGCGCCTGGCCGACGATCGCACGAAGCTCGTGTTCGGCGAAACGATCGGCAACCCGCGCCTCAACGTGCTCGATGTCCCGGCGTGGGCCGATGCCGCGCACGACGCGGGCCTGCCGTTGATCGTCGACAACACCGTCGCCACGCCGCTCGGCGCCAGGATCTTCGAGCAGGGCGCCGACATCGCCGTGCATTCGCTGACGAAGTTCATCGGCGGGCACGGCACCTCAATCGGCGGTGCGATCGTCGACTCGGGCAACTTCGACTGGGCGTCGCACGGCGCGCGGTTCCCCGGCCTCACGCAGCCCGACCCGAGCTACCACGGCGTCGTTTGGAGCGACGCGCTTGGGCCGGCGGCCTACGTCGGGCGGGTCCGCACCGTGCTGCTGCGCAACACCGGTGCCGCGCTCTCACCGTTTAATGCGTTCCTGATCTTGCAGGGCATCGAGACGCTGCCGCTGCGGCTGGAGCGCCACCAGGCCAACGCGCGTCGCGTCGCGGAGTACCTCGCCGAGCACGACGCGGTGGCGTGGGTCGCCTATCCGGGACTGGAAGGCGACGAGCATCACGAGACGGCGAGCCGCGTACTTGTCGGTGGCGGTGGTTCGCTCGTGACCTTTGGCGTGCGCGGCGGCAAAGAGGCGGGGCGGCGCTTCATCGAGTCGCTCGGCCTATTCAGCCACCTGGCGAACATCGGCGATGCGAAGTCGCTGGCGATCCACAACGCCACGACGACCCACTCGCAGCTCAGTGCCGACGAACTCGCCGCCGCTGGCGTGACCGATGACACCGTGCGGCTGTCGGTCGGGATCGAGCACATCGACGATCTGCTGGCCGATCTCGCGCAGGCGCTCAGCCAGGCTGCGGTGGCCGTCCCGGCGTGAGCCGGGGTGCGAGCCGCCCGACGACCGTGATGGTGCCGGCGCTCGGTGCAGGCGTCGGCAGCGCACGCACACGGCAGCGGGTCGTCGCCACCGGCGGCGATCCGCTGCGGCTGCGCTGTGGTCGTGCGCTCGACCACGTTGAAGTGGCGTACGAGACGTACGGCGCGCTCAACGCTGCCGGCGACAATGCGGTGGCGGTACTTCACGCCCTGACGGCCGGCGCGCATGCGGCCGGCACCGACCCCGCAACCGGCCACGTCGGCTGGTGGGATTCGCTGATCGGACCCGGCCGCGCGATCGACACCGACCGCTGGTTCGTTGTGTGCGCGAATCTGCTTGGCAGCTGCCTCGGGACGACTGGGCCAACCTCGCCGCGGCTCGGCGACGGACGGCCGTGGGGGCTGGATTTCCCGCCGCTCCACATCGCCGACCAGATGGCGGTCCACCGCCGGCTCGGCGCCGCGCTCGGCATCAGGCGATACCGCGCGCTGATCGGCCCGTCGCTCGGCGGGATGCACGCACTGCAATGGCTGGTCGATGCGCCGGACGAGGTTGGCGCGACGATCCTGATCGCGTCGACGAGCCGGCTGACGACCGAGAACCGCGCCTTTGCGGCTGCCGGCCGGCAGGCGATCCTCGACGATCCGGGGTTTGACGGTGGGCGTTACCTGGAACGTGGTGGCGCGGGGCCGGCGCGCGGACTGGCCGCCGCGCGGCGGTTCGCGCACATCACCTACCTGGCCGGCGGTGCGCTGGAGCGCAAGTTCGGCGATGCGTCTCCGCCCGACTGGCCGCCGCCGCAGGCGGCGCAGTGGCTGGCGCCGACGCGCGCGGTCGAGATGTACCTCGAACACCAGGGCAGCAGCTTCGTGCAGCGCTTCGACGCGCTCAGCTACCTCTATCTCACGCGCCCGATGGACGACTTCGATCCGTTTGGAGCGGCGTCGCTGGCCGAGACGCAGGCGTCGATCGCCGCACACGCCCGGACGCCGCACCTGCTGATCTCGTTCGATTCTGATTGGCGTTTTGGCAGTTCGCACAGCGCACGGCTCGCGCGGCAGTTGCGCGCCGCCGGCGCTGCGCGCGTCGAGCACCACGAGCTGCCGGCGCCGTGGGGGCACGACTCGTTTCTGCTCGACGCGCCCGGCATGGGCGACTTGATCGCGAGCGCTCTCGCCCCACAACACCCGCAAGACTCAGGGTAAAGTCGAGCTTGATAGTCGGAGGGTCTGACGGCCTGATTGGCTGGCGTTCAGTGGCTCGGCTGAAAACCGCGCAAACGCAGGGCGTTGCCGACAACGACCAGGCTTGACGCGGCCATCGCAAGGCCGGCGAGCGCCGGGTTGAGGTAACCGCCGATCGCCGCTGGAATCAACACGACGTTGTAGGCGAACGCCCAGAAGAGATTCTGCTTGATCGTCCGAAGCGTGCGGCGGCTTAGCTCGATCGCGTCGGCCGCGCCGGCCGGGTCGCCGCCGATCACCGTCAGGTCGCTCGCCTCGATCGCCGCATCGGTGCCGGTCCCCATCGCGATGCCGAGATCGGCACTGGCGAGCGCCGGTGCATCGTTGATCCCGTCGCCGACGACGGCCACGAGCCGCCCCTGCTCCTGAAGCCGCCGCACGACCGCCGCCTTCTCCGCCGGCAGCACCCCGGCGGTCACATCCTCCGCCGCGATCCCGACCTGACCGGCGATCGTCGCCGCGACGTGCGGGTTGTCGCCCGTCAGCAGCAGCGGCCGCAGGCCCAGCTGGCGCAGCCGCGCGACGGCGGCGGCAGCCGTCGGCTTCGGCGGGTCGGCGAGGACCACCACGGCGCGGGCCTCGCCGTACCATCCGGCCGCGATCGCCGTGTACCCGGACCGCTCAGCTGCGGCCAGCTCGGCCGCGAGCGGCGCCGGGATCGTCAGCCCCTGCTGCTTCAGGAACGACGGACGGCCGACCGTGACCACGCGATCGGCGACGGTCGCGGTCGCGCCGAGCCCGCCATACGCGACGAAATCCGATGGCGGCGGCAACGCGCCGACACGCTCCTCGGCGGCCCGCACGATCGCCGTCGCAATCGGATGCTCTGAGCCGGCCTCGGCACCGGCAACTAGCCGCAGCGCCTGGCTTTCGGAGATGCCCTCCATCGGCACGATCCGCAGCACCTCCATCTGCCCGGTCGTCAGCGTGCCGGTCTTGTCGAGCACGATCGTGTCGACGGTGCGGGTGCGCTCAAGCACCTCCGGCCCCCGGATCAGCAGGCCAAGCTGCGCGCCCCGGCCGGTACCGACGAGCAGCGCCGTGGGGGTCGCGAGGCCCAACGCACATGGGCAGGCGATGATCAGCACCGCGACCGTGCAGGTAAAGGCGAAGGTCGCGCTCTGCCCGGCGATCAGCCAGCCGACGAAGGTCAGCGCCGCGATCGCCGCGACCGCCGGCACGAACACCGCCGAGATGCGGTCGGCGAGCCGCTGCACCGGCGCCCGGCCGTGCTGGGCCTCACGCACCAGCGCCGCGATCTGCGCGAGCGTCGTGTCGGCACCGGCGCGCGTCACGCGGATCGTCAGCGACGCGCCGGTGTTCACCGTGCCGCCGGTTACGTGGTCATCCGGGCTCTTCTCAACCGGGACCGACTCGCCGGTCAGCAGCGACTCATCGACGACGCTCTGGCCCAGCTCGACCACCCCGTCGGCCGGGATCTTCGCGCCCGGCCGCACGAACACGCGGTCGCGCACATGCAGTTGCGCCGCCGGGACTTTGCGGGTTGTGCCGTCGTCGAGCAACAGGTGCGCGGAACGGGGCTGTGCGCGCAGCAGCGCCGCCAGCGCGCTGCCCGCCTTCGTTTTTGCGCGCGCTTCGAAGTAGCGGCCGGCCAAGAGGAAGGTCGTCACCGCGCAGACCACCTCGAAGTAGAGGTGCTCAAGCCCTCCGCTGCGATCTGGTACCAGCGTCGCCGCCATCCGCATGCCGCTGTGGCCGGCGTCGCCGAAGAGCAGTGCGGCGACCGACCAGCTAAACGCGGCGATCGTGCCGAGCGAGATCAGCGTGTCCATCGTCGTCGTGCCGTGCCGCAGCCCGCGCAGCGTCGCGCGGTGGAAGGGCAGGCCAGCCCAGCCAATCACCGGCACCGTGAGCGTGAGCATGACCCACTGCCAGCCATCGAATTGCAGCGCGGGCACCATCGTGATCGCG
>JASGGQ010000135.1:0-6869 GCA_047604965.1 Patulibacter sp. | reverse complement strand
CGCGGCAACCACGAGGTGATGATCCGCGGCACCTTCGCGAACATCCGCCTGCGCAACCTGCTTGCGCCCGGCACCGAAGGCGGCGTCACCCGCTACCTCGACGGCGCCGACCCGAGCGAGGTCGTGTCGATCTACGATGCTGCCGAGCAGTACATCGCCGCCGGCACCCCGACCGTGGTGCTTGGCGGCAAGGAGTACGGCTCCGGTTCCTCGCGCGACTGGGCCGCGAAGGGCACCAACCTGCTCGGCGTCAAAGCGGTCATCGCCGAATCGTTCGAACGGATCCACCGCTCCAACCTCGTCGGCATGGGTGTCCTGCCGCTCCAGTTCCCGGCTGGCGAGTCGGCCGATTCGCTGGGCCTCACCGGCGAGGAGATCTTCTCGATCGACGGCGTCGCCGGCCCGCTCAACGATGGCGCGCTGCCGAAACTCGCGAAGGTCACCGCCGTCAAGAGCGACGGCAGCACGGTCGCCTTCGACGCGACCGTCCGCATCGACACCCCGAAGGAAGCCGACTACTTCCGCCACGGCGGCATCCTGCAGTACGTCCTGCGCTCGATCGCCGCCGAAAGCTGAGCGGATCTCGCTCGGACCTACGGCTTGGCTGAATCCGGCCGGGCGGTGATGCACCGTATCTCGGAGCGGCAGAAAGTGTTCGCGGGAACACTTTCTGCCGCACCGAGAAGTGGCGCGTCGCGTCAAGCGGCGCGCAGCACGCTGACGCGGCTCTTGAGCGCGTCGGCGGCCTTGCCGGTGATCGCCCACACCTCGGCCCGCTCAAGCGGCTGGCCGATCATCACGTCGCGCCCGTCGTCGAGCAGCGGCACCTGGAGCAGCTCGGGATGCGCGGCGAGGACATCGAGCACCGTCGCTTGGTCGGCGCCGTCGAGCTGAAGGCCAAGGCGCTCATACCGTGCGCCACGGCGGACCAGCGCGTCGACCGGATCGCCGATCAGTCGCGCCGCGAGCCGCTCCAGCTCCGCCGCTGACGGCGCACTCGACGGCAGGTCGATGCGGCGCACCTCAACGTGGCGGCAGCCGAGTTGGAGCGCTTCCAGCGCAAACTCCGACTCGGCCGAAGCGGGATCGTGGTACAGGGTGGGTGTGGTGTCGACGACGGAAAGCGATGCCATGCCCGGAACGTACGGCTGCGCTCCTGCGTCCTGAATGCCGACGCCCCGCACTGTGACCGATACCGCCCACCCTCATGCCCCAAACGTGCCAAGGCTCGACGGTTGATCGACCCCTACTCGGCCTCGACGACCTTTCCCGCCGCCGCCCACGCCGCAGCGCGTGCCCGGGGCCGCCCGATCATCGCCGCCTCGCCATCATCGAGGATCGGGCGTTGCAGCAGCGACGGATGCGCGGCGAGGGTTGCGACCACCGTGTCTAGATCGGCGCCGTCGAGTTCTAGGCCAAGCTTCTTGTAGTTCGCGTCGCGGCGCACCAGTGCATCGACCGGATCGCCTTGGAGCCGGCCGGCCAGCTCCCGCAGTTCCTGCGCGCTGAGGCGCTCCTTCACCAGCAGATACTTGCGCACCCGCACCGCACGGCCCGCCGCCTCCAGTGCGTCCAGCGCGTGGACCGAGGTCGAGCAATGCGGGTTGTGGAGCAACGTCAGCGTGGGCACGAGCGGCATCCTATGCGTCACTTCGATGCGTGCCGCCGCCTGCCGCATATGACAGCGCGGCGTCGATGTGCCACGGCACGCCCCGCGACGGCGTACACTCGCCAGCCGATGCGCCCCGACCAGCCTAAAGCCTCCGTCCGGCCCTATTACATCTTCACCGCCGTCGTGTTCGGCCTCGGCATGGTCCTGTCGGTCATTGCCGAGTCGTGGAGTTCGTTCTTCATCTTCACCGTGCTCTGCGCGACCTTCGTGTGGATCGCCGCGCGCGTTGAGCGTCCGGCCGCCTCCGGTTCGGCGTCCCAAGCCGCGCCGCGCCCCCGGCGACGCCTCCGCGAACGACGCGCCGGCCGCGCCGGCCGCGCGGAAGATCGTCCGCGATGAGCTGCCGGCGCCGCTGCTCCTGAGGTGTCCCGCGCGCGCCTGGACGGATGATCGAACATTTCTCGATAGTCCTTCACGTAGAGTGCTGCGATACTGCGGCGCTATGGCACCTCTCACGGAGTCCACGTATTTCGTACTGGCCTCGCTCGCGCGCGAGCCGATGCACGGCTATGGCATCGCCAAGGCGGCGACCGAAATCTCCGAGGGCCGCGTCAAGCTCTCGGCCGGCACGCTGTACGGCGTGCTCGCACGGCTCCTTGAGCGTGACCAGATCGTCGAGGATCGCGTCGAGATCGTCGCTGGCCGCGCGCGCCGCTACTACCGGCTGACGCCTGCCGGCCGCGAGCTGCTGACGAGCGAAACCGAACGGCTGCGCTCGGCCGCTCGAGCCGTGCGCGCCCGCCTCTCCCCGTAATGCTGCGGTCGCGTGCCGGCAATGCTGGCGTGCCTCAGCTCGCCGCAGACCATGATTCGGCCAGGTTCGCGCCGAATCACTTACCGAGCGTGCGTTCGGTCACCCCCGCACGGGCGCCGGGGCGGTACGTTTGCTGCTAGGGACAGCGAGAGGCGGTCGCGATGACCGCTGGCCGCGTCCTTCTGCGCGCTTGCAGAGGCGATGCCTGCGGCCAGCTCGCACCACTCTTCCACTTCGATCTCACAGAGACGGAAAGGTCAACGACCGCCATGACCCAGGTCACCGAAGAACAGGCCCGCCAGGTCGCCGAGGAGGCGCGCGAGCAGGACTGGTCGAAGCCGAGCTTCGGCAAGGGCGTCTACATGGGCGACCTCGACATCTCGCTCATCTACCCGCAGCCGAAGCTCAAGCCGGAAGATGTCGAACGCGGCGAGGCGTTCCTCGCCAAGCTCCGCGCGTTCCTCGAAGCGCATGTCGACCCGCTGCAGATCGAAGCCGACGCCAAGATCCCCGAGAGTGTGATCGAAGGGCTCAAGGAGATCGGCGCCTTCGGCATCAAAACCAAGCCGGAGTACGGCGGCCTCGGTCTCACCTGGAGCTATTACCTCAAGGCGCTGGCGCTCTGCGCGGGGTGGAGCGGTTCGCTGGTCGCGCTGCTCTCCGCGCACCAATCGATCGGTCTCGGCGAGCCACTGCGGATCGCCGGCAGCGAGGCGCAAAAGCGCGAATGGCTGCCGAAGCTCGCCAAGACCCACGTCTCGGCCTTCCTGTTGACCGAGCCGGATGTCGGCTCAGATCCCGCGCGCGTGCAAACCTCGGCGGTCCCGACCGAAGATGGCACCGGCTACATCATCAACGGTCGCAAGCTGTGGGCGACCAACGGCGTGATCGCCGATGTCGTCGTGGTGATGGCGAACATCCCCAAGCGAGAAGGGCATCGCGGCGGCGTTTCGGCGTTCATCCTGCCGTACGACGCCGAGGGCGTGACCGTCGAGCATCGCAACGGCTTTATGGGCCTGCGCGGCATCGAAAACTCGCAGACCCGCCTGAAAGATGTCTTCGTGCCCAACGAGGCGCTGATCGGCGGCGAAGGCGCCGGCCTGAAGATCGCCATTCAGACGCTCAACACCGGCCGCCTCGCGTTGCCGGCCGGCTGCCTGGGCACCGCCAAGTGGGCGACCAAGCAGGCCCGGGAGTTCGCGGCCGAACGCATCCAGTGGGGCAAAGCCGTCGGCAAGCACGACGCCGTCGCGCAGAAGGTGGCGTTCATTGCCGCGTCGACCTTTGGCCTGGAAGCGGTGCTCGATGTTTGCGCCAGGCTCGCCGACGACAACAAGAACGACATTCGCATCGAAGCGGCGATCGCGAAGCTGTACGGCTCGGAGATCGGCTGGGAGATCGCCGACGAGCTGATTCAGATTCGCGGTGGTCGCGGCTTTGAGACCGCCGCGTCGCTGAAGGCGCGTGGCGAGCGTCCGGTCCCGACCGAGCAGGTGTTGCGCGATTCGCGTATCAACCGGATCTTCGAAGGGTCGACCGAGATCATGCACCTGATCATCGCTCGTGAAGCGGTCGATCAGCATCTCGCGGTCGCGGGCGACGCGATCAATCCGAAGGCGCCGATCGGTGACAAGGCCAAGGGCGGCATGCAGGCGGCGAAGTTCTATGCCGGCTGGTTCCCGCAGCTCGCCGTCGGCGAGGGCAATAAGCCCGGCTCCTACGCCGAGTTCGGGGCGAACGCCAAGCATCTGCGGTGGGCGGAGCGCAGCTCTCGCAAGCTCGCCCGCTCGACTTTCTACGCGATCTCGCGCTACCAGGCCAAGCTGGAGCAGAAGCAGAGTGTGCTCGGCCGGATCGTCGACATCGGCGCGGAGATCTTCGCCGTGTCGGCCGCCGTCGTGTACGCCAAGACGCTCGAAACCGAGCAGCCGGCGCGTGCGAAGGAGGCCCGCGAACTGGCCGACGCCTTCGCTGTCCAGGCTCGTGCGCGCGCCGAAGCGCTGTTCGACGAACTGTTCGACAACGACGACGATGCCAACTACGCCTTCGCGCAGAAGGTGCTCGCCGGCGACTACGGCCTGCTCGAAGAGGGCATCAGCGACCCGGCCGAGCTGTCGGGCCTGCCGCTCTTCATCGAAGACAGCCAAAAGCTCTAGAGCTCCGCTGCACTCCCTGCGCGGTCCGGCCTGCCTCGTGCGAGCCGGACCGCGCAGGTCGCCCGGCCGCCGGCGGCGGGCGACACGTACCCTTGGCAGGGTGATGCGTGAACCGTCGTCCGCTGAACCACCGGCCGCGAAGCCTTCCGGCGCGCAGCGGCCGTTGATCGCGTCGTTGCGGGACCGCCGCGCCCGCCACAAGCAGCGCAACCTGATCGTGCGTGGCCTCTATCTGGTGGCGGCACTGACGGTGTTGCTCGCCGGCGTGGCGATGTTGGTGCTGCCCGGTCCGGCGCTCGTGGTCATCCCAGTCGGCTTGACGTTGCTCGCGTTGGAGTTTGCGTCGGCCGAGCGGCTGCTCGACCGCGCGCTCGACCAGGCCGACGCCGCCAAGGAAAAGGCGAGAAACACGAGCCGCACCGAGCGCCTGTTGATCGTTGCCGCCGGCGTGTTGGCAGCCGCTGCGGCGCTCGTTGTTGCGTTGCTGTACGACCTGCCGGTGCTTCCGCTGTAGGGGTGGCGGACGGGAGCGGCTCACCACGGGGAGCACGTCACACCGTCGAACGCGCCCTCCGACACGCCGTCATGTGGCGCAAAACCAGCCACGGCACCCAAACCAGCCACGGCAACCGCGCCACCGAACGCCTCCTGACGATCCGCGAAACCTGCCGCCTCCAAGGACGCCTCGTACACGATTTACCTGGGGTTCTCCCGGGATCGCTGCGGCGGCGCAGCCGAGGGCGCCGCAACCCGCGAAGACCGAGCAGCGACACGGCGGCCTTGGCGGCGTGATCGATACCGCACTTTCACTCTCAGCGATGATCCCGATCGCCGGCGACGCCGTCACCGGCGGCAAATACGCCGCCAAAACCACCAAAGGCATCGAGAAACTCGCCGACGCCACCAAAGACGCGGAGAAGGCGGGAGACGCAGAGAAGACGGGAAACGCGGTCCTCGGCGGTGAATACCCGCGGATGGTCCAAACCAGAGAGGGAGTGATCGACACCGCTTCGCCCGAGCTCCATGCCCAGGTAGACCGCGTCGTTGACTCGCTGGCCGAGACTGGCAGACCACCGGCCGGCGTACGACAAGGCGGTCTGCGCGGACATCCGCCGGGGACTTACGGCAATAGGTCTGGGGCGTTGCCGAAACAGACTGATCCCCACTACTACACCGAGAGCGATGTCTGGCCTAATGCGGGTCGGCGAGACTCCGAGAGGATCGTACGCGGTAAGCACGGCGAGGTCTGGTATTCACCCGACCACTATGGAACGTTCAGACGAATCCGATGACTGAGTGGATCGAGACACCCCCGGCGAGTTCCGCGACACCGCTGCAGATCGTTTCGAGTTGCGACGTCGACGAATATGCCACCGCCACCGCTGCCGCCGGGTTGAAAGTTGTGAGGATCGACGCGGGCGACGCGACGTCGAGCGAGGCGCTCATCGAAGATCTGCGGCAGGTGCTCGCCTTTCCCGAGTGGTGCGCAAGCCGATGGGACTCGATTGAAGACGCGTTCGAGGACCTGCGGGAACTCTGGGAGTTCCCGCTCGCGCTCATCATCGATGGCTACGACAGGCTCACCATTTCGAATCAGCCGCTCGCGCTCGAATTGGCCCTGCGCTTTTACGACCTCGTACAGAGTTTTGGCGTAGCGGGCGACCAGTTCGTGGTCACGCTCGTAACCAAGCCAGGCTGGATCGCGCAGTGAGAGCACGCCATTGAGTTGCTCTACCAGCGACGAGAGCACCTCGATCGACGCCTCCAAGATCGACTGAGCGCATTCGACGATCGTTCGCCCGAACGAATGCGCATCGACGAGGTTCTCATTGACTGGCGCGTCAGGCCGCATCGATTTTGCGTGGTCTTGCCGGTCAGGCACCGGTCGTGGTGGCGGCCCCCAGGCCGCCGCAACCAGCGGAGAGCGAGCAGCAGCACGGCGGTCTTGGCGGCAAATACGCCGCCAAAACCACCAAAGGCATCGAGAAACTCACCGACGCCACCACAAACGCGGAGAAGGCGCGAAACGCAGAGAAGACGGGAAACGCGGTAGGGCGTGACACCTTCCCCGACGCGATTGACCGGCCCGCGCACGGTTTCCACTACACGCGAAGCGAACTCGTACGTTCGATCGAGATCAATGGACTCCGTCCGGGGGCATTCGTCACGACCACGGGCGAGCTGAAGCCACTCCAAGCCCAGATAGATCTTGCGCTTCCGCCCAATCGAGGCCTGCCCGGCGCCGTCATCCGCGTTGACTTGGCGGCGATGCGACGCGACGGCATTG
>JASGGQ010000134.1:0-6918 GCA_047604965.1 Patulibacter sp. | reverse complement strand
GAAGCCGAAGCCCCACAAACCGGGGCTTCGGCTTCTAACGCAACATCCGGGCTAAGGCGGATCGCTTTCGTAATATTTGTGCCAGCTTCGTCTACGAGACACATATCGGAGGTGTCGCGTCGATGTGGTGTGACCCTGGTCCTAGGTCTACCAGAGATATTTTGGCGACTAGTGGGAATATCCACTATAAAACGCAGGACGTGGTGAAGGGCTGGTCGCACCGAACGCCTGGCGTTGCCACGATTATCGGTCTCGACCCTCGGGGCCCTCGATTTACGCAGTTTGAGTACGGCGGGTTCGATCGAATCTCCCAGTTTTCAGGACGGCAGGCGTTGACGCGCGCGGAGTTGTTGCGTCCGGGGCGGATATTTTATTCGGCGGCTTGGAATAGCTTCGCCATAGGTTGCGATAGTGGTTGGGCGTGGGTGCGGTTGTGGCCGGTGAAGTCGGCGCGCCCGGGGGTGTTTACGGTGTCGCGTGCGCATGATGGGGTATGGACGATGCGGCGCAGCAGCGGCGAAGTCGTGGCGCGCGCCACCGAGCAATGTGGGATGCCGCCGGAATCGCCGCGCAACCCCGGTGGTCCCCGCTAGTGTCGCGAGTCTTAAGTTCCGTGATGGTTTTGGGGTCACTATGCGCCGCGCCGTGGCCCTGCGTTGGCCGCGAAACCAGAACAAAACTTAGGGATTCAGGACCCTAGCGTTCGTTGGCGGTGCTGTCGGCGCAAGTCCCGCCGCTGTCGCGGCTCTGCGCGCCGCCAAACTCCCCGGCATCACCTTCCACCCGATCCCGTGGGAACACGAAATCCCAGCCGAACTGCGTGACCTCACGCCCCCAGGACCATGAACGAGCGCCCCGCATCGCACCACTTCTCGGACCGGCCATTGGTGTTCGCACGAACACTTTCTGCCGCTCCGAGTGTTGGTGCAATGCGGGGCGCGGACGGCGCGCGGTGCGAAACGGCTACTCAGCGCCGCATGCGGTGCGCAGCCGTGGAGCGCGCTTCTACGCGACGATGCGGCGGGCGCCGACGTAGTGGCCCGCCCAGTAGCCGCTGGCGAAGGTGTGCTCCTGCACGCCGCTACTCGTCGCGGAGATCACGGTCGTCGCACTCGTCGCTACACCGACATGCGAGGCACCGGCACCGGCAGAGTCAAAGAACACGAGATCACCGGGCTGAACCTGCGCCTTCGGGACCGCGACCCCAACGCCATACTGCTCAAAGCTCGTGCGCGGCAACGCGATACCGGCCTTCGCGAACGCCCACACCATCAACCCCGAGCAGTCAAACCCACCGGGCGACATGCCACCGGAGCGGTACGGATCACCGATCCGCGTGCGCGCCGCATCGATCGCGGTGGCAACACCAACCACCGCCGCCGGCAACACGGCGGACGGATCGGCGGCAGCGGTCGCCTCAATCAACCGCGCCTCATAACGATCGGCGACCTTCAACCCAAGCGCACGCAACGTCTCGACATCCGGCCGGCCGGTCACCGTCAACCGGTGGGCACGCTGATACCGCTTGAGCGCCGCACGGGTACCAGACCCCAGCACCCCATCGACCCGCACACCAAGCCGCCGCTGCACACTACGCAGCTGCGCCCGCGTCAACGACAACGGCGTCGCCAGCACCGAGACGGCCGTCGCTGCCGTCGCGGCCGGCGGCGTCACCGTTGCTCCACCGCTGGCGGCATGCGCCGGGGCAGAACTCAGAAGAAGCACAAGAACGGCCAAACTTCGGCCGGGGCTGGCGATGCGTCGCATTGGGGGAACTCTTTCGTCGGCCTACGGGGTTAGCTGACGGGCTGACGCAGAAAGAGCAGCGCCTCCACCGATGTCCGTGTGGATGAGCCCCAAAGGGATGTGGGTCCCCCGCTCATCGGGCCATCCCGATGATTCGGCTTCGCGGAAGACTACCAACATGGCTGCAAGCAATCGTGCAGCAGCCCGTGCACGCGAGATCGCCCACGCCCGCCCGGCCACAACACCACCGCCACCGCGCATGCCGCAGCAGCTCCTTACGCAGTGTTGACACGCGGCCCGGCAGGATGCACCCCAAGCCCGGTGGTGCAGCCACCGGCGGCCGCACCACTCAACCCCGCCACACCTGATGCCCAAGCAGCCTCCACGCTCTCTCTGGACCGATCGCGACGACGATGCGCACGAGCGCTGGATCGACCCCGACACCGCCCAGCCCGCCAACCCACGCGCGCCACGCTCCACACGCCCACAGCCCAAGCGGCGCGTCACGCTGCGGCGCGTCGCCGCCGGGGCGGGCGTCACGGTGATCGCGGTCGGCGGCGTCGCGCTCGGGCAGCGCATCGGCGCCGACGAGCAGGTCGCCACCAGCAACGGCACCACGATCACCCTGCCGGTCGTCAAAGGCAAAACCGAAGAAACCCGCGCGAACGAGATCTACTCGCAGATCAAAAGCGGCGTCGTGCAAATCAAAACGAGCGACGGCTCAGGCACCGGCTTCGTCGTCGACAAAACCGGCACGATCGTCACCAACGCGCACGTCGTCTCCGGCAGCAAAACGGTCAAGGTGTACTTCGATGATTCGACGACCGGCATCACCGGCACGGTGACCGGCACCGACATCTCAACCGACCTCGCCGCCGTGAAGGTCAACCCCAAGCAGGCGAAGCTGGTCCCGCTCGCGCTCGCCGACTCCGACGACGTAGAGCCGGGCGATCAGGTCCTCGCGATCGGCTACCCGCTCGGGCTTGACCGGACGCTCACCGAGGGCATCGTCTCCGGCCTAGGCCGCCAAATCCAGGCCCAGAACAACTTCTCGATCGACAAGGTGATCCAAACCGATGCGTCGATCAACCCCGGCAACTCCGGCGGCCCGCTGATCGATTCGCGCGGCCGCGTGATCGGCGTCAACTCGCAGATCGCAACCAGTGCGGCGGGCAGCAACACCGGCATCGGCTTCGCGATTCCGTCGAACACCGTCCGCACCGTGATCCCCAAACTCGCGGCCGGACAGACCGTCAAACACGCCTTCCTCGGCGCCAGTCTCGGCGATTCGCAGAGCGGCAACGGTGGCGCGCAGGTCGCCCAGTTGACCTCCGACGGCCCAGGCGAGCGGGCCGGCCTGCAAACCGGCGACGTCGTCACCGCGATCAACGGCAAGAAGATCGCCAGCGCCGACGAACTGGTCTCCGCGATCGGGGCACTCTCTGCCGGGCAGACCGCCGAACTGACGGTGCAGCGCAGCGGCGAGACCAAGAAGGTCAAAGTGACGCTCGGCGAACGCCCGAACACGACCTCGACCACGGAGTCGCAGTCGCAGAGCGTGCCGGACTCAGGCGGCTCGGGCTCCGGCGGCCTTGATCCGAGCGACCCATCATCCGGCGGCCAGAGCCAGGGCCCAGACGGCAGCGGCGGCCAGGGCCAAGACGGCAGCGGCGTCAGCCCCTTCCAGATTCCGTGAGCTTCCTCTCGCCAGCGCTCCTGCTCGGGCTGCTGCTCGTACCGGCCGCAGCGTGGTGGTACGTCGCTGGCGAACGGCGGCGGCAGCGCGGCAGGGCCGCGTTTGCTAGCGCGCCAGTCGCGCCGTCGGTCACGCCGCGCCGCGCCGGGTGGCGGCGCCATGTCGGCCCGGCGGCGTACCTCGTCGCGCTCGCCGCGTTGCTGATCGCCGCCGCCCGGCCGCAGGCGAAGGTGTCGGTGAAGGTCGAGCAGGCGTCGGTGATGCTCGTCACCGACCGCTCCGGTTCGATGGCCGCAGGCGACGTGCAGGGCGGCCGGATTGCGGCGGTCAAGCGTGCCGCCGGCCTGTTCCTCGATCGCGTCCCAGAAGACGTCCGGACCGGGTTGATCTCGTTCAGCGACGTCGTACAAGTCCTGCAATCACCGACCACCGACCGGCAAGCCGTCCGCGCGCAACTGCAAACGCTCAAGCCGGGCGGATCGACCGCGACCGGCGACGCGCTTGCACGGGCCCTCGCGGTGCTGCGCGCCCAGCACGCGGCGAAGGCGACGGGTGGCGACTCAGCCAGCTCCGGCGACTCAGCGGCAGCCGGAACGACCCCGAACGCCAAGCAGCCACCGGCCGCGATCATCTTGCTGTCGGATGGCAAATCGGTACGCGGCCAAGATCCGCTCGCCGTCGCGCGGCAAGCCAAGCAGGCCGGCGTCAGGATCTATACCGTCGCGCTCGGCACCGACAACGGCGTGCTGCGCACGAAGAAGTCCGACGGCACCGTCAACACCGAGACGGTGCCACCAGACCGCGAGACGATGCGGCAGATCGCGGAGATCTCCGGCGGCGAAGCGTTCGACGCGCCGGACGCCAAAGCGCTCGACGCGGTGTACGAGCAGCTTGGCCGACAGGTCGCCACGCGCAAGGAGCCGCGCGAAGTGACCGCCGCCTTTGCCGGCGGCGCGCTCGCGTTGCTGCTGCTCGGCGCCGCCGCGTCGCTGATGCTCGTCGGCCGGGCGGTGTAACGCGCGCGAGGGCGCTGGAGCGACCGGGCGGCACCCGCGCCGCCGGATGCGCCAGCGCCGCAGCGCGCGTTACGACTGTTCGCCGGAGGCTGCGGAATACGCCTCGCGCACCGCTTCCTGAAGCTGCTTGACCTGCTCGTCGGTGGCGGACAGCGCCGCGATCGCTTGGGCCGCTTCGCTCGACGCCGCCGCCAGTGCGTCCGGATGGTTCTCCGCCGTTTCGAGCTGATGCTCGAGATGCTCTTGGATCGCTTCGAGCTGCTCGTACGTCTCAGCCGGCAGCTGATCCTTGAGTGACTCGATCGCGGTCGTCAGGCCCTTCAGCCGCTCCTCGACGATCTTCGTCGCGGTCGTCGTTTGCAGCGCGCCGATGGCGTAGCCGATGTCTCGGCCGGCGGATTCCGCGCCACCGCATCCGGCAACGCCAATGGCTGCGGCGGCGAGCGTCGCGATCAGGATCTGGCGCTTCACGTGGTTCACCTCTCGGTGGGTCGTGCGCCCGCAATGAAGGCGCGGGCGCGAACATCGGGTGATGACGCGGTGCGCGTCGTGCCGGGGAGGGTACCGCTGGGCGCACGCTTCCCGCAGCCTCAACGCGCGACAGCAGCGCTGCACGGCCAGCTCGGCGAGACTGAGAGCTTGCTGGGAATGGCCGGTTGACCGGCGTGCTGCGGCGGCTTGCCCCACTACCTTCGTAGGCGCAATGGATGTCCGCCCCGCCAACATCACCGTCTCGGCGCTCGTGGGAACCGGGGCGGCCACGCTAGGCCTGGCGCTCTTCGGCCTGGCGGGACTCGGTAGCCAATTGCGGGCCGCAGACGCAGCGCGGCCGACGACGCCGGTCGTCACGCAGCAGCTGAGCGACACGCTCGATCAGGAGCGCAGCTCACCGAAGTGGGACGGCCACAGCGCGCTGCCAGAACGGCGCGACGCAGCACCCGACAGCGGCCGCCACACCGCCCCGTCCCCGTCCCCGTCGAGCGTCCCCCACAGAGAGCTGTAGCGCCGATGCGTGTACTCGTTGTCGAAGATCAGCCACGGATCTGCGACGCCGTAGCCCGCGGCCTGCGGCGTACCGGCGCGGCAGTCGACACGGCGCTCGATGGCGAAGATGGGCTGTTCAAAGCGCGCGTGACGCCGTACGACGTGGTGATCCTCGACCGCGACCTGCCGAAGCTGCATGGCGACGAGCTGTGCCGGCTACTCAACAGCGAGCAGCCGGACCGCAAGATTTTGATGCTGACGGCGGCGCGTGGCGTCGACGATCTCGTCGAGGGCCTAGCGATCGGCGCCGACGACTATCTCGCCAAGCCGTTTCGCTTTGAGGAGCTGGTCGCGCGGGTCGGGGCGCTGGCGCGGCGTTCCGGCGAGGCGCGCCAGCCGGTGCTGACGCGGGGCGATCTGACGCTCGATCCGGCACGACGAATCGCGACGCGCGGCGGCGAGGACCTGGGGTTGTCGCCGAAGGAGTTCGGCGTGTTGCAGGAGCTGCTGGCAGCCGACGGCGCGGTCGTCTCCAGCGAGGAGCTGCTGGAGCGCGTGTGGGATGAGAACGCCGACCCGTTCACGAACACGGTGCGGATGGCGCTCGTGACGCTGCGCCGCAAGCTCGGTGAACCGTCGCCGATCCAAACGGTGCGCGGCGCCGGCTACCGGATCGCGTAGTGCAGCGCGAGGCCGGCAGCGCGAGGCCCGGTGGGGCGTCGGCGTGGCGGCTGACGTTGGCGGGGCGGCTCGCGCGGATCGGGGAGCGACTGCCGCTGCGGGTGCGGCTCGTCGGGCTGTTCGCGGTCGTGTTCGTCGTCTCAACGGCGGCGGTACTGATCGTCAGCTACCTGTTGATGGCCGGCCATCTGCATGCGACGCTCGCACCACAACAGGCGCGCCCGATCTTGCGTGGGCTGGCGATCCAATACGTGCTGGCGCTGACCGGCACGACGTTGCTGGCACTCGGACTGGGGTGGCTTGCCGCGCGACGGTTGCTCTCGCCGATCGCAGCCGTCACCGGCGCGGCGCGGCGCGCCTCCGACGAACATTTGCAGGAGCGGATCGCACTCGGCGGCCCCAACGACGAACTGCGCGAGCTCGCCGACACCTTCGACGCGATGCTCGACCGCTTTCAGGAAAGCATCGAGGCGCAGCGGCGGTTTATCGCCAACGCCAGCCACGAGCTGCGCAGTCCACTGACGGCGATCCGCACGGAGGTCGATGTGACATTGTCCGATCCGCAGGCAACGGTCGCGGAGCTACGCGAGATGGGCGCACGGGTGCTGGAGGGCAGCGATGAGCTTGACCGGCTGCTCGCCGCGCTGATGGTGCTCGCGCGATCCCAGCGCGGGCTGGTGGCCGCCGCGCCACTGGATCTCGCGGCGGTCGCGGCGCTCGCCGCGCAGGATGCCGCGCGCCAGGCGCACGCGGCGCGGGTGCGGATCGATGTCGACGTGCCGGCCGGCGTTGAGG
>JASGGQ010000133.1:0-6989 GCA_047604965.1 Patulibacter sp. | reverse complement strand
GTGGGTGGATGTTCCGCATGAGGAGTGCCGGCGCCCTTTGATTGCGGGGCATCCTGCCACGCGAGAGCCGTCGCCGCCCACGCGACCCGAGGATCGGTGGATTCAGGCTTAGCCCTGGGCGCCGGGGATCACCGTGACCGCGCCGGCAGAGAAGGTCCCGCCGTCACCGGTCGTGAACTCCTGGTCGAAGCGGTAGGTGCCACCGTCTGCTGGCACGTCGAAGTCCAGCGGCGTGTTCCACAGCGCGATCGTGATCGTGCCGACGGTGCCGGGCGTGTCGACGCGCGGCGGGTCGTTGCCGTACGGATCGGCCGGCTCGTCGTTGGAGAAGGTCCACAGCACGCGGGCGTTGCCGGCGACATCGAGCTTGACGTTGACGGTGGTGTCGTCATTGCTGGTAACCGTCGCACTCCAGTCGGCCGTTCCGTAGACGGGGTTCTCCAGCCACGAGTTCTCAATCAACGCGGTCGCGCTGACGTCCGACCAGAAGGCCTGCCCGCTGCCCGTGGACTGGGCTGGGGCCGCCCCGTCGACGGCGACCGTCGTCAGCGTGCCGGCCAGATGCCCGGTCGCGAGGTGGGTCGCGTACTCAGCGCGCTCGTCGTCCTCGAAGGTGACCGTGTAGACCGGCTGATCCTTGAGCGTGCCACTGATCGTCTTCTTGCCAGCCGGGCTCAGCGCCACGAGCGTGTACGTCGCCACGACCGGAGACCGGCTGGGCGCCGTCAGCGTGAAGTCGCTCTTGCCACCGGCGCCAAGCGAGGCCGCGCCGGGCGTGATCGAAGCGACGCCGCTCGCGGTAATGGTCGCACTCGCCGACGCGCCGTCGGCCGCCTTGGCGTCGCTTGCGGTGATGACCGCCGTCTCCCCCGGCCCGAGTTTGGACTTGTCGGGGGTCGCCGTGAGCTGAAGGCAACCTTCGGCGTCGTGCCAGTGCTTGTCGCCGCGCGGCGCGACGACGTGGCGGATGTACTCGACCGCAGCGTAGGTCAGATAGGTCGTCGCGATGTCGGTCATGATCATCCCCTTGAGATGGGCGATCGACCCGCCGTAGTTGAAGATGTTGTCGGTCGAGGGATCGCTAAACAGCACGCGCCCGCGCGGCCCCCACACGCCGCCGATGTTCGGGTTGATGTGCGACTGCTGCTCGGCCACCGCCGAGCTGAAGTCACCCGATCCGTCACCGAAGATCCCGCGCTGACCGAAGCCCGCTCCGCCGCGCTCGCCACGCCACGTTTCGGTCTTCTGCCCGCTGCCGCCAAAGCTGAACTCAGTCTTGACGTTCACGTCGTCGATTGTCTTCCAGCGCGCGTCAGGACCGACCGTCAGCGAGTAGCTGCTGTTGACCTTCGCGGCCATCGTCTGCGTCGCGCCGTCGGTCGTGATCGTCAGCGTCGCAGAGGCGTTCAGCACCCCGGCAACCTTGCCGGCAGCGGTCGGGCAGGCGGCCGGCGCGTCCTCGAACGCGATCTCGATCTTGACCTTGGCGCTCTTGGCCGACGTGAGCTTGTCGGCACCGAGTTCTTTGAGGCCCTTCGCGTCTGCGCCGAACTCGATCGCGGCACTCGCCTTGATGCCTTGCCCTCCGTCTCCGGCGGGTGCGGTGTCGAGCCGCGCCGAGCCGCTGGTGCCCTTGCCGGCATCGCCGAAGCTGCCGGTGTAGTGGAACCCGCCGTCGTCGGCCAGCCGACGTGCCGTGCTAGCCCGGGCGCCGGTGCGCCAGCCGTTCATCGCGCGTTCGACGAGTTCGTCGGTGGCGTGTTTGCCGAGTTTGCGCTCGATCCTCGCGAGTGCATCGGGGTTGACCGCCAGCGCCTGTGTCAGCTGGTCGGTCGTGCTGGCGATCGTCCCCTGCGACGTTGTGGCGGCCGGCTCGATCTGGCTCGGCTTGACCTTTGGCGTCTTGACGCAGACGGCCTTTCCCCGCTTCGTGGCAAGTTTGGCTTGCTTGCCCGCACCGGTGACTTTCGGGATCGTGCCGGCTTTGCAAGTGACCTTGGCGCTCGCGGCTGCCACCGCCACCCCACGCGGCGTTGCGACGGACGCCAACAGCACGACCATGCAGGTGACCAAGGGCACAGTCGAGCGACGCACACTGTGAGCATATCGGCGCTCAGCGCACCCGCACGGCAAGCGCCGGTTCGTATTGCGCGTACGATCGGTGGCCATGCGCCCGCTCCCACCTTCGCTCGTCGCCGCGCTTTCGCTGATCGTCGGCTTCGCGGTGGCCGACGTGACCGGCGTACGGCCCCTCGGCGGCATCGTGCTGCTCGCCGGTGGCACGTGGTGCGCGATCCGCTGGAACGCCGCACAGGGCACACCGGTGATGGTGCTGCTCGCCGCACTCTACGGCGCGCTCTTCGTCGGCTCGCACCTCCTCGGCGACCTGATCGGCACCTGGCCGGCAGTGCTGACGGTCGCCGCGATCATGGGCGCCTCAGGCTGGTTCGCCGCCGACCGGCACGAGATCACTGCGGAGCGCCGGTAAACCCCGCACGCATCGCAGTGCCTACCGCGCGAGCCGCGCACGCACCATCGCCTCCAGCCGCAGCGCCTCCTCGACCTTCAGCAGCCGCAGCGCGGCGAGATAGGCCGCTCCCCCCAGGCCGAGCGCGGCGACGATCGCGAGCGTCAACGGCAGCAGCCCGTCCCCAAGGACCGAGCGCACACCGGCGTCGACGCCGACGCAAACGGCTGCGAGCAGCAATGCGGCGAGCACGATCCGCGCGCCGGTGCCCGCGGTTTGCCGCAGCCCGAGCGAGCCGTCGAGCCGCCGGCGCAACACGCGAACCTGCGCAGTGACCACCGCGATATTCGCTGCGACGGTGCCGGCGACGATCCCGCCAATTCCCAGCGGCTTGTACAGCGCGACCGACACCACCAGGTTGACGCCGAGACTGAGCACCGCCAGACGGGTCGTCGTCCACGGATCCTTCAGCGCGAAGAAGGTGCGTGTGAGCAGCAGGTTCAGGCCGTTGAGCGGAAGCGTCAACGAAAAGACCCACAGCGCCTCCGCAGCGAGCGACGTGGAGTGAGCGTCGAATTCACCATGCTCGAAGACAAGCCGGACGATCGGCGCTGCAAGCGCAATCGACACGGCCGCCGCCGGGATCAGCAACACCAGGATCAGCCGCATGCCGTCAGCGATGATCGCCCGCAAATCGCGGTCGTCGTGGCGGGCGGCGGCGCGGCTCAGTGCGGGAAACAGCACCGTCGCGATCGCGACGCTGAAGATGCCTTGCGGCATCATGTACAAGCGAAACGCGGCATCGATCGCGCGCGGCACCTCGTCGCTGATCTTGAACCCGAGCGTCGAGTTGATCAGGAGGTTGAAGTTCACGAGCCCAAGCCCGAGCGCGACCGGCAGCATCAGCACCAGCACTTGGCGGACTTGGCCGTCGATGCGCCAGCGCGGCCGGCCGAGCCGTAGGCCTTTGCGGCGCACGAGCGGCACCGCCATCGCGAGCTGGGCGATCGTGCCAACCAGCACGCCGATCGCGTAGCCGTAGAGCTGATCGGCCGGGTCGTCGACGACGGCATGGGTGCCAACCATAAACGCCATGATCAGCAGGTTCCAGACGACCGGGGAGAGCGCCGGGATCGTGAAGTGGTCCTCGGCGTTGAGCATGCCGACGAGCAAACCGTTGATCCCGAGCAGCGCGACGACCGGGAACATGATCTGCGTCAGGTGGACGGCGAGCGTGGTGTCCGATGGCGACAGGTCACCGGTCAGCAACGGTACGACGAGCGGCGTCAACAAGATCGATACGGCGGTCACCGCCGAAAGCCCGAGCAGCACCACCCACGCGAGGTTCGCGGCCAGCGCAAAGGCATCCTTACGGCGGCCCTGCTGCATCAGATCGCTGAACACCGGCACGAAGGCGGCGCTCAGCGCGGCGTCGGCAAAGAGCGATCGCAGGAGGTTCGGGATTTGGAACGCGAGGGTGAAGGCTGAGGCCGGGCCGCTCGTGCCGTAGAAGCCGGTCGCCAGCATCTCGCGCAGCAAGCCGGCGATCCGGGAGAAGCCGGTCAGCAGCGAAAAGATCGCGGTGTTGCGGGCGCGCGCGCCGGCCGCTGCGGGCCGCGCATCGGAGGCGTCGCGTCCGGCGCCGGGGCGGCTTGCACTGGCCGACGGCCGGGGATCGCGCCGCGCGTCGTTCGTGCCACCGAGCTGTTGGCCACGCGCGGCTCGCGCCGCCATGCGCTCGGCGTAACGGCGCGACGCCGCCGTGTCGAGCAGGTCGTCCGGTTCCGGCAGCCCCGGCGCGCGCGTGGAGTCGTCGTCCATCAGCGGCGCATCGTATGGGCTGCGCCGCATGTGGGACACCTCTCCCTGCTTACGGCCAGCGCTCGTCTGGCCCGAAGGGGGTCGCGCGGCACCATGGCGCGCGGGCCGCTACACTTCGCCGTCGCTCTATGGCCAACATTGCATCCCAGAAGAAGCGCATCCTGCGCAGCGAGCGCGAGCGCCTCGAAAACAAGCGCTACATCTCGTCGATCAAGACCTACTTCCGCCGTCTTGAGGCCGCTGTGTCCTCCGGGGACGACGCGAAAGCTGGCGAGGAGCTTCGCCTCCTCCAGCGGACGATCGACAAGGCGGTCAAGCGCGGCGCGCTGCACAAGAACACGGCTGCCCGCAAGAAGGCCCGCGCTTCCCGCGTGCGTCGCGGCGCCGCTGCGTAAGCTCACCGCTTCGCCCCACCCCACGTTCGCGCCCGGCTTGCCGGGCGCTTCGTCGTTCGCCGGCAGCAAGCGCCCTCAGCCGCGAACCGCGACCGGCGGGCGGAAGAGCTGATGGATCACCCGCACCGCCGGATCGGCCGCCGACCCGCCGCGCGTATCGAGCTCGAGCGCGCTGAGCCGGGCCACGAGTGCGTCGAGCCACTGGCGGTCGGCGCGCTGTGCCTCCTGCACGCGCTTGCCGCGCGCCCACGGCGGACCCTTGATCGACGCTTCGAGTTGCTGACGCGACTCGCCGGCCGCCAGGCGGACCGTGAGATCGCGCAGTTCACGGGCACGCCGCTCGACCATCGCGAGCAGCCGCACCGGCGATTCGCCACGCTCGGCAAGTTCGAGTAGCAGCCGCAGCGCATGCTGCTCCTGGCCCGCGATCAGGGCATCGACCAGCGGCCAGGCCACCAGTTCAGCATCGTCGCCAACGAATGGCGCCACATCGGCTGCGCCGAGCCGCTCTCCCGGGGGAGTGCCGAGTGCCAGCACCTCCAGCACCCGTCCCAGTCGCGACGGGCGACGACCCACGCGCGTCGCGATCAGGTCGGCCGCCTCGCGATCGAGTTCGAGCTGGCGCTGCGCAGCCTCTCGCACCACCCAACCGGAGAGATCGCGCTGCTGTGGCAATTGCACGTGAACGACGTCGCCACCGGCAGCGGCGACCGCGTCGATCAGTGCTTTCGGGGCCGTCTTGCTTTTCTCTTCACGGGCGAAGAAGGCGATCGTCGTCAGGTCGTCGAGACGGCCGAGCGCCGGTGCCAGTTGCTCGGCGACGTCCTTCTCCTTCCAGCGTTGCACGTCGTCGACGATCACGACGCGCCGCTCGCCGCCGAGCGTCAACGCCGCCAGCGACGAAGCGGCCGCCTGCGGCGTCGCCCGCTCCCCTTCGAGGAACTCCAGTTCAGCATCGATCCGCTGCGCCAGCGCTCGGAGATTGGCGCGACGCTCGGCCAGCTTGCCGTGATCGTCGCCGTGGAGGAGATACGCAGGTTTGAGCGTGGCCACGGCTGCAACCTAAAGCAGCGACCGTCCTGATCACAGCGACGCCGGCGCGTGTGCGAACGATCACCTCCGGGAGTATCGTGACGCGCATGCAAACCATTGCCGACGGAGTGATCCTGCTCCCGCTTGCCCCACGCTTTGGGCTCAATGCGTATCTCCTCGGCGAATCGGTGCTGGTCGACACCGGCATGCCGTTTCATCACGGGCGCATCCGGCGACTCCTCGAAGGGCGGCGGATCGATCGCATCGTGCTGACGCACGCGCACATCGACCACGCCGGAACGGTGGCGCGCACCTCCGCCGATCACGGCGCCGAGGTGATGTGCGGTGCCGCCGACCTCGCCGATCTCGCGGCCGGTGTGTCGCCACCGATTCGGCTCGGTCAGCTGCTGAACCCGGTCCAGCGCGCGCTCGTGCGGTACCGGCCGTTGCGCGCAGTCGCGTTGCAAGAGGGAGACGAGGTCGGTGCCGGCTTCGTTGCCGTGGCCACGCGCGGACACACGCCCGGACACATGGCGTTGTGGCGTGAGTCCGACCGCGTGCTCATTGCCGGCGACGCCCTGTTCGGTGTCTCAACCCGGCTGCGTACCGGCGTGTTCGCACCGCCGTGGGCCGACCGTCCCGATCCCGAGAGCTGCCGCCGTTCGATTCGGCTGCTCGCGGCGCTGCGTCCCGACACGATCGTGTTCGGACACGGCCCGCCGCTGGTGACCGACACAGCGCATCAGCTGTCGGCACTTGCGGCGGCGTTGCGCTGATCGCGCCGTCAGCCATTTTCCAGCAAGCGAGCACGATCACGGCTCATGGCGACGCCGCAATCCGGCGTACGACGAGCCTGTTGGCGACGCGCCGCACATCGACGCTGCCCCCACGATCGGTCCGCAGCGTCGGCACCCGCGCCCGCTGGAGCGCGGCCAGGGTTTCGGCACGCGGGTGGCCATAGCTGTTGCCGGCGCCGACGCTGATCACGGCAAACGCCGGATGCAGCTCGCGCAACACGGCGGGGAGATCCGGGTCGGCGCTGCCGTGGTGGCTGACGACCAGCACATCGGCCCGCAAACCCGACAGGTGTCGCAGCACGTTGCCTTCGGCGTCGGCAGGGATCAGCGCGTGCAATCCGCCGATCGTCGCCTCGATCACGGCGGCACGGTCGTTCGGATCGCCGGACTGGCGCGCAGCGGCAGCAGTCGGCCACCGCACGCGCAACGCCAGTGCCCCGGCCTGGAGCCGCTGCCCCGTGCGCACGGCGACCACGC
>JASGGQ010000132.1:0-7102 GCA_047604965.1 Patulibacter sp. | reverse complement strand
CAGCACAAAGTGATCGTTTCCGTCTTCGTCGACGGCGGCTGGGATGCGCTCTCGGTCCTCATCCCATACGGCAGCGATTCCCGCCACGAGGCGCGCCTGGCAGCGCTGCGGCCCGGCCTTGCGGCGGGCATCGACCGCTCCGCGACCACCCCGCTGAGCGCCGACCCGAGTCTCTCGTGGCATCCGTCAGCGTCCGGCCTGCGTGCACTCTGGGACGACAGTTCGGTTGGCGTCGCGATCGCCCCGGCGATCGGCTACGACAACGCGAACTACTCGCACTTCACAAGCCGCCACTTCTGGGAGGTCGGCGCGCTCGACACCGGCGGTACGACCGGCTGGCTCGGCCGCTACCTCGATCGAGTCGGCAGCTCCGACGTACCGATTCAAGGCGTCACGATGGGTGGCGCGCTCTCACCGACGCTCGCCACCGCCAACGTGCCGGTCGCGGCGATCAGCGACATCGACAATCTGTCGCTCGACTACGCCAGCTGGGGTCGCATGAAGACCGCCGTCGGCGACGAGCTACGCCTACTCGCCAGCCGCGCTAGCGGCGACGGACAGCACGACCAGGCGCGGATGGTGTCCGGCGCGACGCTCCAACTGGTCGACGACCTCGCACTCGCAGCGCAAACGGCGCAGCCGACGGTCGCCTACCCGACCGACGACAGCACCTTCGTCGCCCAGCTTCAAGATGTCGCGCGTCTGCTGGGCACGCGCATTAACGGCAGCGGGCTGCCGGTGCGCACCGTCGCGCTGCGTGCCCACGGCAGCTACGACACGCACAGCGCCGAAGCGGCGACACTCGCCACGAACCTGCGCATCACAACCGAAGCGATCCGGGCATTCTGGGCCGACCTTCAGGCGCGCGGCGAAGATGACCGCGTGGTGATGTTGGTGTGGAGCGAGTTCGGTCGCCGGCCACAGGAAAACGGCTCGGCCGGCTGCGACCATGGCGCCGCCGGGAACGCCTTCGTGATCGGCAAGAACGTTCAGCAGGGGTTGATCGGCGAATTCCCCGGGCTCAAGGCGTACGGCGCCACCGACTCGGGGCTGATGCGCGACGGCAATCTCCGTGCGACCGCTGACTTTCGCGGCCTGTACTCCGCGCTGCTGGAGCAGTGGCTCGACACCGACGCGGCCGGCATCATCCCCGACGCGGGCAGCGTCACCCGCCCCACCCTGCTGTGAACGCCACCGCCGGCAGCGGGCGGGCGGCGCTCAGCGGCTACCGTCGCCGTCTCCGGGTCGCGCTGGCGATCCTTGCCGCAGCCCCGCTGAGCGCCATCGCGGCGTCGCTGCTGCTGCGCTGCGACTGCCCGCTGCACCACGCCGTCGCCCGGCAGGTCGCGACCGGTTCGCCGCATGCCGGCCACCTATCCGCCGACGTCCTGATGGGCGACGACCTGATGGGCAACCACGAACCGGACGCGACCGCCGGGCGTACCTCCCGTCCGGCGCACGGCCACTCAGTCGGCGCATCGAGCGCGACGATGTGGGTCGTCGGTTCGGAGCGCTCGCCGCTGATGGCGCGCGGCGCTCCCGGACCGCTCTGGCTTGCCAGCCACACCGCCGCGCATCGCCCGAACCTGGCTGCGCAAACCGTTGCGGCAGCGCTGGCCGAGCGCCGCGCGGCCGGCCTGAGCGACCCGCAGCAACAGCTCCGCGCCAAGCTCGGGCTGCCACTTGTCGACCCCGACGAACCGGTCGCCGCCCGCGCCGCGCTAACGACCGCGCAGGCCACCAAGCAGCTCTCCCGGCGCTGCCGCGCGCTGCTGAAGGTCACGCGGCCAAGCCGCCTGAGCGCAGCGAGTCGCCGCAGCCGTCGCGCATGCCGCAGGAAACGTGACGCGCTGATCGCCGCATCCCGCAACACCTCCTCCTCCACCACCACGCCGACCGCAACGCCCACGCCCACGCTCGCTCCCAGCGGCACAACGGAGCCGGCCGCGCTCACAACGTCGGCGACCGAACCGACCGTCGCAGAGCCCGCCGCCCCGACACCGACGACGACGCCAACGACAACACCAACGACGACACCAACCCCAACGCCGACCCCAACACCGACGGACACCACCTGCGCAGGCACGAGCAGCTGCGTCTACGCGGCAGTCGGCATCACAGCGATCGACAACAGCGAACCGTTTCAGCTGACGCGAGGCATCGTCACCGCCGACATCGTCAACTTCGAGTTCGACAACATCGACCGCCAGCCACACAACCTCTACTGGGCGCAGGCCGACGCCGACGGCGCGATCGTCGGCGACCTCCACCAGCTCTTCGGCGCCACGTCGCCGACGACCGAGGAGCACCCGATCCCGCCAACGACCGACGTCGCGCTCGAGCCAGGCCGGTACAAGTTGATCTGCTCGATTCCCGGGCATGGGCCGATGGCCGTCGACTTCATCGTGCAAGCACCGCAGCGCTGACCGACCCGCCCCGGCCCGCCCCCGCCCCGGCCCGGCGCTAACGCAGCAGCAGCCGCAGCAGTCCGCAGACACGCAAACCCATCGCCCGGCGACGCAGCCGACCAGCCGCTGCGTTAGCGTCGGGGCGGTGCGATCCGTCGATCAAACTCCCGAGCCGGTCGCGATCGTCGGCGGCTCGGGCGCGCTCGGCTCGGCGCTGGCGTTGCGACTCGCCGACACCGGCACGCCGGTCCTGCTCGGCTCGCGCGAGGAGGCTCGCGCCGCAGAGGCCGCGCAGCGCATCGCCGGCCGACTCCCGGCCGACGCGCCGGCGCCGAGGCCCGCCAGCAACGTGGAGGCGGTGCGCGGTGCGGCGATCGTGCTGCTCTGCGTGCCATTTCGCAGCCACTCGGAAACGCTCACGAACCTGCGCCCGCATTGGCGAGAGGAGCAGCTGCTCGTCGATGCGACCGTTCCGTTGGCCGCGACGATCTCCGGCAAAGCGACCCGCACGATCGGCGTGTGGCAGGGCTCGGCGGCGCAGCAGGCCGACGAGCTGACGCCAAGCGGTGTGCGGGTCGTCGCCGCCCTGCACACCGTCGCTGCCAAGACGCTCGGCAACCTCAGCGAGCCGCTTGCCGAAGATGTCTTGATCTGCGGCGACGACCGCGCCGATAAGCGCCATGTCGCCCAGCTGCTGCAACGCATCGCCGGGCTGCGCGTCGTCGATGCCGGCCCGCTGGAGCAGGCAAGAATCGTGGAGCAGTTGACGGCGACGCTGATCGGCATCAACGTGCGGTACCGAGCGCACGCCGGCATTCGCATCACCGGCCTGCCCGACGACCTGTGGCCCGACTCCCCGACCAACCCGAAAGAGCTGCGATGAACACGCCCGACCTCGATGGCGCGAAGGTCGTCCTGCTCTCCGGCGGGACCGGCGGAGCCAAACTCGCCCGCGGCTTTCTCGATGTCGTCGGCAGCGGGCTGACGGTGCTCGCGAACGTCGCCGACGACATCGAGATCTACGGCGCGCATGTCTCCCCCGACCCCGATCTCGTCTCGTACTGGCTGGCGCATCGCGTCGCCCCGCGCGGCTGGGGCATCGAAGGCGACAGCTTCACGGTGATGGACGAGCTGCGCGCCCTCGGCGAAGAGATTTGGTTCAACCTCGGCGACCGCGACTTGGCCGTCTGCGTGCAGCGTGCGCAGTGGCTGCGCGACGGGCTCACGCCGACACAGGCGCTGCGCCGACTGACCACCCAGCTCGGGATCGCGGCGACCGTTCTACCGCCGACCGACGACCAGCTGCGCACCACGGTGCAAGCACGCGGCAAGCGCACCGGCGTCCAGGACTTCCTGATTCGCCGGCACGGTGCCGGGCCGATCGACGACGTAACCGTCGAAGGACTCGAAGCAGCGACGGTGACGCCCGAAGCGTTCGCGGCGATTGAGGCGGCGGAACTGATCGTGATCGGCCCATCGAACCCCGCGCTCTCGATCACGCCGATCCTTGGGCTGCCTGGCCTGCGCGATGCGGTCGCGGCGGCACCGGCGCCGGTGATCACCGTCTCGCCGCTGGTGCAGGGCGCCGTTCTGAAAGGGCCGACCGACGCCTTCCTCGATCATCTCGGCGTCACGCACGACGCGGCCGGCATCGCGACGCTGTACGCCGACGTGACCGACGGGCTGCTCTCCGATGACGCGCCGACGAGCGCCTTCCCCGAGCAGGTCGCGCACCGCCAGGCCGACGTGCTGCTCGACACGCCGGAGCGCCGCCGCGAGGTCGCCCGCGAGCTATTGGCGTTTGCCGACGCGCTCCGCGCGGGATGAGCGGGCGCCCTGCCTTTCGCCCGGCCGCACCGGCCACCGCTGCTGCTGTGGCGGTGGCCGGTGCGGCCGCTACTCACCCACCGGCTGATCCCGTCCGCCCCGCAGTCGCGATCGTGCCGGTCAAGCGGCTCGACGCCGCCAAATCGCGGCTGTCCGGCGCGCTCGATGCGGCCGAGCGCCGCGCGCTGATGCTGGCGATGCTCGCCGACGTGCTGATGAACCTGCGGCGCTGCTCCGCCATCGCGCGCGTCGTCGTCGTGACCGACGACCGCGAGGTCCGCCACCGCGCCATCGCCGAAGGCGCCGACGTGGTTGCCGACGATGACGCGGGCTCGCACAGCGCGGCGGCGCTCCGTGGCATCGCCGCGACGGTCACACCGCAGGACCGCGTGCTGCTGGCGCCCGGAGACTGCCCGCTGCTGCGCGTCGAAGAGCTCGACGAGCTGCTGGCCACCCCGCAGCCGCCAGTCGTCGTCATCCCCGATCGTCACGGGCAGGGCACCAATGCGTTGCTGCTCGACCCGCCCGATGCGATCGACCCGTCATTCGGGGACGGCTCGTGCGCGCGACACCTCGCGGCCGCTCACAGCGCAGGACTGGGCGGCACGGTTCTCGTCGTGCCGTCGCTGGCGCTGGATGTCGACACGCCCGACGATCTCGCGACGCTCCGCGCCCGCTTCGCGTCGCAGCGCGGCGGCGCTCCGGCAACGCGCGGGGTCGTCGCGACGCAGCTGGCATGAGCGTCACCGCAAGCGCCATTCCGGGGCTCCCGGAGATCACGCCGGGCGATGACCTCGCCACCTTGATCGCGGAGCACGGCGCGCCGTTGCTAGCGCCCGGGGCGGTGATCTGCGTCGCGCAAAAGCTCGTCAGCAAAGCGGAGGGGCGGACCGTGGCGCTTGCCGACGTAACGCCGACTCCGCTCGCCATCTCGTTGGCCAACGCGCGCGGCGATCGCGGCGATGCCCGCCATGTGCAGGTCATCCTCGATGAGAGCGAAGAGCTGCTGCGGGCTGAGCGCGGCGTGCTGATCTGCCGCACCCGCCACGGTTTCGTCTGCGCGAACGCCGGTGTCGACCGCAGCAACGCGCCGCCGGGCACGGCGATTTTGCTGCCACTCGACCCTGATGCGTCGGCACGTCGCCTACGCGCGACGATCCAGCGGCGCAGCGGCCTGGCTCCGCTCGCGGTGATCGTGACCGATTCGTTTGGTCGCGCGTGGCGGCGCGGCCAGGTCGACACCGCAATCGGCGTCTCAGGGATCGCACCGCTCGCGCCGCCGGCAACCGGCGAGGCCGACCGTGGGGGACGGCCGCTCGTCGCGACCGTGCCGGCCGTCGCCGACGAGCTGGCGGCGCTGTCGAACCTCGCCCGCCGCAAGGACGACGGCGGCGGCGTGGTGGTCGTCACCGGCGTCGCCGACCAGCTCACCGGCGACGACGGTCCGGGCGCCGCCGCGTTGGTACGGCCGCTCACCGACGACCTGTTCCGCTGAGCCCCGGAGCATGCGGGAGCGTTTGAGTCCCGCGCCGCTCCCGCGCCGCGCATGACCTACGCGCCGCCGGACACCGGTGCCGGCAAGGGGTGTTCGGCAATCAGTTCGTAGGCGGTGGAGCGCTGCGCGGCCGGGCGACCGGCGGCGTGGGCGGCCTCGATCAGCTCCTGCGGTGTGACCCGCACTCCATGGTCGGCGCCGGCCAGCCGCGAAATGTTCTCCTCCATCAAGGTGCCGCCAAGATCGTTGACCCCCCAGCGCAGCGACTCGGCCGCGAGCGGCAAGCCAAGCTTGACCCACGACGTTTGGAGGTTCGTGATCGAACGGCCGAGCGCAAGCCGGAAGATTGCCGTGAGCCGCAGCGTCTCGTCGGCATCGAGCTCGCGGACACCCCGCGTGCGACCGAGCAACGTCTGGTGCGGGATGAAACGCAGCGGCACGAACTCGGTAATCGCCGCCGGAAGCGGCGCGACTGCGCCCGACCCCTGCTGCGTGTCGGTCTTACCACCACACCGCCCGGTGTCGGCGCCAGCGGCAACGGCAGCGGCGCGGCGCGCGGTGGACCGCTCGGCAAGCGCGCGGACCGTCAACAGGTGCGTCGCGAGATGCGGCGGCTGCTCGATGTGCCCGAACATGATCGTCGCCGTCGATGGGAGGCCGGCAGCATGTGCGGCGTCGACCAGCTCCACCCAGCGAGCGGCCGGCAGCTTGTTTGGGCTGATCTGCGCGCGCACGGCATCGTCGAGGATTTCGGCCGCGGTACCGGGGATCGAGCCCAGCCCAGCGTGCCGCAACCGCGCAAGCACCGCCGCCACTTCCAGGCCGCTGGCCCGCACCATCGCGTCGAGTTCCATCGGACTGAAGGCGTGCAGGTGGATGCCAGGCGCCGCGTCGCGACACAACTCCAGCCACTGCTCGTAGGTTTCCAGCGTCCAGTCGGGATGGATGCCTGACTGCACGCACAGTTCGGTCGCGCCCTCCGCAACGGCCTCCGCGATCCGCTCGCGAACCTGCGCTTCGTCGAGCTGGTAGGCGTCGGGGGAGCGCCGCGCATGGCCGAACCCGCAGAAGGCGCAGCCGACGGTGCAGATATTCGTGAGGTTGAGGTTGCGGTTGACGACGTAGGTCACCGTGTCGCCGGCCAGCTGGCGGCGCAGCGCGTCGGCGGCCTGCCGCGCATCTTCGACGACCTCGGGCCGCCGATCGGCCAGCAGCGCACTCAGTTCGTCATGGCTGAGCGCGATCCCGCCGGCGGCCCGCTCGATCGACGCTGCTACTCCAGCCGCCCTCCCTCCCCGTGGGGGGGGGGGGGGGGGGGGGGGGGGGGGGGGGGGGGCGGGCGGCCCGCGGCACCCCCCGGCGGGGGGGGGGG
>JASGGQ010000131.1:0-7171 GCA_047604965.1 Patulibacter sp. | reverse complement strand
GCCGAACGAGCCGGCGCCGCCGTCACCGGCTCGTAGCCGCCGTCACCGGCTCGTTCGGCCCGCCGGCTGGCCGCCGTCCCACGCCGTCGGCGAGCCGCACGACGCACTGGCGCGCGACGCGGCGCCACAAGGGCGCACTCAGCACCACGATCGTTCGGGCACCGCGACGCGGGCGCAGCACGCAGCTCCAGCGGATCACCGTGCCGCCGGCCTCGCCGCTGCTGAACACGAACTGCGCGTCGATCTGGCGCAGCACGCAGCGCGACAGTCCGCGCGTCGGCGTCAACCGGGAGCGCAACAGTCCCGGCGGCTGCGCGACCACCGCGTGTTCTTGCAGATCGCTGCCACCGGTCAGCCCCAACCATCCTCCGCGCACGAGGCTCGCCGGCTCGCTCGCGACGACATGCGCATACACGGCGCCGGCCGGCGCGTCGACCAGTTGCCACACCGTGACCGCCACCGGCCGTGGCCCACGCGCGACGCCGAAGGTCGCGTCGGCCGAACGCGCGTCGACCGCAGCGGCCGCGTCGACCGCAGCATCGGCGCTTGGTGGAGCATCGCCGCTTGGCGGCACGACGGCGCCTGGCGGCGCGACGGGACTCGGGGCGTCCCCGCCCGGTGTGGTGCGCGTCCACCACGGGCGCGACTCGGTCCGCACCGGCGCGGCGCTCCCGGGCTCCGAGCGGCGCATCAGTTTCCGCCTCGCGACGGCCGGTCGCCGTGCTCGCGGGCACCGGGGAGCGCCCGCACCGGTTTCGCCGGGCTGCCAGCGTAGAGGTGGTCGGGCTCGACGTCGCGGGTGACGACCGAGCCGGCGCCAACCACCGCGCCGCGTCCAACGGTCACCCCAGGGAAGATGATCGCGCCGGCCCCGATCCACGCGCCATCGCCGATTGTGACCGGTGCGCGCTCAACGCCGCCGCCGCGGCGCTCCGGCCCGGCGATCGCATGGGAGACGGTGAGCACCATCACGCGCGGACTGAGATGCACATCGGCGCCGATCGTCAGCTGTTCGGTCGCATCGAGGTGGCAGCCGGAGTTGATGAAGCTGTGCGCACCGACCGCCAGCTGGGTACCGACGATCTTCGTGCCGGCGAAAATGCGTGCGCTGCCATGGACCGCGCCGCCTTGCCAGCTCAGCAGCAGCGCGCGCACACGGATCGGCCACAGCGGCAGGGCCAACAGCCAGCTACTAATCGAAGTGGTTTCTCCGAAGAGACGCCGGATCGCTTTGACGGCAATGCTTTGCTGCGCGAAAGGATCGCGCGGAACGGGATCTACGTTCATATCGACGCCCGCGTCGAGGTGGAACAACGGCCAATCTTGTGTATCGGCACTCGAATGCGGCTCCAGCACACGCTGCCAGAAATGCGGACGTTTCGCGAGCCATATGCCGCGTATGACCCCGGCCCGTGGGACAACCACGCCTGGTCAGGGCAGCACTGCGCCGGCGACCAGCACTGACCGGTCAGGATGCTGCATGCGGGCGACGATCTGGCGGGTGCCGCGCGCGCCGAGCGACGCCCGCCACCGACGCTCGCCACCCTGCGTGCCGCGCAGTCGTCGCAGCGCGACGCGACGGCCGCCACGTTGGAGCGTCGGCCGCGCTGCGGCCGGCCCACGCAGCAGCACGCTCCACCCGCCGTGACGGCGGCGCGTGAGCTGCACGGTCGCCGCTACGGCACCGCCTGCACCCTGCGCGCCGAGCAGCGTGGCTCCCGCAGCGCGACCGAGCACGCCAGTGTCGCTGGCGTCGGCACTCACCGTGCGGCATCCGAGCGCCCCGGTGTCGGCAAACCAGAGCCCCGCCGCCACCTCGGTCGCTTCGATCGGCGTACCGTCGCAGCGCAGCGCCGGTGGCCCGGTCGCAACGACCACCGCCTCGGCCGTCACTGCGACCGGCGCGCCGCCCGGCACAAGCGGCAGCAGCGGCACCATCGGCACCGACACGCGCCGCAGGTGCCGCCGCGTGGCGCCTGCGGCGTGCGCCAACCGCCAGACCGGAATGCTGCGCCGTGGCACGACACTGCGCGCGACGGTGCGCAGCCGCGTCGCCGCTGGATCGGTGAAGGCTGCGGCCTGCTGCACGATCCACCGGCTGACCGTTGGTGAGGCCAGTTCGGTCTGCGCCGAGCGCGGCGGCACCGAGCTGGAATGACGCGCCGCGCCATCGTCGACGACGACCGCAGGCGACAGTCCGGCGAGTCGTCCGGTCGCGCTGCCAACGCCGACGATCCCGTCGTTCGGCACGACGTATCCACCGCCGCCGCCAACTGCCGACAGCCCGAGCGCCAACGCCGGCAGGCGATTCGGCGTGCCGGCCCACGTCGCCAGCGGCACGCCCGGCGGCCCGAGCGGAGCCTGCCGCAATCGTCGCGCGCGGGTCAGGTCGTCGAGCGCCGCACCGAAACGGTGTCGCACGATCGCCGCCGCGACGGCGAGCTGTGCGCCGGTGATCGGGCAGAGCAGCGCACAGCCGCGCGCCGCCGCGACTGCCGCGAGATACGCATCGGCGCCGTACGACCCGGCGTGTGGCGTGCCGACCGTCAGTAGCGCGGCGGCCGAGGCGCCCCTGACGATCGCGGCGTGCGCGATCAATCCGCCCATGCTGTGCCCGGCGAGCACCGGCGACCCCGGCACGCGGCGGCGCAGCCAGTCCCGCAACGCGGCGGCGTTGGCATCGAGCGCCCCGGTCGTGTTCAGCAGCGCGCCGCCGCGCCCGCCCGGCGCCGCAGATGGCACCCACACCCGCCAGCCGCTCGCAACGAGCGCGCTACACCACGCACCCATCGCGGCGCTGCGCCGGCAGGCCGCCTGCGTGCGCACGCCGCGCAGCTCAGCGGTGCTCGTCCGTAGCCCCGACACCAGCACGATCTTCCCGGCGCTGTCGTCGCCCGCACGCGCGGTGCCGCTCAGCGGAGCGCCGCTCGAACCGCACAGCTCACCGATCACCGCAGCGGCAGTCGCCGCATCGCCAACGGCACGCACGACGCCGCCACCGTGCTGCACCGTCGCCATCGTCATCGCGCCCGGTAGCCCGCCGATCGTCACGAGCGCCGCGAGCGCCGGCCGCTGGGCCGCAAGCACCACCTCCCGGTCGCTGACGACGATCCACCGTTGCGGCTGGAGCCGTGCGGCTTCGTCGAGCGTGCCATCGAGTTCGGTCGAGCCGCCGTCAGCCCCGTCGAGCAGCCCCGCAAGCGCCGCAGTCCAGCCGACGCCAGTCGGGGCCGCCGTGTGCAGCTGGCCCGACGCGAAGGTCGCGACCAGATCACCGCCACCGGCCGGCCGGCTGCGATCGAGCGCCGCCGCGACCGCCCGCCGCAGCGGCGCGCCGTGGTCGTAGTCATCAAGCGAGCCGGAGCGGTCAACGAGCAGCCCGAGCCCAGCCGAGCAGCGCGCCCCAGCGTGGTCGGCCGCCAGCGCCAGCGGCGGGGCAGCGCCGATCCCGGCAAGCAGTGTCGCGGCCAGCAACAGATCACGCAATCGCATAGCCGCGAACGTACGCCGGCAATCGTAACGAATCTACGCGCGATTGCACCAACTCTCCCCGCTGCGCCGGAGCGGCGACGGCCGGTCAAGATGCGAAGGCGCGCAGCCGATTGCCGAGGTGTGACCCCGTACGTCGAGGCTCAGGTGCTTGCCCCGCAGCCGGCCCGGCGTTGGCTGGCCGTCGCGGCGGTCGCGCTGCTGATCGCGCCGGTGAGCGTGTGGATGCCCGGTGGCCCGACCGACGTAGCGGTGCGTGGCCTGTCGCTGCTCGCGATCGCGCTCGTCGCCCCGCTGCTCGGCTTCGCGCTCGCGCCGCCGCGCCAAACGCTGACGATCGACGGCGACCAGCGGATGATCGTGCGCCGCACCGTCGGCGAGCTGCCGAACCCGCGCGCCCGCGAGGAACGCTGGCCACTTGCAGCGGCGCGGCACGCTGAACTGGTCGAACGCGGCCCGGCCGGCTCGCGGCGGTGGGGGGTGCGCGTCGAACTGGCCGGTGGTCCGCCACTGGAACTCGAAACCTTTGCCGACCGCGACCTCGCCCAGAACACGCTCGACCATCTCGTCCTGCTCGGCATCCCCGGCACCTCCCGCGCCAAGCTGCGCGACGCCTCGCTCACCGCAAGGCCCCCGGCCATCTGGCTCTGAGCGGTCGTGCCAGAACCTCCAAGATCTCAGCGCCGTTCTCGTGGCCTGCCGCCTCAGTGGCCTGCCGCGCGCTTCAAGCGAAGCCAGCCGACGGTCGCTGCGGCCGGGATCGTCGCGGCGTCCGGGTCGAGGGAGATGAGCAGCGCCCCATCCTTGCGCGCCTTCGTCGCAGCGGCCGGCGGGAGCTCGACCACGGACAGCAGCCGCGCGGCGGCGCCGGGCTGTAGGGGGAACGGGTCGCGTGTACGCAGGACCAGCTCGGCGGTGTCCGACGTCGCGTAGGTGCGGTCTCCGATTCGCAGTTCGGCGGCGAGTCGCGTGATCGGCTTGGTGCCGTGGTTGACGAGGCGAACGCGCATCACCAGCCAACGCGCCAACCCACCACAAACGCCAACCATTTACCACGTAGGAGTCCGTATAGGGGGCTTCAAGGATCGTCGGCGACACCACGCAGCGCGCGTTCAACAGCGGTCATTGTCCGTCCTCGTAGCGTGCCTTGGCTGCCTCGAACGCGGCATCCCAGGCAGCCTCGATCTCGTAGAGCTTGTCCACGATCGGAAGGTCGTCGGGATCCCAAACCAAATCCCCGGCTCCGCGTGAGAGTCCGAGCCCCGGCGGACGGTCTCTCGTGAGATCCTGCGGGACCACCTCGTCAAGCGTGATACGCAGAACCTTGGCCGCCCGCGTCGCAGGAAGCGTGCCGTCCGGCCAGTCGCCCTTCGCCTTCGACGACCGAGTCGCCATCGCAAGCGCCTCGCCGATCAGCGCCCGAACATCATCGAGCGTCGTCAAGGAATATCCCTCCGCTTCACAACCCACGCCGGATCGAACTCCTTGAGCCGAGGCTAAACACCCTCTGACGCGCGCCCGGAAGGACTCCCGGGCCCCGGTTCGTGGGCTGTCCAAGCGACAGCGACTCGAGCGCCGCACAACGACTCAGCCAACGCATCGCTCACGATGACTCGCCCTGCCAAAACGCCTCGATCTCGTCAGCGTTCTTCGTGAATACATTGGCGAAGCTCTGTTTCACCTCTGTCGTTGCGATCTCGACCGCTACCCGTATGACCGGTACGGCCGACGGCACGCGCCGGATCGCGAGGTCGGCCAGCGCCGGTTGCCACCGAAGATCGTCTTCGCTCAACAGCCACCCGAGCAACACCTCATCGATCAAGGCGCGTTCAGGGTCGTCGGGTGCAAGTCGCTCGACGCGTTCTTTGAGCGCGAGGTCCGGCACATAAGGATTCTTAAACCGATCACCCTCAGCGATGAGGTCGTCCCACCAGCGCTCCATCTCAGCGCGAAACCCGTCTGCACCGGTCATTTTGTCTCCCGTTCGACGACGCTCAAGTACTTCTTCCGGATAGCACCGTCGACTCGGCCAACCGGTCGCTCACGGTGACTCGCCCTGCCAAAACGCCTCGATCTTGTCAGCTTTCTCGATGAAGACATCGGCGAAGCTCTGCTTTACCTCTGTCGTTGCGATCTCGGCCGCTACCCGTATGACCGGTACCGCCGACCGCACTCGCCGGATCGTGAGGTCAGCCAACGCCGGCTGCCACCGAAGATCATCTTCGCTCAACAGCCACCCGAGCAACACCTCATCGATCAACGCACGCTCAGGGTCGTCCGGAGCAAGGCTCCGGACACGATCTTTGAGCGCGAGATCCGGGACATAAGGATTCTTATCCCGCCGACCTTGCGCGATCAGGTCGTCCCACCAGCGCTCCATCTCGCCGCGAAAACCTTTTGCACCGGTCATTTTGTCTCCCGTTCGACGACGCTCAAGTACTTGTCCTTAATAGCAACGTCGACGAAGATCTCGTTCCCGCCGCCGGGTTGACCGTAATGCGGCTGAACCTCGGTGAAGGGTTTGAGGTCGATGCCATCTCGGCGCATCGCTGCAAGGTCGACGGCGAGAACGGCGGTCGGGTTCGCATTGCGCTCTGGCAGCGCGAGATACATCGTAGCGTCCCCTGGAGAGTAGACGCGATCAGTCACGTACGCCCCACGACGAAGACCGGTCTCCAGAATCGATTCTGCTGCTCCCGGGGCGGTGTGGTGATACCCGACATCTGGTTGATGCTCAACTGCGTATGCTTCCCGCCGCGCCGCTGCGGCCGCTTGTTCTGCGTCTCGCGCCTTCTCCGCGTTTGTGGTGGCGTCGGCGAGTTTCTCGATGCTCTTGGTGGTTTTGGCGGCGTATTTGCCGCCGGTGATGGCGTCGCCGGCGATTGGGATCATCGCTGAGAGTGAGAGCGCGGCGTTGAGTTTGTCGCCCTCAGCGGCGTAGATCACGCCGTTGACGGCATCGGCCGGCTCACCGATCACCGGGATCAAGCCAACCCCGTCAAGCACGGTGTGGATTACGCCGCCAAGACCACCATGCTGCTGCTCGCTCTGCGCCGGTTGCGGCGGCCTGGGGGCCGCCGCAGCGATTCCGGGCGGGCGGTCCGGACCACCGGTCGCGGCGACCGGGTGGCCGTTGACTGCCGTAACGACCGGCGCCTGGCCGGCAAGGCCACGCAGAATCGACGCGACATGACGCGCCGACTCTTCATACCGGTCAAGTTCCGCCCGGGCACTGCGCTGCGCGTCGCAGCGGTGTACATCACGGGCTTGCGCCCTGCGGGGCTGCAGCCGTGAGCTTCTCAATGATCCGCGCGGCTGCCTCAGCTGCGCTACGCCTCTCCGGCACGTCGGAATTCGCATCGCGTTGCTGTAGTTCCCGCAGCGCCGGGATCGCGCTCACGATGTTGTTTGCGAGGACCATCGCGCGGGCGTCATAGCCGCGTCGCTGGTCCGTCCCGAGGATCCATTCGGAAAAGACGACATCCGCTTCCTGACGTGCAGCAGGGCTAAGGTCGTTGTACGCGCTCTGCAGTCGTTCGACGGCGTAGAACGTGTCTTTGAGCGCCTCTCCTTGCCGATCGACATCGACCCAGAACTGCTCCATCGAGCGACGCAGCTCGCGTCCGTTCATCGGCTGATCACCACCAGATACTTCGGACTGACCTCATCGCGGATCTGCATT
>JASGGQ010000130.1:0-7271 GCA_047604965.1 Patulibacter sp. | reverse complement strand
TGCAGCGCGGGCACCATCGTGATCGCGATCACCGGGAGACTCAGCAGCGCCGACCCGACTGCGCGGCTTCGCAGCGCGCGCCGCTCGCGTTCGGCGGCATCGGTGGCGGCGTCCTCATCGCCTGCGCCAAGTTCGGCCGCTTCGTAGCCGGCTTGGCCGATCGCGTCGATCAGCTGCTGCACCGTGGTCGTGTCCGGGTCGTACTGCACGATCGCCCGCTCGGTCGCGAGGTTGACCTGAGCTTGGACGCCCGGCAGCCGCGCCAGGCTGCGCTCCACCCGTGCCGCGCAGGCCGCGCACGACATCCCATCGACTGCCAGCTCGGTCGACGGTCCGGGTGGTAGCTCTCGCTGTGGCTGCGCCGGGGCGGGCGCGTCTGGCGAAGGCTGGATGACCGGCAGGCTGATCATGGGGGTGACCCACCACACTACGCCATGCCGGGCATCTGCTTCGCCAGCTGGCGGGGCCGCGACCGGATCTGCGGCCGCTGGCCGCCGGCCGTCAAAAAGCCGCTGAGTGATCGGTCACACTGGTGGGGTGCATGGCCCCGGCGGACACCACCACGACCACGACCACCATCACCACGGGCACGGCCACCATCACCAGGTGGCGGCCGCCGGCGTCGCCGAACCGCGCTGGCTCTGGATCGCGCTGGGGCTCAACGTCGCGATGGCGTTGCTGGAGGTTGTCGCTGGGATCATCTCCGGCAGTACGGCGCTGCTTGCCGACGCCGCTCACGTCATCACCGATGCGCTCGCAATCGGCATCGCCGTCGCGTCAGTTGAGATCGCTCGCCGGCCGGCCAGCGGCCGGTACACCTACGGCCTTGGTCGTGTGGAGATTCTCGGCGCGCAGGCAAACGGCGCTTCACTGCTCGTGCTGGCCGGGATGCTGGGCGTCGGCGCCGTGTTGCGCCTGCTCGATCCGCCGCCAGTCGACGGTGGCCTGGTGGCGCTCACCGGGCTCTTTGGCGTGGCCGGCAACGTGCTCGCGGCCTGGGCTCTCGCTCGTGCGAGCCGTCAGAGCCTGGCTGTCGAAGGGGCCTACCAGCATGCGCTGATGGACGCACTGGCCTCGGTGGCGGCGATCCTCGCCGGCCTACTCGTCTTGCTCGGCGTCTCGCCGGCCGTCGACCCGTTGCTCGCGCTGCTGGTGACGGCGCTGATGCTCCGTAGTGGCTGGCAGGTGCTGCGCAGTTCCCTGGACGTGCTGCTCGAAGCCGCGCCGCAAGGCTTGGCGCCGGCCGACGTGGGGGAGGCGCTCGTTGCCGTCGAGGGCGTCGTGGAGATCCACGACCTGCATGTGTGGGAACTCACGCAGGGATTTCCGGCGGTGACCGCGCATGTGATCGTCTCGCCGACAGCCGACTGCCGCCAAACCCGCTTCGCGCTCGAACGGGTGCTGCACGCGCGGTTCGCCGTCGAGCACTCCACGTTGCAGGTCGACCAAGACCACCGCGACGACCTCGTGCAGCTCGACGCGGGCGCCAGCCGGCGCTGACCGCAGCTCCCCGCGCGCGACGCCTTCGATCGGTTGCGCTGACCGCGCTCGCTCGCGCTCGCCCGGCGGCGTGCAGGCGTGCGCGTTCGGTCGTCGGCTACGCGCCGGGGCTGGCCGGCCGGCGTGGGACGACCGCCAACGCTGAGAGCGTCAACGCCGCCGCCACCACGAACGCCTGCGGGCGCCCGAACGATGCCGCGACGGCCCCCGAAAGCGGCGCCGCGACCGCGAGCCCCAGATCCAGGAATGCCGTGAAACTCCCGAGTGCAGCACCGCGCTGCTGCTCGGGGGCTTCGGCGACGACCATCAGCGCGAGTGCCGGGAACACCGCCGCATATCCGGCACCGAGCAGCAGTCCACCGCCGACCGCCGGAGCGAGCTCATGGGCCCCCGCGACGGCCACCAGTCCGGCCGCCTGCGAGGCGCAGCCGGCGGCGAGCACCGGCCACGGACCGACGCGGTCAAGCGACCACGCCACAGCCAGGCGGGTGACGACGATCGCGCCGGCCACCGCCGTCAGCGTCAGCCCCGGGCTGCCGACCCCGCGTGAGGCAAGGTGCAGCGTCACGAGGCTCGCAACGGCGCCATAGCCAAGGTTGGCGAGCGCCAAGGCTGCGCCGGGCCGCATCGCCGACGCCAAGATCAGTGGAGCCCGCGGCCCGGCAGGCTCCGGCCTCGGCGCGGGGCGCGCTGTGAGTGTCATCGCTGCCAGTCCGAGCGCCGGGATCGCCGTCACCGACCACCAGATCGGCCGCCACGGCTCCGGCCAGCCCAGCCGCGCGGCGAAGAGTTCCAGCATCAGCTCCCCGGCCGCCGTCCCAGCGGCCGCACCGAGCCAGATCGCCATGCCGAAGAGCGAGATCGCGCTGCCGTGGCGCCCAGCTGGAGTGAGATCGAGCGCCCACACCATCGCCGCCGCATAGACCCACGCCTCACCGGCGCCGACAACCATCCGCGCGCCGATCAGCAGCGGGTAGCTCGATGCGACGAGCGTCAGCGCGCCGCCGATGGTGCAGGCCGCCAATCCGAGCACGACCGCCAGCCGCCGGCCACGTTCGTCGGCGACGCGCCCGCCGAAGGGCCGCGCGAGCATCGCCGCGAGCGACAACGCGCCGACCGCAAAGCCGGCCGCAAGGTCCGACCCGTCAAAGCGCTCTTGCACGTAGCGCGGCAGCACGGCGAGCGGAATGCCGACGCACAGGAACGCGCTCCAGGTCGCCAGCCACAACACGGCGACCGTGCGCCGTCGCCGGTCGCTCAGCACGTGCCTCAGGATGAGGTGAAACCAGTTCTCAGCACGCCGAAAACCATACGATCTCGTCGCTGCGGGCGTTGCGGCGGCCGGTCGCGTGGCGGCACAGCAGCGACCCGCGCGACGTGATGGCGCCAAGCGCGCTACAGTCCTCAGTCCGACCTGCCCCCGGCGGGTCGTTGTTCTGTCTGCAACCCCTCTCGGAGACCTCATGGCCCGCGGAGACGTGCGCATTGGAGTCACGCTCGCTTGCGAGACGTGCAAGCGCCGCAACTACCAGACCACGAAGTCCAAGCGAAACACGCCAGATCGACTGGCAATTCGCAAGTACTGCAAGTGGTGCAAAACCCATACTCCCCATCGGGAGACCCGCTAGTCGGGACTGCTGACCGGTGGCCAGCAACGAGGATCGAGCCCGCGAGCGTCGCGCCAAGCGTGACGCAGCGAACTCCCAGCCCGACGAGGCTGCGGAGTCGCTGGCCCCTGGCAGCGGCGACCCCGCCGATGCCGAGCTGACCGACGCGCAGCGCGCCGAGATCGAAAGCCGTGCCGGCGTTGCCGGTGCGCCGATCGACCTGGCGGCGCCCGGCGAGCAGGCGCCGCAAACCGACTTCGATCCCGCTCCGGGCGGTGCGACCGTCGGCGGCGAAGTCAGCCGTGGCGGCGGGCCTCGCGTGTTCCAGTTCTTCCGGGCCTCCTGGGCCGAGCTCAAGCGCGTGCGCTGGCCCAACAACCAACAGGTTGCACAGGGCACCGCCGTCACGCTCGGCTTCGTGGTCATCGCCGGCGCCTTTCTTGGCGTCGCCGACCTCGTCGCCCGCCAGATCGTCAACCTGATCCTCTAGCGAGAGGGACGGAAAGCTTCTCCATCATGTACCGCTGGTACGTCGTCAACACCTACTCGGGCCACGAGAACAAGGTCAAGTCCAACCTCGAACATCGCGCGCAGACGCTTGGCCATCGCGCCGCGCTGCGTCAGATCGTCGTCCCCACGGAGACGGTCACCGAACTCAAGGATGGGGAGAAGAAGAGCGTCGAGCAGCGCACCATGCCCGGCTACGTGCTCGTTCAGATGAACCTGAACGAAGACACGTGGGGCCTGGTTCGCGGAACCCCGGGCGTGACCGGGTTCGTCGGCGCCGGGGACGAACCGATCCCGCTCACGCAGGGCGAGATCGATCGACTCTTGAAGCGAAGCGCTACCGGTGCTTCCGCGACTGCTGGAGCCGGCGCCGCTGCCGGTGGCAGCACGGCTACGGCACGTCCTCGTGCCAGCCAATTCACGATCGGGGAGTCCGTCAAGGTCATCTCCGGCCCGCTCTCTGATTTCTCCGGCGAGATCGCCGAAATCAACGAGGACGCGGCGAAGCTCAAGGTGCTTGTGTCAATCTTCGGCCGCGAGACGCCGGTCGAAGTTGGCTTCGACCAGGTCAAGAAGGTCTGACGAGAAGATGGCGAAGAAGGTCCTCACCACGATCCGGCTCCAGGCGCCGGGCGGCCAGGCGTCTCCCGCGCCGCCGGTCGGTCCCGCGCTCGGTCAGCACGGTCTGAACATCATGGAGTTCGTCAAGGCGTTCAACGCGCAGACGGCTCAAGACAACGGCGTGACGATCCCGGTCGTCATCACGGTGTACGAAGATCGCTCGTTCGACTTCGTCGTCAAGACGCCGCCGGCCGCCGTGCTGATCAAGCAGGCGATCAACCTCGACAAGGGGTCCGGCACGCCGCATACCAAGAAGGTCGGCCAGATCACCGAGGCACAGCTCCGGGCGATCGCCGAAAAGAAGCTGCCCGATCTGAACGCGCACACGGTCGAGCAGGCGATGCCGATCATCGCCGGCACCGCGCGCTCGATGGGCGTGGAGGTCGTTGACTGATGGGCGTCAAGCGCAGCAAGTCGTACCAAGAGGCGGTTGCGAAAGTCGACCGTCTCCGTGAGTACCAACCTTCGGAAGCGTTCGCACTGCTCGACACGCTCCCGAAGGCCAAGTTCAACGAATCGGTCGAAGTCCACGTTCGTACCGGCCTGAACGTCCGTCACGCCGACGAGCAGCTTCGCGGCACCGTCGCACTGCCGAACGGCCTTGGCAAAGACGTCAAAGTTGCCGTGTTTGCGCAGGGCGATCGAGCCGCAGCCGCCGAAGGCGCCGGGGCTGACATCGTCGGCGCCGACGATCTCGCCAAGAAGATCGAAGAAGGCTTCGACGACTTCGATGTCGTGATCGCCACACCGGATCTGATGCCGCTCGTCGGCCGCCTCGGCCGCATCCTCGGCCCCTCCGGCAAGATGCCGAACCCGAAGGTCGGCACGGTCACGATGGATGTCGCCAAAGCCGTCGAAGAGTCGAAGGCCGGCAAGGTTGAATACCGCACCGATCGCAACGCGATCGTGCACTTCTCGATCGGCAAGCGCGACTTCGATCGCACCAAACTGCTGGAAAACTACGCCGCCGTCATCGAGGAGCTCGTTCGCGCGAAGCCCTCGGCCGCGAAGGGCCGTTACCTGCACTCGATCACGATCGCCTCGACCATGGGTCCGGGCATCAAGGTCGACCCCACCCGTACCCGCGACATCCTCGAGGAGAGCACCGCCGCTGCGGCGTAACGCTCACCACCTCGGGGCCACCGCAGACCGTCGGCGGCCGCGCATCAGCGCGGACGTAAGACCGACCTAGGAGGCTCATGAACCGGCACCAAAAAGAACAGGCCGTCGTCGAGCTCGCGCAAGAGTTCGGCGAAGCCGAGGCAGTCTACGCGGTCGACTACCGCGGCCTGAGCGTCGCGCAGATCAGCGAACTGCGCGGGCGCCTGCTCGACAACGACACCAAGCTGAAGGTCGTCAAAAACTCGGTGACGAAACTCGCCGCCGAGCAGGCCGACACCGCCACGATCAACAGCGAACTCACCGGCCCAACCGCACTCGCGTTCGTACGCGGCGACGCGGCCGCAGCCGCCAAGATCCTGCAAACGTTCTCGAAAGAGACCGACAACGTGCTGGAACTCAAGGGCGGCCTGCTCAACGGCCAGCCGCTCACCAGCCAGGACGTCGTCGCGATCGCGAAACTCCCGACGCGCGAAGCCCTCATCGGCCAACTCGTCGGACTCATCGCGTCGCCGATCTCCGGCACCGCCCGGACCCTCGGCGCCCTGCTTTCCGCCGTCCCACGGCAATTGCAGCAGATCGCCGACCAGGGCCTCGTCGGAGCCGGTGCGCCGGCTGCCGCCGCGCCCGCCGAGGAGGCCAGCCCGGCCGCCGAGGAGACCCCAGCGGAGGCCGATGCCGCCGCCGACCAGCCTGAGGCCGAGGCGACCGCCGACGCCACGACCGATTCCACCGAGGAGTAACCACTATGCCCAGCACTGCTGAATGGATTGATGAGCTTAAGAGCATCACGGTGCTCGAGCTCAGCGAGCGCATCAAGGCGCTCGAAGAAGAGTTCGGCGTTTCTGCCGCCGCAGTCGCCGCCGCCGCCCCGGCCGGTGCCGCTCCGGCCGGCGACGACGACGCTGCCGACGCCGGCAGCACGACCGTCGACGTGATCCTCACCGCCGCTGGCGACAAGAAGATCGGCGTCATCAAGGTCGTCCGTGCCGCCACCGGCCTTGGCCTCAAGGAAGCCAAGGCACTCGTCGACGAAGCTCCGAAGCCGATCAAGGAAGGCATCGAGCGCGACGAAGCCGAGAAGCTCAAGGCCGAAATCGAAGAGGCCGGCGGCACCGTCGAGCTCAAGTAGCTCTCAGCGATCTCTCGCTGAGAGGTCGCGCCAAAACATTCGCCGGGGCCTTCCCAACCGTTCCCCGGCAGAGCACAGGGGCCGCCTTCGGGCGGCCCCTCGTCGTTGCTGCGGCTCCCGTGCGGACAAGCTTCCACGGCGCCGACCGCTGGCGCGCGCTCGGCAGATCTCCGAGCGCCACGCAGGACGCTGGGGGGACGGCCCCGCCGGCCTGAGGGCCTTCCCGGAGACGATCCGCTATGGTAAAGCGGCTGGCAGATAGCCGAAGCCGCTGGTCTGGGCGCCGCGCGAGAGCGCGCGGATGGTCTGAGCGGGGTCCGTGGTGTCAGCGTTCGAGGATTTCCCCCTCGGCCACAGCCGTCGCTCCTGCGCGCGATTCGCCACCGCCGCGCAGTTTTCCCCACCTCCCCTACGAGGAGCCATCGCCTTGCCGCCAGTCCAGACCTCGCGGACGCGCCGTACCTTTGCGCGTCTCGATCGCACCGAGCAGCTCCCGAACCTGATCGACATTCAGCGCCAGTCGTTCGATTGGCTCGTCGATCCGGTCAATGGTGGCCTGCGGGTCACGATCGACGACATCTCCCCGATCGAGGACTATTCGGGCAACCTGGTCGTCGACTTCGGTGAGCTGCGCTTCGATCCGCCGAACGCATCGATCGAAGAGTGCCGCGAGAAGGACCTCACCTACGCCCGGCCGCTGACGGTCACCGTCGCCTTCATCAACCGCGAAACCGGTGAGATCCGCGAGCAGCAGGTCTTCATGGGCGACTTCCCGTGGATGACCG
>JASGGQ010000129.1:0-7288 GCA_047604965.1 Patulibacter sp. | reverse complement strand
CGCTGCCACACGCCGTGACGGCCCGGCCGGGTGCGCTGCGCCAGCGCATCGAAGCGGATCGCGCCCGGTACCGGCGCCAGCAGCGCCGCCGTCGTGGAGCTGTACAGCACCGCGCGGGGCGCGAATTGCGTGAGCGCGCGACGGGCGACTGCCGCGCAGGCGCGCGCTTGCAGCAGGTCGGTCAGCGCCAGGGTCGGCACCTGGCTCGATTGCGGCGGGCGCACCAGCTCGACGCGAACCCCTTCCCCGGCCAGCAGCGCGGCGAGTTGGTCGTCGGCGGTCCGCAGGCCGAAGGTGCTGCCGAGCGACACGAGTAGCAGATCGACCGGCTGTCGCTGCCGGCGATTCACCTGCCCGGCGCCTCTCCGCCGGAGCCGATCGGCCGGTCGCGCCGCAGCCCGGGGCCACGCACCACCTTGATCGCCGACAGCGGGCCGGTCGGCACCACGAGGAAGACCACGCCATCACGCTCTTCGATCGCCGTGACGGCAAACTCTTGGGCGCGCCAGAGCATCGCCCAAACGATCGGGAAGCCAGCAACGGTACCGGGGACCTGCGGCCCGAGCGCGGCGCCTCCGCAGACGGCGAGCAGCGTCGCGACGCCGAGCGGCCACAGCCTGCTCGCGACGATCCGGCCGACGCGCGGCTCCTGCGGGTGGCGCTGCGCCGGCGCGTCGGCCAGCAACCGCTCGATCGCGCCGCTCGGTTCACCGGCGCGGCGCGAGAGGACCAGCAACGCCGCCGTCACGCAGAGCAGCCACCAGACGGTGCAGAGCACGACGACGCGCTGCTGGCGCGTGTCGTATCCGAAGGCGACGGTGGCGGCGGCGATCATCGTCGCGGAGGCACCGCTGAGCAGCGCGCCGGCTCGCAGCAGTTCGGTGAAACGCATCGGCTACCGGCCCGCCTTCAGCGCGGCGTCGAAGGTGGCCAGCAGCTGCCCGAGCGCCGCCGGATTTGGCAGCACGAGATCGGCAGCGGCGGCGACCGGCGGCGGCGCGTCATCTCCGGCGATGGCGAGCAGCGCCGCTGATCGCAGCGTGCCGACTTCGCGCAAGTCACTGATCGCGTCGAAGGCGTCGAGGTCGGTGAGGTCGTCGCCGGCGAAGAGCACGCTTCGCACGCTCGGTGCGGCCTCCAGCAACGCCCGCACCGCGTCGCCCTTGGTGATCTGGAGCGCGGGGCGCAGTTCGAGCACGGCACGGCCGCCGCCGCTGCGCAGCCCCTGCGCTTCGGCCCGTTCGGCGAGCTGCCCGGCGCGCGCCTGGGCGGCGGCGGGGTCGTCGGCGCGGCGCCAGTGCAGTGCAACGATCGGCCCTTTGTGCTCAACCACCAACCCCGCCAAACCTTCAGGCTCAGCCTGAGCGTCAGCAATCAGTTGGGTGACGCGCACGCCGTCGGCCAGGAACGCCTCCGGCACGATCGGCCGCTCGGCGCCGGGCCACAGCAGTTCGGCGCCGTGCAGGCCGCTGTAGGCGAGCTGGCTGAGCCCCAACAATTCGCGCGCCTGCAATGCCGGGCGCCCGGTCACACAGGCCGCCAGGCCGACCTTCGGCGCCAGGCGGGCCAGTGCGTCGCTCGCCACCGCATCGGGGCGTGCCAGGGCGGGGTCGTCGACGATCGGGGCGAGCGTCCCGTCGAAGTCGAGCAGCACCGCGAGTTGGCCGGCCGGCTCGGCGAGCAGCCTGCGGACGGCGGCGGGGAGTTCCTGCGGCGCTGCGTCCGCTGACGATCCGGCGAGAGCCATCGCCACCCTAGTATGCCGGGCCATGCCCCCTCGCTTGGGATCGGCCGGTGATCGCGGCGCCGCATGGCGGCTCGTAACGATCGGCACGGCCGCCGGGGTATACAGCGGGCTCTTCGGCGTCGGGGGCGGCGCGGTGATGGTTCCGCTGCTGATCCTCTGGCGCGGCATGGAGCCACGCGCGGCGGCGGCGACCTCGCTGGCGGCGATCATCGTGATCGCGGCGGCCGGCACGGCCACCCACGCGCTCTACGGCAACGTGCAGTGGGGCGCGGCGCTTGCGGTCGCAGCCCCGGCGGTTTTCGGCGCGATCGTCGGTACGGCGTTGCAGCAGCGGGTGCGGCGCGAGTGGGTCTCGCTCGGACTCGCAGCGCTGCTGGTGATCGGCGCGATCGACCTGCTGCACGGGGCGTTCGCATGAGCGATCGGTCCCGGGAGTGATCGCCGTCGCCACGATCGACGATCCGGCGCTGCTGGTCGTCGCCGGCTTTCTCGCTGGGGTGCTCGGCGGACTGGTGGGGGTCGGCGGCGGGATCCTCGCGGTGCCGGCATTGGTGTACGCGGCGGGACTTGGGCAGCGCGAGGCAATCGCGACCTCGCTGGCGGCGATTGTGCCAATGTCGATCGCCGGTACCTATCGCCAGGTGCGATACGGCAACGTGCGGCTCGGCGAGGGCTTGTGGCTCGGCGTGCTCGGGATCGGCGGCGCTGGCGTCGGCGCGACGCTCGCCGACCTACTGCCCGAGCGGCTGCTGCGGCTCGGCTTTGGCGTGCTGATGCTGGTGATCGCCGCCCAGCTCGTGCAGGGCGTGCGCGGCGCGCGTCGTCGGGACTCTCGGAGCCAGACGGACCGATGAGCGGCGGCCAGCCTCCGGGATCGGCACCGCTACAACCCGTGCTCGAAGGCGAACTTCAGCTGTGCATCGACGGCGTTGACGCGATACAGCGCGAGCGCTTCGAGGCAGCCGAACGAGCGGGTCGGCACCTGCTCGGCGCCGTGGTGAGTCAGGACGCAGTGCGCGAGCGCCAGCCAGCGCGCATCGGTGAGCTGCGGCGGGCGGTGCGCGGCGAGGATTTGCAAGCCGAGTTCGAGGTGTCCAAGGAGGCGCCCTTCGTCGCTCAGCTCAATCGCGGCGGCGTACGTGAACTCGCGCGTCTTGCCGAGGTCGTGCACGATCGCCGCGGCGATCAGCAGGTCGCGGTCGAGCCGGGGATGCAGCTCGCACAGCTCCCAGCAGAGCTGCGCGACGGCGACGGTGTGCTCGATCAACCCGCCCAGGTAGGCGTGATGGCCGCCGCGCGAGCAGGGGGCCCGACGCAGCGCTGCCCGCAGCTCGCCATCGCCCAGCACGCTCGCCAGCAGCGCGCGCAACCCCGGATCGTGGACCTCTTGCGCGAGATGATCGAGGAAGCCGTCGAGTTCGTCGAGGTCGCGGTAGGCGGTCGGCAACAACTGTTGCGGGTCGACCCCTTCAGCGCGCACCAGTTGCTGCACGTCGATCTGGAGCGCGTCGCGGAACCGTTCGACGCGCCCGCGCACGCGCACCGCGTCGCCAGGCGAGAAGCGCGCAGCGACGCCGTCGGCGTCACGAAAGACCCGTCCGGCGATCGTGCCGGTGCGATCCCGCAGCTGGAGCGCGAGGTACGGCTGGCCCGCACGAGTGAGCAGCCGTTCGCTGCGAACGACCGCGAAGGTGCCGTCAACGAGCTGTTGTTCGGTCAGCTCGGCGATCACCGGTGACTGGTGAGGCGTCGTAGGTTGCATCGTCGTTCCTGTAGCGTGACCGATTGTGAAGGCATTGCGCTGGGATCATCGCCCTGAGGGGCTCCGCGGACCGGCTCTGATCTGCGCGTTTCGCGGTTGGAGCGACGCCGGGCAGGCGTCGACGATCGCGCTTGCGGCGCTCGGCCGCCAGCTCGACACCGAGACGTTCGCCAGCTACGACCCGGAGAAGCTCTACGACTTTCAGGCTGCCCGGCCGTACCTCGTGGTGCGCGATGGGATCGTCCGCGACCTGCGTTGGCCGCGCGTGGAGTACCGCGCCGCGCGAGCGCCGCGTGCCCCCCGCGACCTCGTGACGCTGATGGGGCCCGAACCGTCGACGCAATGGTCGGGTTTTGCCGATTCGGTGGCGAAGGTCGCGCTTGAGCTGGGCGCGCAGATGATTGTCACGCTCGGGTCGCTGATGGGCGACGTGCCGCATACGCGACCGGCGCCGCTGATGGCAATCGGCTCCGACGACGCGCTGCTCGACCGGCTCGACTTGCACCGGCCGGACTACGAGGGGCCGACCGGCCTGCTCGGGCCGATTCACATTGCCGCGATGCGCCACAACATCCCGGCCGTCGGGTTGTGGTCGAGCATTCCGCACTACATCTCGGCGCCGAACCCCAACGGCGCACTGTCGCTGGTGCGTGGCGTGGAGAAGCTGACCGGCGTGAACTTCGATGCGTCGGCGCTCGAAGAGGGCGCCCGTGATTTTGAGCAGCGCGTCAACGGCGCGGTCGCCAACGATCCCGCTGTCGCGCAGTGGGTCGAACGGCTCGAAGAGGCCGCCGCCGACGAGCAGGCCGAGTTCGCCGACCCCGAAGCACTCCCCGACGGCGACGTGCTCGCCCGCGAGTTCCAGCGCTTCTTGCGCCAGCGCGGGCCCGACGATCAGTAGCGGGCGCGCCCTTACCGTTCAGCGGCTGGGCAAGCGAGGCGGAAGTCGCACCATCCGCAGGCCTTCGCGCTCGGCGTCGGCTCGAAGTGCTCGGCTTCGATCGCCGCACCGACCTGCTCAACCGTTTCCGTCACCCAGGCGGCGTTGACGCCGGCCGGCAACTGCACTTTTTGGTCGTCGAGCACGTAGTAGTAGGAGCGGAGCGTCGGCTCAATCTTCCACGCATCGCGCGCCGCAAGGTCGTACAGCGCGAGTTGCACGTCACGCTCAAGCTCGGCGGCGTCACGTGGCGGACCGGTCTTGATGTCGATCAGTTCGTAGCCGCCGTCCGGCAGCCGATCGACCCGGTCGACGCGGCCACGCAACGCATGGCGGCCAATCCGAAAGTCGAACGGGCGCTCAACCCACACCGGCTCGCTGGACTCCAGCGCCAGCCGCGCGTGGTAGTCGCGCAGTGCCCGCTCGGCGCGCCCACGGAACTGCATCTGCGCCTCGTCGTAGCCCAGACCACTGGTGCGCCACGCGGCATCGAGCAACGCCAGCAGTTTCGGCAGCGCGCCCCCACCGGCGGTATGGAACCGCTCGATCGCCTGATGGACGGCGATCCCGAAGCGTTGCTGCACCGTCTGCGGACGCGGCACCTTCAGCACGCGACCGAACTTGTACTGAAGCGGACAGGCCAGATAGGTCGCGATATCGGTCGCACTGAGCCCGATGCCTTCGCCGCGCCTGGGCAAGAAGCCCGCCAGTGACGGTTCGCTGGCGACCTCGCAGGTCACCCGCTCACCTGCCAGCAGGCGCGCATCGAGGTCGCTGCGAGCGAGCAGTTCGCGCTGCATCGGGCTGGTACCAACTCCCAGCTGATGGTTGATCTGATCGATCGCTTCACCCAGCGGACGCGCAGCGGTATCGCGACCGAGCAGCGCCGCGACTTTGATGAGTTCCAGCACGCGCACGACCGCATTCGTCAGCTCCACATCGCCGTCGAGCCGCAGATCGTCGATCCCGGCCGCCGCCCGCGCGATGTCGTGGCTGAGCAGGTCACGCAGCGCGCTGGCCGCCTCCAGGAGCTGTTCCTCCTCGCGCACCGGCGCGCCACCGGCCGCAACCTCCAGTCCCAAGCCGTCCGCCAACTCGGCCAGCAGCGGCGACGGATCGTCGCCGGCGACCGATACGACCAGCCGTTCGCGCGCCCGCGTCATCGCGAGATACAGCAGCCGCCGCGCGCGATCCAGCGGCGCGGCAACCCGATCACCAAGCAGCGGTTCGACCGGCTCGTGATCGAGCCGCTCAACCGGCCCGCGCTCGAGCCCAACGAGATGCAACTCGTCGACGTCAAGCCCGCGCAACTCGTCGACGCGCACGCCGACGATCCGCACCGCCGGGCCGACCGTGCCACCGCCGGGGCGTTCCTCCGGCAGCGCGCCGGCATCGAGCAGTTCGGCGAGCCCGGCGAAGACGGCGCGCGGCGACGCATCTGGCTCGCGCGCGACATGCCCGGCGGCCACCACCTCAACGCGCCGCAGCGCGCGTTGCACGGCGCGCGCCTCCGGGCCGGTGCTCGCGAGCTGGCGACGATGCAGCCCAAGCGCAGCAATCAGGTCGCGCAGGAGCCCCGTCGGATCGCCGCCATCGATCTGCGGCACCAGCCGATCGACGTGCGCCAAGAACTCCTGGGCGCGTTCGCGGGAGCGTGGCTCCAAGCCTGGGCCTTCCAACGCGCCGTGCACCGCGCCGGTGAGTGGCACTTTGCGGCGCCGGGCGACCTGCACGATGCGCGCCAGGTCAGCGCCGGGCAGCGCGATCGGCGGGCGCGTGAGCGCACGAACCGACGCCGCGACATCGGCCGGATCGAGCAGCAAGCGAATCCATGCCAGCAGGTCGCGCAACTCCGGACGGTCGGCGTCGGAATCGAGGTCAACGGCGTCGGTTGAGACGCCACGCGCTTCGAGCGCGAGCGCCAGCGCCCGCGCGTCACGCGCCGGTTCGACGCACGCAATCGCCACGCGGTCGGGCCGCGTGCCGGCCGCGATCGAACCGGCGATCCACGCCGCGATCCGGCTCGCTTGCTCCTGCGCAGCCGCGTGACGGTGCAGCTCCACCGCCCCGCCCGGGTTGGCTCCGAGCGAGGGGCGCGGCAGCCGCCCGGAGGCCGGCGCGACGATCACTTCGGCGGCGTGCGCAACCGCCGCCGTCAGCCGCTGCGAGCTCTCCAGGTGGATCACGTCGGCATCGGGCACGCGCTGAAGCAGCGCACGGATCGCGGCCGCCGCAGCCGGCCCGCCACGCGGGGACTGGTCGTCGTCGGCGGCGAGTACGAGATTGGCTCCCATCGCCCGTGCGCACTCCAAAATCAGCTCTAGCTCAGCCGGTGCGAGCTGCTGCGCGTCGTCGACAGCAATCACGCCGAGGCGCCCGGGATCGTCGAGCGACGCCAGCGCGCGGCGGGCGTCGAGCACCGCCTGCGGCGTCGATCGCAGCCCGCGCGCGTCGAGCATCTCGTCGTGACGGCGCACGAGGTCGGCGAACTCGCGTTGGCGCGCCGCGAACGGGCCGTCGGCGAGCGCGGTCGCCCACGCATCGATCCGCTCGGCGTCAATGCCGTGCGCCGCGAGCCGGTCGATCCGCTCCAGCAGATCGGCGGGCGACGGCGCACCGGCCGCCAAGTCCCGCGACGCAACGAACTCGTGCAGCATCGCGAGCCGTTCGGAGCGGCCGACGAGCCGTGGCGGCCGAGCATCGGCGGCGACGGCGCCGCGCAGCACCATCAGCGCCAGTGCCGGCAGCGTCAGCACGCGCGGCCCATCTGGCAGCGCATGCGCGGCGCCGCCGGAAGCACGTTCGCGCAGCAGCGCGGCCGCGGTCGCCGAGACGGCCA
>JASGGQ010000128.1:0-7469 GCA_047604965.1 Patulibacter sp. | reverse complement strand
TCCTCGCCTCACTCGGACGACTTCTACAACGAATCAACGGCGCAGGACACTAGGACGGCGTGCCGTAGGTTTCGCGTGGCACGTCACCATAGAGGCGATCGAGCCGGTAGAAGTCGCGCGCGTCCGGCGTGAAGATGTGCAACACCACGTCGAGGTAGTCCATCAAGATCCAGGTCGCTTCGGTCACGCCTTCAACTCGCTTCGGCACGACCCGCTGCTCATCCTTGAGCGCTTTCAGCACGGCGTCGTGGATCGCCTTCGTTTGGCGGTCGGTGTTGCCGGTCGCGAGCACGAACCAGTCGGCGTACCCCACAGCATCCGCGACGTTGAGCAGGACGATGTCGTGCGCTTTGAGGTTGTCGGCAACCTGTGCGATGCGGCGTGCGAGCGCGCGCGGATCATCGACGGCGCCACCCTCACGGACGGGCTGAGCGTGGCGCTCAAGCGTGGACTGCTGAAGGCTTTGTGGTTCGGTCATGCGTGCACCTGCGAACGGTAGAGGCCGGTGCGGCGCAGGTGCTCGGCGACCGCAGCTGGGACGAGATAGTCAATGGCGTGGCCATGTGTCAGGCGCCGCCGGATCTCCGATGAGGAAACATCGACGCGGGGCATGTCGAAGAACTCAAGGCGCGCCGGAAGGTCAGCAAGCCGCTCGACGATGTCGCGCCGCAGCACGCCCTGGCGGCCAGCGATGCCGAGCGCCGCGAGCCGACCGACCTCCTGCGGCTGATGCCATGTCGGCAAGGAGAGCGCGGTATCGGCACCGACGATGAAGATCAACTGGTCACCGGGCTGGCGGCGATGCAGTTCGCGCAGCGTGTCGACGGTGTACGACGGGCCCCCGCGCTCGATCTCCAGCTCGGACACTTCGAAGCGTGGGTCGTCATGCGTCGCGAGCCGGCACAGTTCGGCGCGCACCCGGGGCGAAGGCGCGCCTTCGGCGATCTCCTTGTGCGGCGGCGTGTGCGCGGGAATCCAAACGATGCGGTCGAGCCCAAGCTGGTCGCACGCCTCCGACGCGCACAACTGGTGGCCGATATGCGGGGGGTTGAAGGTGCCGCCCATGATGCCGATGCGTGCCATCGGCGCTACGCCCGGATCTGCCCGTCGCCCCAGGCGACGTACTTCGTGGTGCACAGTTCACGCAACCCGATTGGGCCGCGGGCGTGCAGCTTCTGCGTCGAAATGCCAATCTCCGCGCCCTTGCCGAACTCAGCGCCGTCGGTGAACCGCGTCGAGGCGTTGATATACACGCAGGCAGCATCGACGCGGCGGGCGAAACTCCGCGCAGCGCGCACATCGCCGGTCACGATCGCTTCGGAGTGCCCCGATCCGTGCTCGGCGATATGCGCGACCGCAGCGTCGAGGTCATCAACGACGCGTACGGCAAGGATCAACGCCAGGTATTCCGCATCCCAGTCGTCATCGGTCGCATCGAGGATTTGGGCGGCGAGCGACGCGGGCGCGGCTGCACGCGCCCGCGCACAGAGCCGCAGCTCCACGCCGGCCTGTGCGAGTGCCGGCAGGGCGCCGGCGAGGAATTGCTCGGCAACCGCCCGGTGTACCAGCAACGTTTCGGCGGCGTTGCACACTCCGGGCCGCTGCGTCTTGGCGTTGACGATGATGTCGCGCGCAGCGTCGAGGTCGGCGGCGGCGTCGATGTAGACGTGGCAGACCCCGGCGGCCGCGTAGATCACCGGGACGGTGGCGACGCCCTGCAACGCCGCTTTGAGGCCGGCGCCTCCGCGCGGGAAGATGAGGTCGACGACGCCATCTTGGGTTGCCAACTCCGCCAGTTCGTCGTGGCCTCCACCGGCGACCAGCCCGATCGCGCCGGCCGGGACGCCCGCAACGGCAGTCGCATCGGCGGCGATCTGAGCCAGCACCGCGTTCGTCCGGGCTGCTGTGGAGCTACCGCGCAGCACGCAGGCGTTGCCGGACTTTAGGCAGAGTGCGGCAGCGTCGATCGTGACGTTGGGACGTGCCTCGTAGATCACGGCAACCACGCCGAACGGCACCTGTTCACGGTGCAGTTCGATGCCGTTCGGCAGCCGTCCGCCTTCCACCACTTCGCCGACCGGGTCCGGGAGCGCCGCGATGTCGCGCGTTTGCTCGGCGATCGCGGCGATCCGTTCGGGAGTGAGCGTCAGGCGGTCGATCAACGCGGCGCTGAGGCCGGCAGCGCGTCCGTCGTCCAGGTCGCCAGCGTTGGCGGCAAGAATCTCCCGCGTGTGCGCAACAAGCGCGTCCGCGATCGCGTGCAGCGCCCGGTTCTTGGTGGCAGTGGGAAGGTCGGCGAGGTCGGCGGCAGCTGCGCGGGCTGCGGCGCAGACCTGCGCGACGGTCGTGGTGGCAGTCGCCATGGGATCAACCATCCTATCGCCGCAGGCGGCCGCGGCCGTGTACGGCGTGGCGGGCCGCGCGGAGCGTTCAGTCGGTGAGGACGAAGTAGTCGCGGTGAACGACTTCGTTCGGCGGCACTGGGTCGAGTGCGGTGAGTTGCGCGGTGCGTTTGCCGCGCGCCTGGCGCAGTTGGTCTGCGTCGTACTGCGCAAGTCCTTTACCGACGGGATAGCCGTCGTGTACCACGTCGATCGCGTCGCCGGCGCGAAAGCTCCCGTTGACGTGAGTCACACCGACCGGCAAGAGAGAGACGCCATCTTCGCGCAGCGCGCGTGCGGCACCGGCGTCCACTTCCACCGTGCCGCGCGACGGCTTGGCGAAGCGCAACCAAAGCTTGAACGACCCGAGCTGGCCGTCGCCTGCGGGAAATCGGGTGCCGGGTGCTTGGCCGTCGAGGGCTTGGCGCAGCGCGCCGGCATCGAGGCCGCTGCAGATCGTCACGACCACGCCGGCTGCCGTCGCAATCTCGGCGGAGACCACCTTCGACTGCATTCCGCCCGAGCCGAAGGTCGAACGGTTCGCGTCGATCGTGAGGGCGTCGAGCTGCGCCGCATCGGTGACTTCGCGCACGAGCGTCGCGTCGGGGTTCGTGGCCGGGTTGGCGGTAAAGAGCCCATCGGTCGAGGTGAGCAGGATCAGCTCGTCGGCGCCGACGAGCGTCGCGACCTGCGCGGCGAGCACGTCGTTGTCGCCGAAGCTGATCTCTTCGGTCGCCGTCGTGTCGTTTTCGTTGACGACCGGCACGACCCCCCACTCCAGCAGTTTGCCGAGCGTGGCGCGCGCGTTGAGGTAGTGCTCGCGCATCGCGACATCGGCGGCGGTGAGCAGTACTTGCGCCGGCACGATCCCGGCGGCCGTGAAGCGCTGCTCCCATTCGCGGTAGAGGCGGCCTTGGCCGACGGCGCTGGTCGCCTGAAGTTCTTCGACGCGGGCCGGTCGCTCCGCGAGGCCGAGCAGCGGCATCCCGCAGGCGATCCCGCCGGAGCTGACGACGACGAGTTGGTCGCCGAGCACGCGGCGGCGGGCGACTTCGCGGACCACCCGGTCGAACACGTCGTCGCGCAGCGCGCCATCATCATCGACGAGCACCGACGAGCCGAGCTTGATGACGACGGTCCGGGCCACAGCTGGAGTATGGCGGTCGCCGCGACCCGAAGCCCGGCGGGCGACGCAGCGGCGCCGCGCGGCAAGCAGCGCTCAAACGCGCCAGCCGGTCAGAACTCCAGCTCGAACAGCTCGCCGCCGAGGTCGACTTCGTCGCCCGGCTCGAAGCCAAGCGCTTCGAGGCGATCGATCACGCCGAGCGCACGCAGGCGACGTTCGACGTGCGCCATCGCGTCTTCGTTCTCCAGGTCGAAGCGCCGCACCAGCGTGGTGACCTGCGGCGAGACGACCCGGAACGACCCAGGCCCGGTGCGTTCGACCTCGATCGTCGTCTTCGAGCGCGGGCGGTACGTCATATGCTCCGCGATCGAGCGGTCGCGCACCTCCTCCGGCAGCTGCGTGCCAAGTTCCTCCGGCTGCGCGGCGCGCGGCGGTACGAGGCGCAACAGTTCTCGCGTCAGCGTCCCGAGTCCAGTCGCAGTCGCCGACGAGGTCAGCAGCACCGGCACTTCCGGCCCCATCCGCTGCCGCCATTCGCGGCGTGCCTGCTCGGCCGCCTCGGTGCTCACGAGATCGATTTTGGAGAGAACGAGGATGCGCGGCAGCCCCGCCAAACGCGAGTCGTGCGCCGCCAGTTCGGCCTCGATAATCCGGTGGTTCTCAGCCGGGTCGGAACCGTCGAGCGGTGCGACATCGAGTACGTGCGCGATCGCCTGGCAGCGCTCGATGTGCGCGAGGAAGTCGTGCCCGAGGCCAAGGCCGTCGCTGGCGCCTTCGATCAGGCCGGGAATGTCGGCGAGCACCAGTTGACGGTTGTCGGCTTCGATCGTGCCGAGTACCGGTTCGAGCGTCGTAAACGGGTAGTTCGCGATCTTCGGCGTCGCGCGCGTGAGCGCCGCCAGCAGTGAGGATTTTCCGGCGTTCGGCAGACCGACAAGGCCCGCGTCGGCGAGCAGCTTGAGCTGAAGCTCCAGCCACTGCTCTTCACCCGGCAGTCCACGTTCGGCGAAGCGTGGCGCCTGCCGGGTGGAGGTGGTGAAGTGCTTGTTGCCACGCCCCCCGCTGCCGCCACGGGCGACCAGTAGCCGCTGGCCGGGGCGCACGAGATCATGGACGACGCCGTCTTCGAGCGTGACCTGTGTGCCGGGCGGCACCGGAATCTCAAGGTTCTCGCCGCGTTTGCCGTCGCGACCGCTGCCTTCGCCGTGCGCTCCGCGACCCGCGCGAAAGTGGACTTTGCGGCCGAACTGCCGCAGGTCACGCAGATCGTCGCTGCATACCAGCCACACCGAGCCGCCGTGGGCGCCGTCGCCACCATCCGGCCCGCCGCGTGGGACATGCGCCTCGCGGCGAAACGACACCGAGCCGTGGCCGCCGTCGCCGCCGGTGACGTTGATCTTCGCGTGGTCAGCGAGCATGCCACCCGATCGTACGGGACGCGGTAGTGGCGCGGATCGCGGACCGACGCGCGCCACCGCGGACCGCGCCCGCAGACCACGTCCCTACCGGGATTGGCCCTTACGCTCCGGTCGTCACAACCGGCGCCGTCCTGAGGCCAACCGAAATACTGCCGGGCGCCACGGTGCCCTGCGGATCAAAGCCCGCAGCAATCGCGGCGCAGCCATTGAGCGCACTCGTGCGCAGTGCGCTGCCCACGGTACCTCCGTAGTCCACGAACGGCAGCGCCCACGAGTCACTGGTCAGACGACCGCTACTCAGTGTGAGGGTCGCAAGTTCCTTGGTCTGACACTCGTTGCCGAGCGCAATCGGAATCGCTCCGAATGCGCGGGCGTCGAGCACTTTGAGCCGGACCGACTGCGACACGTTCAGCAGACCATTGGTGTACGTGCCGGTGGCGGTGCCGGAGCGCACGAGCGCGACCTTCGACGAGATCGGCAGCGCGCTGCTCTTCACCGTCAACCGCGTCAGCACCGGCTGGAAATCAAAGGCGCCGTTGATCGTGTGCCCCTCCGCACCGTACGTGAGGTTGGCCGTGCCGGTCAAAGTAAACGGCGCTTTCGCGATCCCGGGCAGATCGACCTTGGCGGTGGCGGTGAACTCGCGGGTGACCGAGGCCGGCAGCGTCGCGGGCGTCTTCACCACGCCGGAGTCAAAAATCTCCAGCGTCTGGCCGGTGACATCGCCAGTCGTGACGACGACACGATACGAACGGCCCACTCCAAGTCCCGTAATCACCTTGCCGGTGGCACTCCCCGACGCGCCGTAGTACTTCCCGTCGCCGCTGAACACGCCGTCTTCGTAGGTCACCAAGATCGAATAGCCGGCGATCGGGAAGGAACCGCCTGGCGCTGACCAGTCGAGTGCGATCGTCCGGTAGCCGATATCAAGCGAAACGGCCGGGGCGGTAAGCGGCGTCAGCGGACCGCTGCCCGCCCAGTACGTTGCGGCAATGGCGCCCGCACTGTCGGGCTCGGCCAACGCATCGCGGCAGTTGGCGCGGAACGCGGTGGGATCGTCGGGCTGAACGATCGACTCGCCGGTCACAGAGTCAGTCGTAGCGCGACCGGCGACCGGCATCGGAAAGCCATCAGCGTCGTAAGCGTTGAGCGCCAGCGATGCCGAACGCAATCGCACAGTGACGGCATCCTGTGCATCTGCGAGTGCCGGGATCGCGGTTCCGAGATCGAGCACCGTCGGTACATCGGGAACGACCGAGGTCCGCGGCACGGGCACCGTGATGTCACGGGTGAACGTGACATCACCGTCGCTGATGCGCAACGACAACGTCGCCGTTCCGTCCACCGCACCGATGTTGGCGTCCTGCAAACGCTCTCGCGCGTCCTTGATCGTGAGCGCAACCTTGTCGGTGCCGCGCTGCTCGGTGGCAGCAAATGGCGCCGTCGCGGTGAACGGACTGGAACCGCTGGCGCCCGGCCAGGTGCAGGAGAAGTCGATCGAGCGACTCACTGGCGCAGCATGCACGACGGCTACGGGGAGCGAGATCACCGCCAGTGTGGCGATCGCAGCGCAGCGAATCGCGGCGGACATTGGTTGAAACATGCGGATCGTTCCTGGGCGATGAGGGACATTGCCACGCCGTGCGCGGCGCGATCACCTTGCCAGCACGTGATCGCAAGTCGCAGCGTACTGAATCCCCCCCGAACGACAGCGGGCGCCCCGGAGGGCGCCCGCTGAAGAAGCCTCGCTCGCGCACGAGCGAGGGGGTTATGCGGCGGCTTCGTCCTGCTCAACCGAGATGACGCGCCCGCGCCACCCCTGCTTGAACTGCACCTTGCCGGCGCGCGTCGCGAACACGGTGTGATCACGGCCGATGCCGGTGCCCTCACCGGGCTTGAAGACGGTGCCGCGCTGGCGGACGATGATCTCGCCCCCGGTCACGGTCTGGCCGGCGAAGACCTTGACGCCGAGCCGTTTGCTGTTCGAATCGCGTCCATTCTTGGACGATCCGAGACCCTTCTTATGCGCCACCCTTGATCTCCTGGATCTCGATGCGGGTCAGCTCCTGACGATGGCCAGTGGTGCGCTTGTAGCCCCGCTTGGGCTTGAACTTGAAGATGCGAATCTTCTCGCCGCGCTCGTGCCCGACGACCTTCGCGGTCACCTTCGCCTTGGCGAGGGCGCTCCCGCTGAACGTCGCAGACTTGCCGCGGACGAGAAGAGGCTGTAGCTCGACAGTCGCGCCGGCATCAGCGGCGAGGCGCTCAACGACGAGCTCCTGCCCCGCTTCGACGCGGTACTGCTTGCCACCTGTTTTGACGATCGCGTATGCCATGTCAGCTCTCTAAGGACGGTTCTCATCCGCGCGTACGCGGGGATGAGCGGCGGCGCAAACGACGGCGCCGCGGAGCGGGAGAGTCTACGGCATCGGCGCTGCCGGCGTCGCCTTCCTCCGCGTCGGCCGAGTCCTCAGGCGCCTTCGCCGGTTCGCGCGGCCCGCTCGCAGCCGGCGCCGGCTTGCCCGCCGCGACTTCGGCGGCAGG
>JASGGQ010000127.1:0-7485 GCA_047604965.1 Patulibacter sp. | reverse complement strand
CACTTCACCAGATCGCAACCTGACGTTTGCAGGTGGTTCACGCGCGACGGGCCGTCGGCCCGGAAGATGCGAGACACCAAGGCCGCCGGCCACGGACGAAGCAGGACGAAGCAGTCATGACCTCCACCCAGTCCACCCAGCCCCCCCGCTCACGCGCCGACCTTCACTGCCACTCCACGGCATCCGAGGTCTCCAAGCTCGGAGTGCAGCGGGCGCTCGGACTGCCGGAATGCGCCACACCACCGCAGGAGGTGTACGCGCTCGCGAAAGCCCGTGGCATGGACTTCGTGACGATCACCGATCACGACACGATCGACGGCGCACTGGAAATCGCCGAGCAGTACGACGACGCCTTCATCTCCGAGGAACTGACCGCCTGGTTCCGTGGTGAGCCGCAGGCCGTACACATCCTCTGCTACGGCATCACGCCCGACGATCATGCGCGCCTGCAAGAACGCTCCGGCGACGTGGAAGCATGCGCCGAATACCTCCACGAACACGAGATCACGACCGCGCTCGCGCACCCGTTCTACGCCGTCGAAGCGCCACTGCTGCCGCGCCACCGCCGTCGCCTCGCGCAACTCTTCCCAATCTGGGAGGTGCGCAATGGCTCCCGCTCGCCGGAACTCAACGCCCCCGCGAAGATCTACGTTGACACGCACGGCGGCACCGGCGTCGCCGGCACCGACGATCACGCCGGCATCGACATCGGCCGCACCTGGACGCAAACGCCACCCGCCGCGACCTGGCAAGAGTTCCTCGGCCACATCAGGAACGGCGAAACGACGATCGGCGGCACGCAGGGCAGCACCGCCAAATGGGCGCACGCCGCGATGGCGCTCGCCGTCCGCTCGCTTGGCAAAGGCGAACAGGTGCAGACGCCGAACCCGGCCGCGGTGCTCTCGATCGTCACCCGCGTGCTCTCCGAAGGCGACCAGCGGCGCGGCGAAAACGGCAGCGACCTCGGCCCCGAAGATGCTCGCGCGCTGCTCGGCGCCTGGCTGCACACCGTCGGCCTGGACATGAGCGAACGCGAACTGCTCGACTACCTCCAAGAGAGCGGCGTCACGCACGGCTCGATCATGCGGCTCGCGCGCGGCGCCCACGAACGCCGGCTCGCGCAAGCAACGTGGCGCGCACTGGAAACGGCCGCGAACGCCGGCGACTACACCAGCACGCTGCTGGAGGCCTACGAGGCGTGCCTGCCCGCGATCCCATACATCGCATCCGGCACCTTCATCGGCGCTGAGAAACGCAAACTCGTCGCGCGCGAAGGGGAACCGCTGCGGGTCGCGCTGATCGCCGACGCGATCAGCGGCACCGACGGCGTAACGCACACGCTCGAACAGATCCGCCGCCGAGGCGTCCCCGGCTTCGAGGTCGAAGTGATCGGCACCGACGCCTACGTCGACCGTCGCCTCTCCGCCGTCGCCGAAGTCGAAATCCCGTTCTACGCCGGGCTGAACATCGGCGTCCCGTCGCTCTTCTCGCTGAGCGAAGCCCTCAGCGACGGCCAATTCGATCTGATCCACCTCTGCTCGCCCGGCCCATCGGGGATCGCGGCCGCGATCCTCGCCAAAGTGATGCGCCTGCCGGTACTCACGAGCTACCACACCGATCTGATCTCGTACGCCGAAGTGCGCGCCGCAGCAGATCCGCGCGTCGCGGGCGGCATGAAGATGGCACTGACCGCGTTCTACGCCAACGCGCATCGTGTCGTCACGCCCAGCCCGCAATCCGACGAAGTTGTCCAGCGGCTCGGGATCGCGCCCGAGCGGATCGGCCGCTGGGACCGTGGCGTCGATCTCCAGCGGTTCTCCCCGGAGCGTCGCCGCGACGACCTGCTGCCCGGAGAGATCTCCGTGCTGTACGCCGGACGGCTCACGAAAGAAAAAGGCGTGCCACTGCTCGCAGCGGCCTTCCTTGCGGCGCACGCCCAAGATCCGCGCCTGCATCTCTGCCTTGCCGGTGGCGGCCCCGAAGAGGAGTACCTGCGCGAGCGGCTGGGAGACAAAGCGACCTTCCTCGGGTGGCTGCACGGCGACGTACTCGCCGAGGCGTACGCCAGCGCCGACGCCTTCCTCTTCGCGAGCCGCACCGATACCTTCGGCCAAGTCCTTCAGGAAGCGCAAGCCAGCGGACTGCCGGTGATTGCCGTCGCTGAAAACGGGCCGCTTTCGATCGTGGAAGATGGCGTCTCCGGCCTGCTGCGCGACGCCGACGCCGGCGCGCTCGCCGCCGCCCTGGTTGCCGTCACGTCCGACGCCGAACTCGCCGCGCGACTGCGCGCCGGTGGGCTGGCGCAGGTCGCCGGACGCGGCTGGGACGCATCGCTGGAGCGGCTGGCCGACGGGTACCGGGCCGCGATCGCCGAACACGCCGCACGGACCGCCACCGAAACGCCGCTGGCCGGCGAATCGGTCGACGACACCGAGCCGCAGCACGCGCCGACCGGACCGCGTGTCGTCGCGTAACGGCCACGGCGCGCCGCGCGGCGCAGCGGCCAGCGATCGGCGGCCGCTGCGCGTCGTCGACATCACCGGGTTCTACGGCGAGAAAGCCGGCGGCATCCGCACCTACCTCGACGCCAAACAGGCGTGGGCGCGGCATGAGCCGGGGATCGAACACACGCTCGTGATCCCCGGACTGCCGGAACGCTCGACCGAGCATCGCATCGAAGTGCCGTCGGTACGCGCGGTCGCGACCAACGGCTACCGCCTGCCGCTCGGCTGGGCGGAGCTGCGGCGCGTGCTCGTCGAACGCCAGCCGGATGTCGTGATCGCCCACGAACCGTTCTGGTCGGCGCGCGGACTGCCGGGCCGCCTCGCCGGCACCGCGATCAAGACGGTCGCCGTCCACCACGGCGCCGTCGGCCACGACGCGCGCAGCATCCCCGGCCGCTACCACTTCTGGGAGCGCGTGCTCTCACGCGAGTTTCACCGCGTGTTCCGGGACTTCGACGCGATCATGGCGGCCATCGATACCGTTCCCGAATTCGGCTTGCGGTCCAGCATCCCGCTGCGGTTCGGTCTTGATCCCGTCTTCGCGCCCGATCTTGGTGTCGCCCGGCGGCCACGGGACCGGGCCGTCGTGTACGCCGGGCGTATGGCGGCCAGCAAATGCGTCGACGACCTCCTGCGCGCCGCCGCGCTGGCAACCGAACCGTGGCCGCTGCGGCTGATCGGCGTCGGCCCCGCGAAAGGCCGCCTGGAGCGGCTCGCCGCCGAACTTGGCCTCGGCGCCCGCGTGAGCTTTGAGGAGTTCATCGACGATCGCGCCGAACTGGCCGCCACCTACCGGCGTGCCGCTTGCGTCGTGCTGCCCGGACGCTGGGAAACGTTCGGGCTCGCCGCGTACGAAGCGGCGGCCAGCGGCGCGAGCGTCGTCTGCTGCACGAGCGCCGGTTCGCTCGCGACGATCGACGGCCTCGCCGAAACCTTCCCGCCCGGCCCGCACGGCGGCCCCGGCAGCTGGGGTGCCGCACGCCGTGCCGCTGCATTGCACGCCGCGATCGAACGTGCGCGCGTCGCCCAGCCCGATCTCCAACGCGCCGCCGCCCTCGCCGCTGCCAGCTCCTGGGAGCATGCGCTGCGCGCCGAACTGACGCACCTGCGCGAACTGGTGCGCCGGCCGGCCGCCTCCGCCGGACCGGTGCCCGCGTAACTGGCGGCCACACGGCGCGGCGAGCATGGCGCGGTTCAGCTGCCGGTGAGCTGCAAGCTCTCGATCTGGATGGCCACCGATTCGCAGGCGTCGATCGCCGATTCCAGTGAGTCGTAGAGGTCTTTCCAGCGGATCACGACCATCGGGTCGATGCCGCCCGCGAAGAGATCGGCAAGCCCTTCGCGGCTGAGCCGATCGCCCTCGTTTTCGAGCCGGTGGATCTCGGTGAGATGCGGGCCAAGCTCGTGGCCGGCGACGTAGGCGTCGAGCGCGTGGGCGACCCGTTCGGCAGCCTGGTCGAGCGTTTCCGCGAGCGCCACGGCCTGCTCCATCGTCGCTTCGACGTTGAAGACGACCATCAGCGCCGCCGTCTGCTCGACGTGATCGAGGATGTCGTCGATCGTCGTCGCCAAACGGAACCCGTCGCCGAGATCGACCGGCGAGCGCGCCGGCCCCAGTTCACGCAACCGGTGGATGATGTCGTGCGTGATCCGGTCGCCCTGATGCTCGTAGTGGCGCAGATCCTCCGCGAGCGCGTGGAGTCCATCGGGGCACTCGACGATCAGCGTATACAGCACATGCGCGGCGCGGCGGGCGTTCGTGCCGGCGTCGCGCAGCAGCGCGTCAAGCGCGGGATCACGCGGCGGAGTCGAACGGCGCAGCACGCGCGCAACATACCGAGCGGGGTAGGCCAACTACCACTGATCGGCCGCGGAACCTGCCGGACTCGCGCCGCCGCCACAGGTTGGAGACTGCTGCTTCACATGCCGGTAACACCGGGGCGCGATCGGTTCGCGATGCTGCACCCAGCGGCGCGCCGAGTCTCGGGATGCGCCCAGATCCCACCATCGAGGAACGCAGCGTCGTCATGTACCCTTCCACCGGCACCGTGACGGAGATCCGCAGCAGGTTCCACGACGAACTCACCCGCCTTGAGCAACTCGCGCTCGAAGGGATCGACCTCGTCGTCGACCAAGTCGATCGCACGACGGAGATGCTGCGTCACCACGACGTCGAACTCGCGCAGTTGGTCGTCATGGCCGACGCGCGCATCGACGCGCGCTATCTCGATCTCCATGCCGGCGTGATCTCGCTGCTGGCACTGCAATCCCCGGTTGCGACCGATCTGCGCCTCGTGACGAGCCTGCTTTATATCGCCCGCCACCTGGAGCGGATGGGCGACCAGTGCGTCAACGTCGCCAAGCTGATCCCGCTCTCCGGCTGGGAACCGCCGAAGGATCAGCAGCTCGTCGAAGAGATCGTCGCGCTCGCCGAAGGCACGCGCAGCGTGGTGCGGGTCGCGCGTGAATCGTTCGCTCGCCGCGACATCGAACTGGCCGGGAGCCTGCGCGAACTCGACGAAGACATCGACGCCCGCAACAAGACGATCTTCCGCGAAGCGATCGCACTCGGCGGCGACGCCGACCGTCGCGAGTGGGCGATGACGATGGTGATGGCTGCGCGCGCGTTCGAGCGACTCGCCGACAACGCCGTCGACATTGGAGAACATGTCGTGTTTCTCGCGACCGGACGGTATCGCGGCCTTGATTTCAGTAGCCGCCACGAGCTGTAACGCGCTGCCGTGACGATGATCTCTGCCCTGCGATACCCCGGACCGGTAGCGTGACCCCTATGAGCGACCGTCAGAGTTCCCGCTCAGCAACCCATGGTGAGTTGCGGCTCGCCGTGATCGATACCGATCAGGCGTTTCTGCGCGTGCTCACCAAACGGCTCGACGCCGCCGGGCACCGCTACCGGCTGCTTGCCGGCGCGACGCCGGTCGACGAACTCGTCGCGATGCGGCTCGACGCACTCGTCGTCGACCTGCGGGTGCTCGGCCCCAACGCCTGGGACTACCTCGAATCGCTCGCGATCGACGCGCCAAGCCTGCCGATCGTCGTGTGTTGTGGGCCATCGACCGTCGCCCAGCGTGTACGCGGGCTGCGGACCGGAGCCGACGACTGGCTATCGAAGCCGTGCCACCCCGAAGAGTTGATCGCCCGCGTCGAAGCGGTCGCGCGCCGACGCGCTCGCAGCCGCGCCCGCGACGAGCAGCCGGCGGTTGCCGTCGGCGAACTGACGATCAACGCCGACCAGTTCCAGGCGTTCGTTCACGATCGTTCGCTCGACCTCACCCGGCGCGAATTCGAGCTGTTGCGGCTGCTTGCACAAAGCGCCGGCCGCGTGCTCGAACGCGAAGATATCTACGAGCGGGTGTGGGGGTACGCGATGGCGCGTGGTGACCGCTCCGTCGATGTGTTCGTGCGCAAGCTGCGGCAGAAGCTGGAGAAGGGCTCGCCGGGCTGGCGGTACATCCACACCCACTTCGGCGTTGGCTACCGCTTCAGCCCCGAACCGGTGATCGAGGTCGCCGAACCGATCCGCGAGCTGCGTCACGCGCCCACCCCGGTCGACATCGCTGAGCCGGCGCGCGGCACCGTCGACTAGCGCGTGCGCCGTGCCGGCGCCGCCACTGACCGGCGCTTTGCGCGCGCGCCTACCACGGGGTTGGCGCGTTCTCGCGACGCCCACGATGGCGTTCACAACCTTTTCACACGGTGATTACCCGGCGGTTACAGGCTGTCTCTGAGTGGCTGCGAAGCTCCCCCGCGCACCACCCAAAGAAGAGAGATCTCTGTGCGGACCTTCCCCTCCGCGGCCGCCGGTGCGGCCGCACTGCTCACCATCGGACTCGCTGCCTGCGGCGGCGACAGCTCCAGCGATTCGGCGTCCTCGTCGGCGAAGGCGCTCTCCGGTTCGATCACCGGTGCCGGCGCGACCTTCCCGCAGCCGGTGTACACCGAATGGGGGGCGAACCTCAAAGCGCAGGGCCTGACCGTCAACTATCAGGGCATCGGCTCCGGCGGCGGCATCGCGCAGTTCACCGCCGGCACCGTCGACTTCGGCGCGACCGACTCGGCGATGGACGACGACGAGGTCAAGGCCGCGCAGGCCAAAGGCGAGCCGGTGCATGTGCCGTCGGTCTTTGGCGCGGTGACGATCTCGTACAACATCTCCGGCGTCGACACGGGCCTCAAGCTCGACGGCGAAACGGCCGCCGACATCTTCCTCGGCAAGATCAAGAAGTGGAACGACGAAGCGATCGCCGGTCAGAACAGCGGCGTGACGCTGCCGGCGACCGACATCACCGTCTGCCACCGCTCCGACGAGTCGGGCACCACCAAGCTCTTCACGACCTTCCTGGCGGCGTACAGCAGCGCCTGGGAGAAGGGGCCGGGCGTTGACAAGTCGGTCGACTGGCCCACCGGCACCGGCGCGAAAGGCAACGACGGCGTCGCCGCGTGCGTCAAGCAGACCGATGGTGCCGTCGGCTACGTCGAACAGGCGTACGCCCTGCAGAACAACTTCACCTTCGCGTCGCTGAAGAACAAGGCCGGCCAGTACGTCGAGCCGAGCCTGGATTCAACCTCTGCTGCCGGCGACGGCGTGGACGTGCCGGAAGATCTGCGCTTCAGTGCGATTAACGCGCCGGGCGACGCCGCCTACCCGATCGCGTCGGCGACCTTCCTGCTGGTCTACCAGGACCTCTGCAAGGCCGGCCTCGCCGAAGACACCGCGAAGAACGTCAAGGTGTGGCTCGACTACGCCCTTGGCGACGGCCAGCACGTCGCCGAGCAGCTCGGCTACGCGCCGCTGCCGGACTCGATCCTCACGCAATCCCAGGCGAAGGTCGCATCGTTGCAGTGCAACGGCGCTGCCCTCTAAGCAGCCCCTCCCGATTCCGACCGACCGGACCCACTCAGATGTCCTCACCTGACACCACGATGGGCGGCGTTCGCCCGAGCCTGACGCTCGGGCGAA
>JASGGQ010000126.1:0-7689 GCA_047604965.1 Patulibacter sp. | reverse complement strand
CAACCGCCTGGGCGCCAGCGCCCTGATGCAGGGCCTCGCCGACGGCTACTTCGTGCTGCCGGCAACGATCAGCGACTACCTCGCGCCGCTGCTCGGCAAGCAGGTACCGGATGCCAGCCATCCGGCGTTCAAAGCGGCTGAGGCCGACGTCGACGAGCAGGTGCGGCGACTCGTCTCCTCCAAGGGCTCACGGTCGGTCGACTGGTTCCACCGCGAGCTTGGCAAAATCCTCTGGAACGAATGTGGCATGGCCCGCAGCCGCGATGGACTCACGCAGGCGATCGCCGACATCCGGGCGTTGCGCACGGAATGGCACGAGGACGTCTGCGTTCCGGGTGACTCGGAAAGCCTCAACCAGTCGCTGGAGCGCGCCGGACGTGTCGAAGACTTCTTCGGCCTGGGCGAGCTGATGTGCCGCGATGCGCTGATGCGCGAAGAATCGTGCGGCGGCCACTTCCGCGTCGAACACCAGACTGACGAGGGAGAGGCGCTGCGTGACGACGAAGATTTTGCCTTCGTCGGGGCGTGGGAGTACGGTGGAACGCCCGAAGCCGAACCGCAACTGCACCGTGAAGCGCTGGAGTTTCACGCCGTGACGCCGACCCAGCGGAGCTACAAGTAGATGCGCCTCACGCTTGAGATTTGGCGGCAGGACAACCCGGACAGCGAAGGGTTCTTCGAACGCCACGAGATCCCCGACGCGAGCGAGGAGATGTCGTTTCTGGAGCTGCTCGATCAGCTCAACGAGCGGCTCACGCTCGAAGGCCGCGAACCGATTGCCTTTGAAAGCGACTGCCGCGAAGGGATCTGCGGCACCTGCGGCCTGATGATCAACGGCCAGGCGCACGGCCCGCAACAGGGTACGGCGACCTGCCAGCTCTACGTCCGCAAGTTCAAGGACGGCGATGTGGTGACCGTCGAGCCGTGGCGCTCGGCCGGCTTCCCGCTCGTACGCGACCTCGTTGTCGACCGTTCCGCCTTCGATCAGATCATCCAGGCCGGCGGCTACATCACCGTGCCGACCGGCAGCGCGCCAGACGCGAACCTCGTGCAAGTCGCCAAGGGCGAAGCTGATCTCGCGATGGATGCCGCCGCCTGCATTGGCTGCGGGGCATGCGTTGCCTCGTGTCCAAACGGCGCCGGCCAGCTCTTTACCGCCGCGAAGCTGGCCCATCTCAACACGCTGCCGCAAGGCCAGCCGGAGCGCACGATCCGCACGCTACGGATGGTCGAGGAGATGGAGTCGCACTTCGGTTCTTGCAGCAACCACCGTGAGTGCGAGGCGCAATGTCCGAAGGGCATCCCGATCGACTTCATCACGATGATGAACCGGGACTACCGCAAAGCAGTTTTTTCGGAACGGCGCGCCAAAAAGAGGTAGGAGTGGTCTGTGCATCAAACGCAGATCGACTCCATTCTCCAGACTGTGCCGGCTGGCGTTCCGCAGCGCCAACGGCGCCGGCTCGATGGCTACGCGGCGGCGGCGCGGCGTTGCGACGAGCGAATCGCCGCGTTGCGCGCCGAGCTGGCCTCGGCGATCATCGAGGCCGGCGAACGCGGCGACGCTGAATCCGCTGACGCGCTCCTTGAAGCGATGCTGGAACTTCAAGCGCTTGAGCGCCTCCAGCTGCGCGTCGACGCCGGCTTGCGCGCCAGCGCCGGCGCGCTCGCTGAGCAGGAGCACCCGGCGCCGCTCGGCGAAGGGCCGATCTGATCGAACGGTTCGTCGGCACCGTGCGAGGCAGCGGTGCCGGCACATCGCGCATCGTGCGGACTGAGCTGCTGCTTGCGCGCTGATGCTCGCTGCGGCAGTGCTCTTGCAGGAGGAGTTGCATTCCGCCGCCAGGGGTGCGAACATATGTTCGACCATGGTGATGGACGTTCTCATGTCGCGGCTGGAACTCGTGGTGGCGGTGGGAGATCGCCACATGCTGCTGCGCGAACCGGTGGCACTCGCTCCGCTGCCCGGCGGCCCAGGCCGGATCGGTGCCTGTTCGCCGGCAGCCGAGGCGCAGGGCGTCCGACCAGATATGCCACTCGCCGAAGCACTTGCGAGCAGTCCGCACCTGGTTTTGGTGTCGCCCGATCCGGTGGCGGTCGACCGACGTTGGGAGGCCTTGCTGGGCTGCCTGGAGAGCATCGGTGCGGCACCCGAGCCGCTGGCGCCGGGGGAGGCGTGTTTCGATACGACCGGCCTCCGGCGGCTCTATCGCGGGCTCGATGGCGTGATCGCGGCGGCGCGCGGTGCGATCGGCTGGTGGCCAGGGCTGCGGATCGGCCTTGGGCCGGTCCGCTTCTGCGCGCAGGCGGCGGCGCGGCGGGCCGGTCCGCGTCGCGCCTGCGCGGTGCATGGTCGTCACGACCTCAGCCAGCTACCGGTAGAGCTGCTGGCCTGCCGGCAGCGCACCGCGCAGCTTCCGCAACCGCTGCGGCGCTTCGGACTGGAGACGCTGGGGGCGTTGGTGCGACTCGGGCGCGGTCCACTCGGGGAGCGCTTCGGAGCGACCGGTGTGTTCGCGTACGAGCTGGCAAGTGGGCGAGATACCCCGCTGGTACCGCGCCGACCTGAAGGCGCGCTGCACGAACACTTCGAGTTGCCGGAATCGCTGTCTGGGCCGCTGCTGGAACGTGCGCTTGGGCTGTTGATCGATCGGCTGCTGGCACGGCGTGAGCTGCAAGGGCGCACCCTGCGAACGGCGGTGCTGGAGGCAGCGCTTGTTGAAGGTGGCACATGGCGCACGCGCGTTGCACTGCGTGAAGCGACTGCCGATCGCACGCGGCTTCAGCTTGCGTTGGCGCCGCACCTCGCGCAGCTCAGCGCTCCGGCGCGATCGCTTGGGCTGCACGCCGAGAGCTTCGGTCCTCCGCCGTCCCAAGCGCTTGCGCTGCTGGAAGACGATGAGGAACGCAGAAGGGCGCGGCTTCGGGAGGGGCTGCGTCAGGTGAGCGCGGGATCGGGCGTCGGCGCGCTGCTGCGCGTCGTCGAAGTCGATCCCGCGTCTCGTCTGCCGGAACGCCGCATGGCGCTTACACCGAGGCGGCCATGAGCCGCTCCGTGCCACGCCGTCTCGGGACGCCCGTCGCCGCTGTGGTGCAGGCCGAACGCAGCGGCTTCCCGCGAGCGGTGGATGGAGCGATCGTTGATGCCGTGCGCGAAAGCTGGCTCGTTGAAGATCGCTGGTGGGCGGTCACGCCGGTCCGCCGTCGGTACTGGGAGGTGGTGACGCGCAGCGGCCAAAATCTCGTGCTCTTCCGCGATCTGCGCACCGGTGCGTGGTACCGCCAACAGGCGACGGGGTAAGAAGGTCTTTCGGAATGATCTGGGAGGGTGGGGCATGCTGAATGACCATCTCAGGCGAGGGGGAGGGAGGCGGTGGCAGCTGGCCAGTGGCGATGATGCACAAAGTCGTAACGATTCGGTGCTGAAACCGCACGATTTCGTCGGCAGGCTAGGCGCATGGTGCGCGATGAGACCGGTCAGGCAACGATCGAGCAGCTCGGGCTCATGCTGCTCATTGCGCTGGTGCTCATCGCGGCGACTGCGATCACTGCGGTCGCCGCGCCGGGGCTGGTCAACCGCGTCACCACCGCGATGCAACGGGCGCTGTGCGTCGTCGGCGCCGAATCATGTCCGGTCCTCGACCGCGAGCCGTGTCCGCTGCTGCGCACCGATCGCACCGTCACGACGCGCGCCTCAGTTGGCGTCCTACGACTCGGTGACGACCGCGCCCTCACGATCGAACGCCGCAGTGACGGGAGCTACGTGATCGGATTGCTCGAAGGCGTTGGCGCGGGCGCCGGCGTGACGGTCGGAGCCCACGGCGCACAAGCTTCCGCCGATGGGTTGTTGACAGCCCGCGCTGGACGGACCTGGAAGGTCGCCGACCGGACGGCTGCGACCGCGCTCGTTGAACGGTTGCGCCACCGCGCGTTGCCGGCCGTCGATAACGTTGTCGCGGGCCTCGCCGATCTCACGGGGCTTGCCAACGCGGACCCGCAGGTCGACAGCTACACGCTGGCCGGCAAAGCCGCCGGCGACGCGACCGCCAAACTCGGCTTTGGACCGATCGCTGAGGCCGGCACCAGTGGTGACGCAGGTGTTGAAGTCGGCGTGCAAATCGCTGCGCACCGCAAAGCAGCGACCGCGTATATCTCGCTCGACGGCCGCATCGGGGCCTTCTTCGACGGCTTGCCGGCGGCCAGCTTGCCGCTCGATCGGCGCGGCAAACGCAGCGGAAGTGGCGGTGGTGACGACGAGGTGACCGTGCTCAATCCCGACAAGCTTGAGTTGGAGGCTCAGGGGTTCGCGCGAGGCACCATCGCACTGCACCTCGAACCGGGTCCGCGCGTGACCGAAATCGAAATTACGGGGCTCACCGTCGACGGCGACAGCGGGCGGGAACTCCACGCGCGGGTCGACCCCTCCAGCCCCGATGTTGCCGCCGCGCTCGCCGCGTGGCGGAAGCATCCCGGTGACCCCGCGCTGCTGCAGGCGCTCGGTGCAGCGGCTGCGAGTAGTGCCGCGCTCGACGAGCGGGGCTACGTCGTCGCGAGCGAGGAGCGCGAGTCCGGCGCCGAAGTTGGCATTGGTCTTTCGCTGGGGCTCACCGTCGAACAGCAGCTGCGCAGCTATCAGCTCGTTGAGCAGCGAACGCGGCCGGTCGGCGGTCTCTGGGAGGAGCGACTTGACTGCGTCGCGTAAGAGCTCCCCTCAACACGAGCTGTGTGCGGCCCAGCGCCGTCTCGGACGCGCGCTGAAGGACTGCGGCGCCGCAATGGGCCAGCGGCCCAGCTGTGGTTATCGGTCCTGCATCGCATGCACGATCCGCCACGTCCCGTCCCCGCGGCGGATGTTGATCGAACCTCGAAGTCCGGAACGACCGGCAGTCGGCACCGGTCGTTCGTGCCCACGGCTGACCGTATGCGCTGCGTGCGTCACGGCACTCCGAGCGGCGGGTTGGCAAACCAATGTGACAAGGTGGTCGCTATGACTGCACCGACGACGAACGCGATCAAGGCCACCGGTCTGGTCAAGCGCTTCGGTGATAAGACGGCGCTGCACGGCATCGATTTGACGGTGCCGGCCGGCACCGTGACCGCCGTGCTTGGGCCGAACGGCGCTGGGAAGACGACCGCCGTGCGGATTCTCACGACGCTCACCGAAGCCGACGGAGGCACCGCGCAGGTCGCCGGATTTGATGTCGCTACGCAAGGCACGCAGGTCCGCCAGCGAATCGGTTTGGCGGCGCAAGATGCGACGGTTGACGGCCTGCTGACCGGCCGCGAAAACCTGCAAATGATCGGGGAGCTGCACCAGTTGGGACGCGCCGCCGCGAGTGAGCGCGCCGAACAGCTGCTGGACGACTTCTCACTGGTCGACGCAGCAGACCGGCTCGCGCGTGATTACTCGGGTGGCATGCGCCGCCGCCTCGACCTGGCCGCGACGATCGTGGCGCGGCCCGAAGTGCTGTTCCTCGACGAGCCGACGACCGGGCTCGACCCGCGCGCCCGCAACGAACTGTGGGCGGTGCTGGACAACCTCGTCGGCCGTGGCACGACGCTGCTGCTCACCACGCAGTACCTCGAAGAAGCCGAGCGCCTCGCCGACGACATTGTCGTGATCGACCACGGCCGCGTCATCGCCCAAGGCAACTCACGCGACCTCAAGCGGCGCGTCGGCGGCGACCAACTTCAACTCGTCGTGCGCGACCCGGCTCAGCTTGAACATGCTGCTGCGATCCTCGCGCGCGGCACCAACACCAGCCCGCAGCTCGATATCGGCAGTCGCTCGGCAACGGTGCCGACGCGCAGCGGCGTCGCGGCGCTCGCCGCCGCATCGGTCGCACTTGCGGACGCCGGGATCGAAGTCGACGACCTCGGAATGCGGCAGCCGACCCTCGACGAAGTCTTCCTCACGCTCACGGGCGCACCCGCAAGCGAGACGACGCAAGACGCCACCACGGAGGTCACCCGATGAGTGCTCGCGCGATTCCGCAGGCGCCAGCCAACCCCGGCGAACCGGCGACACACGGTGACCGGCACCCGCGATTGCTGCACGACAGCTGGGTGATCGCCAAACGCGGAATCCGCCACATGCGTCGGCAACCGGAGGCGCTCGCCGACGCGACGATCCAGCCGATCATGTTCGTGCTGCTCTTCGCGTACGTTTTCGGTGGCGCGATCAGCGTCCCCGGCGCCGAAGGCGACCCAGGCGCCTACCGTGAATTCCTGATGGGCGGCATCTTCGCCCAAACGCTCTCCTTCGGCGTTTTCGGCGTCGCGATGTCGCTCGCGGCCGACTTCAACAACGGGGCGATGGATCGTTTCCGCTCACTGCCGATCGCGAACGGCGCGGTGCTCGCCGGCCACGCGCTCGCCAACTTGATTCGCGCCACGATCCCGATCGTGCTGATGTCGATCTCCGGTGTGATCGTCGGCTGGCAGCCGCGTGGGGGATTGCTGGATGCCGTGGCGGCTTACGCGCTGATGCTCGCCTTTACCTTCGCGATGATCTGGATCGGTGTGCTGCTGGCGAGCCTGGTGCGCACACCTGAGGCGGTGCAGGGCGTCGCGTTCGTCGCGATCTTCCCACTGACCTTCATCGCGTCGACCTTCGTGCCGACCAGCACGCTGCCAGGCGTCCTGAAAACCTTCGCCGAGTGGAATCCGATCAGTGCAGTCGCCAACGCGCTGCGGGAACTGTTCAAGAACCCCGGCACCGTCGTGCCCGACGATGCGCCGTGGCCGCTGCACCACTCGGTGGCGTACACGCTGATCTGGACCGCGCTGATCGTGTTGGTTTGCGCGCCCCTGGCGATCCGCGCCTACCAGCGTTCGATCGCCGACTGATCGAGATGAGTGATTCCACGGCCACGCACTGCCGCTGCACGCGCCGCGCGGCAGTGTACCGGCGCAGCACGCGGTTGCGGACCCAACGCCGCTATGCCCGGAGCAGCGTCGGGTGATCTGACGCCGGTCCGAACCGCACGCAGTTCTTGCCGGCGTCCTTGGCTGCGTACAGGGCGGCGTCAGCTTCGGCGATCAGTGCGGTCACCGTTGTTACCGACGGGCCGAGTTCGGCGACGCCAACCGAGGTGGAGACTGCCAGATCGGCGCCCTGCACATCGACCAGTTCAAGACTGGCAACCGCCGCGCGGGCGCGTTCCGCCAGCGCCAGCACTTCGCCGAACGAGGCGCCCTGCACCACGATCGCAAGCTCCTCGCCGCCGTAGCGTGCTGGTTCGTCGCCCGCTCGGCAGCAGTCGCGCAACGTGTTGGAAACGGCGCGGAGCACCTGGTCACCGGTCTGGTGGCCGCGTGTGTCGTTGACGCGCTTGAAGTTGTCAAGGTCGAAGAGGATGAGTGCCAGCGGCGCACCGGTTGCCTGATGACGCTCAGCGCCTTGCGCCAGCAGCTCCTGCAGCCGACGGTGGTTCGCGAGCCCGGTCAGCTCGTCGGTCAGCGCCTGGCGGTGCAGCGTTTCATGTCGCTGGCTATTGCCGGCGGCGACGCCCGCCTGCTCGCAAAGGTGGCGCAGCAGGTCGCGTTCCTCATCGGCAAACGCGCTCGCACGACGCGCGAGCACGATCATGCCGTGCGCCTGGCCGACCTCCGGTTCGGTGATCGGGCAGGCCAGCGCCCACACGCCATCCACCATCGCCGTCGTAGCCGCGCCCAGGGCTACTGCAG
>JASGGQ010000125.1:0-7700 GCA_047604965.1 Patulibacter sp. | reverse complement strand
TACTGCAGTGTCCTCCGCCGCGCGCAACGCCGGTTCGATCTCCATGTCTTCATGGACTGTTGCGCGACGCACCAGCTTGCGGCCTTCTCCCTGGTACGCAGAGCCACGGCCGCCATCGGCATCGAGCGCTTCGACAGCCGCCCGCGTGGTGATCGTCAGCAGCGCATCGAGGTCGAGCTTGCTGGCAAACGCGTCACCGATGCGGTAGACGGCGATCTGGAGCCGGCTGCGCTCGCGATGCAGCGCCTCCAGCCGTGCATGCGCCTGATCGATGCGCTGGTTGCGATCCCGGGCGATCACCGCGAGCACGGCCGCAACGCCAAGCATCGCCAGCGGTGCGGCCGGGATCGAGCTGGCACTGGTTGCCGCTGCCGCAACGACCGCAGCGGGCGTCAACAGCACGTCGATCGACCACACGATGCCGAGAATCCTGAGTTGAAGCTGCGGTGGAATCCCGAGCGCCAACCACTCGCGCAACGTCGCCGACATGATTTCGCAGGTGACCTGCGTGACGAACGCGACAACGTACAACCACCACGCCGCCTCCTCCGGGCCAGGATGGCCGGCAACGACAAAAACGATCGCCGGGCCGATCGAGTGCCACGCATCGCCGCCGGTTTCGACAAGTCGTTCGAGTCTGGTGCGCTTCGCGAGCCAGTCGAAGATCACCGCTGTCGCGAGCGCCGCCAACACAATCAACGGCACCAGACCCGGCGGTCCGAGCAGCAGTAGCGGGATGAGGAAGAGTTGCGTCGGAACGGCATGGCCGGCCCCGACCGGGAACTCGATGCGGCTGGCGACCGCAAAGGAAACGGCGAGTGCCGCCGTCAACGGCGCGGAGGCATGCGCAGCGGGCGCCAGCAACGCAAGCACCGACGCAACGACCAAAAACGAAACGGTGATGCTGAGTTCGGCCTTCAGCTCGCGGGCGCTCAGGCGTTGTTTGCGTCCATCCCAGGAGTCCTCGAGTAGACGATCGGCCGCCGTAGCGGCGCTGCCGTCGAAATCGTTGACGAGTGAGACCATGCGGAGGTCGGTGCGGGGAAAATGGAGGACGAAGAGCTGGGCGGAAGCGCGTACGTCTCTTGGATCGTCACCTCATGCCGAAAAGTTGACGCACTCCCAGCAAGATGCTGCGTCCCGTGCGACGGCGAGCCGGACGCACTCGCGAACAACATATGCGAACATATGTTCGCATGGCGCGGAATGGGCACGACTCACCACCACCGATTTGCGGCCCTTACGTCGAGTTGCACGCGCACTCGGCGTACTCGTTGCTTGACGGCGCGTCGTTGCCGGCGGAGCTAGCTCAACAGGCATATGACCTGGGGTATTCAGCCCTGGCGCTGACCGATCACGACTCGGTCGCAGGCTCTATGGAGTTCGCGCAAGCCACAGATGCGGTCGGGATCGCCGCTGTACACGGCGCCGAGATCACCGCGCGTAGCGCGCCCGACCCGCCCGTGCATCGGGTGGGCGCGCGTGGTTACGCATCGGGCGACCCCGTGACGTCCTACCACGGGGCGACGCGGGGTATCCGCGGGCCGGACGACGAAATGGTGCGGCATCTCACCCTGCTCGTCGAGAACGGGGCCGGATGGCGCAACCTCTGCACGTTGCTGACGCGCGCCCACGCGCATACGCGCGACCATCCCCAACGTCGGCGCACCGATCCGTCGGTCACGATCGCCGATATCGCTGCGCATACCGAGGGACTGATCTGCCTCAGTGGCTGCGCGCCCCACGGCATCGAAACGATCGACGATTTGGCGCTGCTGCGTGAAGCGTTCGGGCCGGACCGGCTGCGCCTTGAGCTTCAGCGACCCTACGCACGCGACGATCGCACACGGATCCGCCATCGGCGGGCACTGGCCCGTCGGCTCGGTGTGCCTGCGGTCGTCACCGGCAACGTGCACGCCCACAATCGCCGTCGTGCGTACCTGCAAGACGCCTTCGTGGCTGCGCGCGCCCGGCTCACGCTTGATGCCAGCGAAGCGTTGCGGCGTGGCAACCACAGTCATGTGCTGGTCGCACCGCAGGTGATGGCGCGGCGCTTCCAAGGGCTCGACGCCGAATTGGACGAAACGGTGCAACTGGCGCAGCGATGCGCGCGCTTCAAGCTCACACGCGACCTGGGATATCGCTACCCCGGCGCTGAAGATCCCACGAAGACGCGCGCGCTCGCGAACGCCTGCGAGGCCGTGTTCGCGGAGCGCTATCCGCCGGGCAGCGAGCATGTGGAGCAGGCACGCGAACGGCTCCGCCGGGAACTCGCGATCATCGACCATCACGGGCTGTCCGGCTTCTTCATGTTGCACCGCGATGTCCTGGAGCTCGCGCGCGAGGTCGCCCACGAAGTGCGCGGCCCACACAGCGCCCGCTCGCAACTGCCACCGGGACGTGGGCGCGGTTCGTCGGTCTCCTCGATCGTCTGCTACCTCACCGGGCTCTCACACGTCGACCCGATCGAGAACGGCCTGCTGCTCGGCCGCTTCCTCAACGAGGAACTCAGCGCCTTCCCCGATATCGACCTCGACTTCCCCCGTGAGATCCGCGAAGTCTTGATTCCGCGGATCCACGAGCGTTACGGCCCCGAACACTCCGCGCTGGTCGCCACCCACCCGGGCTTTCGAGTGCGCGGCGCGATCCGCGAACTCGGCGGTGCGTTGGGCCTCCCGCCAGCCGAGGTTGCGCGCGTCGCACAGGTTTGCGATGGCTGGAATGCCGAGCGGCTTGAGGCAGACATCGACCTCGCGCTCGGCCGCGGACGGCACGCGCAAGGACGCTGGGCGTGGCTTTGTCGGCTCGTCCGCGAAGCGCAAGGATTGCCCCGTCACCTTGGGCAGCACCCCGGCGGCATGATCATCTCGACGCAGCCCGTCCACCAATGCTGCCCGATCGTGCCCGCCGGGATGGAAGGCCGGCAGGTGTTGCAGTGGGATAAGGACTCCTGCGGTGACGCCGGGTTTTTGAAGATCGACTTGCTCGGGCTCGGCATGCTCTCCTGCGTTGAGCGGTGCGTCGATCTCGTCGCACGCACCCGTGGCGAGATACTCGACCTCTCACGGATCGACTACGACGACCCGGCAGTCTTCGGGGCCATCCAACACGCCGACACGATGGGCGTCTTCCAGATCGAGTCGCGTGCCCAAATGGGGTCGCTGCTCCGTACCCGCCCGGAGACGCTCGACGACCTCACCGTGCAGGTGGCGATCGTGCGGCCAGGGCCGATCGTCGGCGGTGCGGTCAACCCCTACATCGAGCGTCGTCGGCGCAGGCGGCGCGACCCCACCTACGACATCCCCTACGAGCATCCGTCGCTCAAGCCCGCGCTGGAAGAGACGCTGGGCACGATCATCTTCCAAGACCAAGTGCTGGAAATCGCGCAGGCCTTCGCCGGCTACAGCCAGGGCCAGGCGGAGTCGCTGCGGCGGGCGATGAGCCGCAAACGCAGCGAGGCAGAGCTCCAACAACACGCCGTGCAGTTCGTGCAGGGAGCACAACGCACGCATCACGATGTCAGCGAAGCGCTCGCCCAGGAGATCTTCCGCAAAGTGCTCGGGTTCTCCGGCTTTGGATTTCCCAAAGCCCACTCGGCGGCCTTTGCCGTCTTGGCCTACCAATCGACGTGGCTGCGCGTGTACTACGGCCCGGAATATCTCTGCGCACTGCTCGACGAGCAACCGATGGGCTTCTACCCGCCGGACACGCTGATCCACGAAGCACAGCGACGCGGCATTGAGGTTCGCGCCCCTGACATCAACGCCAGCGAGGCCGGCTGCACGATCGAACCGGTGCAACCTGATGGAGGAGCGAGTAGCGCTGCTCGACCGTCGTGTAGAGCGGCGGAGGGGACGGCGGGAAGGCCAGCGGCGCAGCACGCGAGCGCGGTACGGATCGGCTTGGGTTATGTGCTCGGAGTGCGCGAGGCCGACGTGCGTGCGCTTGTTTCCGAACGTGTGCGGGGCGGCCCTTTTCGGTCGCTGGCCGATTTGGCGTCGCGCGCCGGCATGGGTCGCGCGGCGCTCGATCAACTCGCGTGGGCTGGCGCCTGCGACGCGCTGGCCGGCGGTGATCGCCGTCAAGCGCTCTGGCAACTCGGCGTTGCGCAGCCGGCCGCGCGGCGGCGTGGCTCCACGCAGCTGACGTTGCCGCTCGACCTGCCGGATGCGCCCTCGCTGGCGCCGGTGAGCGGCTGGCAGCAGATGGTCGCCGACTACGCCACCACCGGCGTGACGGTCGGCCGGCACCCGCTTGCGTTGCTGCGTAGTCGCTTGCAGGATCGCCAGGTCACGCCGAGCGACGCACTCGCGAGCTTCCCGCACGGCAGCCCGATCGTCGTGGCCGGCTGTGTTGTCGCGCGGCAGCGGCCGAGCACCGCGAAAGGAGTCACCTTCATGTTGCTTGAAGATGAAACGGGCACCGTCAACCTGGTGATCCCGCCGCCGATCGCCGCACGCCACCGGTTGCTTGTGCGTGCAGAGCCGCTGCTGCTGGCGAGCGGGCGGCTTGAACGCCATCCGGCGGCTGGCGGGCAGATCAACGTGCTCGTCGACCGAATCGAGGCGCTCGATGAGATCGTCGAGCGGGCGAAGCCACGTCGCGCGGTCGCCGAGCAGCTGCCGCTTGCAGCGGGCATGGCGCGCCAAGCGGAGGATCACGCACGCCGGCTCCCGCAGCGACCAGCGGCCTTGGCACGGGCAGCTGCCGGCCGCGAAGGTAATGGGGAGGGGGAGGAGCTGCCCGGTGGTAATGGCGACAGTGCCGCCGCCTTCCGTGCGGTCGCGCCGCCGGTGACGTCGTTCGCGCAAGGCCGTCGCCGATAGGGCCGGCGCCGATGGGCGTGCCGCACACGGCGCGCCGCAAGCGGCCGCTGCGTAGCCTGCTGCACGTGCTGCTGCCTTTCATCTTTCTCTGGATCGCACTGCTGGCCGGAGGCGTGGTCGCGTACGGCGTGCGGCCACGCACGCACGGCCAAGATCAGCCGTGGCCACGCTGGGTGTGGCTCGCGCTCGCCGTTACCGTGCTCTCGTTGGTGGTCGCGATCCCCGTTGCGGCCGTGCAATACAGCCGGGGCGCCCGCCACCACCTCAGCCGAACCGGCCTCGTGCTCAACGACGCGCAACTGCGCGGACGCGACATCTTCGAGGCTGCCTGCCGGCGCTGCCACACGCTTGACGACATCGGCGCGACCTCCACGATCGGCCCCGACTTCGATGCCTTGCGCCCCAGTTTCGACCTGGTGGTTCACGCCGTGACGTACGGCCGTGCGCGCGGCCACGGCCAAATGCCTCGCGGCCTGACCGACGCGACCGGCGCGCGCGATGTCGCCGCGTACCTGACGGCCGTTGCCGGCCGCACGACGCGCTGACATCGGTCATCTGTCGAGTTGCGCGGGACAATACGACCGGATCGGCGCCACACCACGGTTCGGTGTGACTGAGATCACGGTTCCGTCCGGCGGCTGTTGCAGGATGTGCTGCAACACGAGGGAAACGACTTGCTACCGTCGACGAGCCGAACCCGGTACTGCGGTATCGGGGCGGGGAGATCACCTCCACCCGGGACGTGTCGCGGGAGTTATCGCGACGTGAAGCACCAACTTCGTACGCCGGTCAGATCACCTCGTAGGCCACGCTTTTCATGATGGACACCCGTACATCGACACCGCAGCCCTGGTGGGCCGAGGTTGAACATCTGCGCAGCGGTCCGGAAACCGGTCGCCACCAGGCGGTTCCGTCGTCGGCTCGCCGTAGTGAGCATCGCGAGCAGCGCCCGGCCGGCCGGGAACGGCTGCGCAGCGAGCGCACACGCACCGAACGTGGACGCGCCACCGGCGTCGTACGCAGCAGTCGTGTCGAGCGCCCCGCCGAGCGCCCCGACTGGTTCGCGCAGGAGGCGCGCGACATGGGCCGCCGCGATGCCACCGCCGCATCGGCCGCCGCGCGGCCGCGTGCGACGCTCGTCGATGTCGCGCCAGCCCATACGCTGGTGCACCGCGCTCCGCAAACGCGCCGACGCGCCGGCGAGCGCCCCACCGTCACGATCACCGGCCGTCCGGAGGCCGCGCTGCCACCACGCCCCGCGGAACTGTCGCCCGTACCTGCTGCCCGAGCCCGCGAACGAGTCTCCGCGGTTGTCGCCAGTCCCGACCGGATGATCTTGTGGGCCGTGGCGCTGGGGCTGCTGATGATTGTCGCGTCGGTCGCGACCGCCGGCGCCGGCGCCTGAGCTTTGCTCGGGGGTCCCAACGCGCCGTCCGGGCCGCGGGCGCTAGGGTGCCGCCATGGCGTTGGATGAGCAGTCAGTTCTCCGCACCGTCGCCCAGCGCGACGTGCGCTTCATCCACCTCTGGTTTACCGACATCCTCGGGCAGCTCAAGTCGTTCGCGATCAACGCCGACCGGCTGCGTGACGCGCTCGGCGAAGGGATCGAGTTCGACGGCTCATCGGTGACCGGCTTCAACGCCGTGGAGGAGTCCGACCTGGTCGCCCACCCGCAGAACGACACGCTCGGCGTGCTGCCGTGGCGCCCGACCGAACAGGCGGCAGCCCGCTTGATCTGCGACATCAAAACGCCGAACGGCGGGCCGTACGAAGGAGATCCACGTCACGTGCTGCGGCGCGCGATCCAGCGTGCGCAGTCGATGGGATTCGATGGCGTCAAGCTCGCCGCCGAGCTGGAGTACTACCTCTTTCGTGAGCCGGGAGGCACGAAAACGGTCGACCAGGGCGGCTACTTCGACCTGACGACGATGGATGCCGGCAACGACGTGCGCCGTGCGACCGTGCTCGCGCTCGATCAACTTGGCGTCGAGGTCGAGGCCAGTCACCACGAATCCGGTCCGAGTCAGCATGAGATCGCGATCGTCAGTGACGACTTGCTCGCCGCCGCCGACGACCTGATCACGACCCGCATCACCGTCAAGGAGTACGCGCTCGCCGCCGGCTGGCACGCGACCTTTATGCCGCGTCCGCTGGCCGGCGAGAACGGCTCCGGGCTGCACCTCGATCAGATTTTGCTGAAGGACGGCGAGAACGCCTTCGCGGCGCCCGGTGATCCGTCGGGCCTCTCGGAGATCGGCCGCCAGTTCGTCGCCGGTCAGCTGCGCCACGCGCGCGAGATCAGCATCCTGATGGCGCAGTGGGTCAACAGCTACAAGCGGCTCGTGCCGGGCTTCGAAGCGCCGGTGTGGGTGGCGTGGTCGCGCCGCAACCGCTCGGCGATGATTCGCGTCGCCGGCACTGATCGTGCCGTCGGCGGTGGCCCCCGCGTCGAAGTGCGCGCAACCGACCCGGCCTGCAACCCGTATCTGGCGCTCGCTGGGCTGCTCCACGCCGGCCTGGAAGGCATCGAGCAGGGCTACGAACTGCCCGAGCCGATGGAGCTGAACCTCTACCACACCAGTCCGGAGGAGCGGAGACGGCTCGGCATCGAGCAGCTTCCGGAGAACCTCAACGACGCGATGGATATCGCCGAGAACTCCGAGTTGATGCTGCGTGTGCTCGGCGAACACATGCTCAACCGTCTGCTCGAACTCAAGCGCAACGAGTGGGAGGAATACCGCGTGCAAGTCCACCAGTGGGAGCTCGACCGCTTCCTCCCAGTGCTCTAACCGGTTGCCGAAGCGCGCCGCCCGCAGCGCTGAGCGTGGGGGGTTTTGGCCGGGAGGGGGGCACACACGGCGCGCCGCGGGGGGG
>JASGGQ010000124.1:0-7747 GCA_047604965.1 Patulibacter sp. | reverse complement strand
GTTCCCGTACATCCTGTGCGTGATCGACGAGCTCGCGGACCTGATGATGGTGGCGCCCGGCGACGTCGAGGACTCGATCATCCGCATCGCGCAGAAGGCGCGAGCCGTCGGCATCCACCTCGTGCTCGCCACGCAGTCGCCGCGCGTCGACGTGATCACCGGCATGATCAAAGCCAACGTGCCGAGCCGCATCGCGTTCGCCGTCTCCTCGCAAACCGATTCCCGCGTGATCCTCGACCAGAACGGCGCCGAATCGCTGCTCGGGCAGGGCGACATGCTCTTCTCGCCGGTCGGCTCCGCGAAGCTCCAGCGCATCCAAGGCGCATACATCGACGAGGAACAGATCGAGCAGATCACCAGTTACTGGCGTCGCCAAGGCGAACCGGACTTCAACGAAGATCTGCTGGAAGAGGTTGACGATCAGCCGGTCGAAGAGAGCAAGGGCGATGGACTCGATCCAGATGAAGATCCGATGCTCGAAGAGGCGATCCGGCTCGTCGTCGAAATGGGCACCGCGTCAACTTCGATGATGCAGCGGCGCCTGCGGGTCGGTTACACCCGCGCGGGACGCCTGATCGACATGCTGGAGCGGCGCGGCGTGATCTCCGGCTACGAGGGCAGCAAGGCACGGCAGGTGCTGATCGGCCCCAGCGAAGTCGAGCGAATCGTCGCGCAGGTTCGGGCGCGCGAGGCAGCGGCGACACCGACCTTGTTCGCCGACGATACGCCGCCAGCCGCAGCGGAGGGTATCGCGGCGTCCGAGTTCGGCGACGACTCCGACGCCGTGCTGCATGCTCCGGGCGGCATGCCTGACGGCGCCGACAACACCGCTGGCGCGACAGAGCGCTAGCCTGCGGCCATGGCTGAGATCGGGGCAACGTTGCGCGAGGCGCGTTCGCGCGCGCGCATCGAAATCGCTCAGATGGAAGCCCAAACCAAGATACGTGCGAAGTATTTGCGTGCCTTGGAAAACGAGGAATGGGAACTGCTGCCCGGGCCGACGTACGTCAAGTCGTTCCTGCGGACCTACGGCGACATGCTTGGGATCGATGGCCGCGCGCTGGTCGCCGAGTACAAGCGCACCCAGGAAACCTTCACCGGCCCAGAGGATCTTGGGCACTTCTCCAAACACACTGGCGGCCGGATGGCTCGGACTGAGCGGCCGCTACGGCTCTACGCAACGCTCGCCGCGACGGTGGTTCTCGTTGCTGCAGGCGCGGGGTGGATGCTGCTTGGCAGCGGCAACGGTGACGACTCGGCAACGACGACTCCGGCCCTGGTTGTGCAGACCACGCCAGTTGCCGGCAAGGTCATCAATGTGCAATTGGCAGCTCAGCGTGCCGTGACGGTATGTGCTCGCGCCGGAGAACGGCAGCTGCTGAGTAGCACCGATCTCAAAGCGGGGGAGCGCACCCCGAAGCTCCGCGGACGGCGCGTGCTCATCACGGTCAGTAGCCCCGATGTGGTGCTGCGCGTCGACGGGGATCGCGTGGCCCTGCCGGCCCGAACTGGGACGCTCACCTTTACCGCCACCGAGTACGGGGTAACGCGCGAAAACGACGCCACCACCGCCTGCCGAGGCTGAGGGCCTGTCCCGGTAGGTAGGGCGCGCGGTTGTGGGTGATGGGCCGTGGACGGCTAGGCTGCCCCGCATGGATCACGCTGGACCAACCGCCAGGCAGCTGCGTGGCGCGGTGATCGTGACCGGCAGCGAGGTGCTCGCCGGGCGCGTCACCGATCGCAACGGGCCGTATGTCTCGCAGCAGTTCGCCGAGTGCGGGGTCGAAACTGCGGGGATCATCCAGGTTGGCGATCGGCGGGACGACATGCTGCGCGCGCTCACGCAAGCAAGGAGCTGGAAGGTCGACCTGATCGTCACGACCGGTGGACTGGGGCCGACCGCTGACGATCTGACGCTCGAAGTCGTCGCCGAGTTCGCCGATCGCAGACTCCAGCTCGATCCAGAGATGCGCGATGCGGTATGGGCGAAGGTTGAGCGGGTTCGCGAACGCTTCCCGGACATCGACGTGGATGCGTTGCGGGCAACGAGCCTCAAGCAGTCGATGCAGCCGGCCGGCGCGACGCCGCTGCCGCCGGTCGGCACGGCGCCCGGTTCGATCGTGCCGGCTGGCGATGCTGACGATGCCCCACTGGTCGTGGTGCTGCCCGGCCCGCCCGGCGAGCTTCAGCCGATGTGGCGCGACGCACTGCACCGCCAGCCGCTGGCGGCGTTGCTGGCACGCGCCACGCCATTCGAAGAGCGGATGCTGCGGCTGGTCAACCTGCCGGAGTCCGACTTGGCTGCCGCGCTCAACGAATTCGAAGCCGGTGGGATCGCGCTTGACCGACTCGAGATCACGACCTGCATGCGGGCTGGCGAGATCGAGATTGTCACCCGGTACGACCGCGCCGACGCGCCGGTCTACGAGGCACTCGACACGGCTATCCGGGAGCGCTATGGGGCCAAGCTCTACTCTGACGATGGCGCCCAGGTCGACGAGGTGGTCCGCCGGGCGTTGCGCGCGCGCGGCTGGACGGTCGGGCTCGCAGAGTCGTGTACCGGAGGGCTGGTCGCCGCGAAGTTGATCGATGCCCCCGGCGCGTCCGAGGTCGTGCGCGGCGGGATCGTGGCGTACGACAATGCCGTCAAGGTGACGGCGCTCGGCGTGCCGGCTGCCGTGCTCGATACTCACGGCGCCGTCTCCGAGAAGGTTGCGGCGGCGATGGCCAGCGGCGCGGCGCGGGCGCTCGGCGCCGACTGCGGGCTGGCGGTCACGGGGGTCGCCGGTCCGAACGGCGGTACGGCGGACAAACCGGTCGGCACGGTGTGGTTTGCGGCGGTCGTGCCCGGTGGCGACGTGAAGTTGCGCAAGCTCTGGGTCCCCGGCGATCGTGCGGCCGTCCGTGAACGGTCGGTCACGTACGCCTTGCATCTGTTGCGCGGCGCGATCGAATCCGGGTAGCGCAAACGGCTGCAAGCTCTTATGCAGCACGGCGCCGGTCGGCACCTGGTGCGCTGTTTTTGCTGAGGTTCTGCGCGAAATTGACGCGAACGTGTGTACGCCAGGAACACTCGCCGACGTAGTGTCCGTCCGACCTGGATCGTACATTTGTTCGCATCAGGTCGGAGGCCACCAGGTCCTGCCGGCCGCGAACGCTCCTCGTCTGGCTGAAGGACCCATGGCCACTACCGACATCACCGACAAGGCCGCCGAAAAGGCAGCCAAGGCAAAGCTCGAAGCGCTGACCGGCGCGCTGTCGCAGATCGACAAACAGTTCGGCAAGGGCTCGATCATGCGGATGGGAGATGACGACGCCAAGATCAAGGTGTCGGCCATTCCGACCGGCTCGCTGGCGCTGGACTTGGCGCTCGGTATCGGCGGCATGCCACGAGGCCGGATTGTCGAGATCTACGGTCCGGAATCCTCGGGAAAGACGACGCTCGTCTATCACGTGCTCGCCGAGGCACAGCGTATGGGCGGCACCGTCGCGTTCATCGACGCCGAGCATGCGATGGACCCGATCTACGCGAAGAACATCGGCGTCGACATCGACAACCTGCTCGTATCGCAACCCGACTACGGCGAGCAGGCGCTGGAGATCGCCGACATGCTCGTGCGTTCCGGGGCAGTCGATGTGGTGGCGGTCGACTCGGTCGCCGCGCTCACGCCGCGGGCCGAGTTGGAGGGGCAGATGGGCGATACGACGGTCGGCCTTCAGGCGCGCATGATGAGCCAGGCGATGCGCAAGCTCGCTGGGACGCTCAACCGTACGAACACGCTCTGCCTGTTCACGAACCAGATCCGCGAGAAGGTTGGCGTGATGTTCGGTTCGCCGGAAACGCAGCCTGGCGGTCGTGCATTGAAGTTCTTTGCCTCGCAGCGTCTCGATATCCGCCGGATCGAAACGCTCAAGGATGGTCAAGAGGCGATCGGGAACCGTGTCCGCGTGAAGGTCGTCAAGAACAAGGTGGCCCCGCCGTTCCGTCAGGCGGAATTCGACATCGAATTCGGTAAGGGCGTCTCGAAGGCCGGTTCGTTGCTCGACCTTGGGATCGATCACAACGTCGTTGGAAAATCCGGTTCGTTCTTCTCGTACGGCGAGACGCGACTCGGCCAAGGCCGCAACAACGCCAAGGCGTTCCTCGACGAGCATCCAGATGTCGCAGGTGCGATTCAGCAGGAGATCTACCGTGCGGTCGGGATCGACCCGAACGGTGCGGTGATCGTCGAAGAGCCGCTCGATGAGGATATTTCCGCGCTTGATCCTGACGGCCCGGGGCTGCTCAGCTAGGTGCAAAGCGCCGACGAAGGCTTTGTGACCGCTGGTGGCAAACGACCACACGATCACGTCGCTGACGGCGAGAATCGCGGAGCTTGAGGTGTCCGGCACTGGGAGGAGCCGGACGCCTCAACCGGCCCGTGCGCTGGAACTCGCGTACCGTGCGATCAGTCAGCGCGAGCATTCCACCGGCCAGTTGCGAACGAAGCTCTCCAAGCGCGGCTGCGACGCCAACGAGATTGCCACCGCACTAACCGAGCTTGAGCGGTACGGCTTCGTCGACGATCGCCGCTACGCCAAACTGTTCGCGGAAGACAAGCGGCGGCTCCAGGGTTGGGGGCAACGGCGCATCGCCGCTGCACTGCGTCAGGCCGGCATCGGCGACGATGCCATCGCCGAACTTTTCAGCGATGAATCGCAGCTCGACGCACCTACCGAACGTGAGGTGGCGGTGGAGTTGCTCCGTCGCAAGCAGCCGGATCTCTCGGATCTCAAGGTCAAAGCGCGAATGGCCGCGATGCTCGCGCGCCGTGGCCTGTCGAGCAGCACCGTTCACGCTGCACTGCGCGACTACGCCGACGAGACGAAGTAGGGGGGCACCCCCTGGATGGTGCGGACGGGCCTGATGCGACCCGTCCGCTCCAGCCGCTCTCGGACTCCTCGTTTTTTGAATGTCCCCGGCGGGTGTGAATCACGTGCCGGGGCATGCGAGACACTCCAGGCCCCCAGGGCAGGCCGGCCGCCGAAGCGGCGCGCGTTACCCAGGTTGCGCTCGAAACGCGAGACCCAGTGAGGAGTCGGTCGGACTGCTTACTCTAGCGCGCGGCGCCGACCCGATCAGCAAAATCAGCCGGATGTCGCGAAGCGTCCGTCAAGCCACGCGATGCGGGCAGCGAGCCAGGAATCGATCTGATCGATCTGATCGTCGAAGCTGTCCCACCGGGGCCACCGTTCAGCATCCCTGACCGCCGCCGCACGTAGCGCCGCAGCGCGCGTGCTCAGGTAGGTGCGCAGGCCGACGACTGCCGGCCGCAACTCCTGCCAACGCGCACGCGCCGCCGCGTCAAACGCGGGATCGTTGAACATCCGGGCGGTCCAGCCGGTGCCTTCGAGCGCTTGCCCACCGCCCTGCGGCCCCACAGCAGTCGGCGTCCAGCCCGCAAGCACGGTGTACTCGGAACCGAAGGTGATGTCGAAGTCCCATAGTGGCCCCATCGTCAGCCTGCCGCCGGCCGGCTTGTAGAACCACATGCTCTTGTTCGACGCATCGATGTTGCGCGTCACCTCTTGCACGATCGACCAGTCAACGAACGAGTCGCGGTCGACGAAATTTCCGTAGCCGTTCGCCGGATCAAGCCAACTGCTGCTGTACAGCGCGGTTTCGAAGTCGGCGAGATACGAGCTGATATACGCCTGTTGCGCTGGCGTAAAGCACTCAGGCTCATGCAGGATCAGCGGCGTGTGGCCGTGGCTGGCGCCGTCGCTCCCCGCCAAAACCGGGGTATAGAAGGTCGGCGTGATGATCCCGAGTCCCTCGGCCGTACAGTCGACATCTCCCTCGGAGAGATCGGCATCGCGTTCCAACAGGTAGCCGCCGGCCGACGGGTCATCGGCCAGATCGGACACATCGATGTTGACCCGATCGGCATCGACACGAACCTGCTGCGTGAGGTGGTACACGCCGACGTACTCGCCGTTGAGCATCACCTCCACGGCGCGCTGCTGCGGAGTCCACGCCAAGCTGGTCTGACGGCCAAGCTCGAAGGCCAACTCGTTGCGCAGCAGCGACGGGTCAGCCCAATCCGCCAGCAGCACCCAATGCTTGCTGCTCGCCATCCCAAGCAGCGACTTCTTCTTGTCGAGCTTGAGTCGATACGGCTGTTTCGGCATGGACCACGTCGAATTGCCGCGCCCCTTGATCTGCGCGGTCGCCGATTCGCCGTCGAGCGTCACCGTGGCAGCGAGGTAGGTCGTCTTCGAGGTGATCGGCGCGCCGTCTGCGACGGCGATGTCGAGTTCTGGCAACGTGCCGGTCGGCGTCAACGTTGGGCTCGGCGTCGGCGTCGCGGTCGGGCTCGGCGTCGGCGAACCGTCCGGCGTGGGGCCGGGCGTCGCAACACCGTCCGTCGGCTGCGACGTGTCGCCAGTCGGCTCAGTCAGCGAACTCTCGCCGTCCGTCGATGCCCCGTCGGCTGCCAACGCCGGTGTCGAGGTCGGTTCCGGCGCCACCGTCGGCGTTGGCACCAGCTGGCTTTGCGGGAGATGCACCCGTGCCACGCGCACGCTCGGACTGGTCGCGCGCAGCCGGCCCGAATGGCGGTCGTATACCCGCGCCCGCAGCGTCGCGGGCCACGTGACGATACGCGCCGCGGTCACGTCGAACCGGACACTGCCGCTGGCCGGAAGCCGGTGGTTACGGAGCGCCTTCCAGCGGTGCCCCACTCGTTGCTGGAGTGTGACGCGCAGCGTGGAGTTCCGCGATTGGGGACCGGCGACCTTCGCGGTGATCTGCAGCACCTCGGGGGCACCTGCTCGGTCCACACCACCGGTGAGCTTCGCCGCCGGCGCCGTCTGCTGGCCTGCGGCAGTCGACGCCGCAGGCCAGGACAAGATGCCGAGCAGCAACAGCAGAAACAGACGGGCAGAAGCGGGCACGCCGGCAGTATCGCGGACGAGACGCCGCGTGTCGCTCTGCGTGCGCGGTCGCACGCAAAGGCCGTAGACGCGGCGGCCGCTTTGCTGATGGGGCTGGCTCGTTCGTGCAGGCGGCTGAGCTGCGCCTCGCACCAGCCCGGTAGCCTTGGTCGCTGCGATGGGGAAGAGCTACCACGTCACCACCTTCGGGTGCCAGATGAATGAGCACGACTCCGAGCGCATGAAAGGCATGCTGGAGTCGCTTGGCTACACCGCCTCAGAGCGTCGCGATGATGCCGACCTGATCCTTTTCAATACCTGCTCGATCCGCGAGAAGGCCGACGAGCGGTTCGTCGCGCACCTGCACGACGCCAAGAAGATCAAGCGGCAACGGCCGGGGACGGTGATCGGTGTCGGCGGTTGCTGGGCGCAGTCGATGAAGGACTTGGTCTTCGAGCAATTCCCGTTCGTCGATGTCGCGTTCGGCCCCGGCCAGGTTCCCAAACTCGCGGAGTTCCTCACGAGCGACTCGCTCACCGCGCAGGGATACTTCGAGTTCGAGGGATTCCCGGCGCACCTGCCGACCAAGCGCGAACGCCCGCATCAGGCGTGGCTGCAAATCAGCGTCGGCTGCCACATGAAGTGCTCGTACTGCATCGTGCCGAGCACCCGTGGGCGGCATGTCAGCCGACCGTTCGATGAGCTGGTCGCAGAGGCGGAGCGGCTCGCCGCCGATGGCGTCGTGGAACTGACGTTGCTCGGGCAGAACGTCAACGCGTACGGCCGCGACCTGCGCCCGGAGCCGCGCAGCTTCGCGGAGCTGCTACGGGTC
>JASGGQ010000123.1:0-7899 GCA_047604965.1 Patulibacter sp. | reverse complement strand
TCGCTTCATGGTCGCCGTAGCGTTTGCGCTGGTAGCCGATCACCGTCTCCATCACCGACACCTCGCCGAAGCTGAGCACCGCCCCGGCGACCTCTCGACGCTCGATCAGCCGGTCGATCGTCGTCATCGTCTCCGTCTTGGGTTGCGTGTACCACTCGCCCTCAAACCGGTCGACCACCGCGACGCCCCGCTGCACGTCGAGGCTGCGCACCAGATACGAGCGGCCGAGATGGAAGTACACGGCGCCCTGATGGACAGTCGCGAAGGCGCGCCCGAGTTCGACGCCGCCGATCACCTCGCCGGACTGCCCGTCGATGATCGTCACCTGCTCGGCGGTCGCGCTGCGCAGGCTGACCTTCGCCGCCGGATAGGAGTCCGGCACGCTCAGCACGTAGCCGGCGGCGCGCTTGACCAGGCCGCCGCTGGCGATCAGCGCGTCGATCGCTTGCGGCGTGCCGGGGCCGAAGAACGGCAGGTCGTCCGGCGTGATCGGCGCTTCGAGTGCCGCGCACAGCAGATGCTGGGCGTGGATCTGTTCGCTGAAGGGATCGAGGATCGCCGACTCAACCGGCCGATCGAGGAACTGCTCGGGGTGGCGGCAGAAGTACTGGTCGAGTGCGTCATCGCCGGCGACGTACAGCGCGAGCCCTTCGCTGCGGCGCCCCGCCCGCCCCCACTGCTGGCGTAGGCTCGCGACCGTCCCCGGAAAGCTCACGACCACGCAGGCATCGAGCGCGCCGATGTCGATCCCCAGCTCCAGCGCGCTGGTGGCGATCACGGCACGCAGCTCGCCGCGCATCAGCTGCCCTTCGATCTCGCGGCGTTGCTCCGGCGTGTACCCGGCGCGGTACGGCATCACCGTGCCGGCCAGCAGCGGCGCGACCTCCTCGAGCTGCTCGCGCACCATCCGGCTGATCAGCTCGACCCCTTTGCGGGCCTTCATGAAGCAGATCACCCGCGCGCCGCCTTGCACGAGCTGCGTGACGATCTCGGCCGCTTCGGTGACGGCCGAGCGGCGCTGGCCATCGTGCGCGTCGTCGTCGAGCAGCGGCGGATCCCACATCGCGTACTGGCGGCCGGCGCTCGGCGAGCCATCGTCGTCGATCAGCTGCACCTGCGGCAAACCGGTCAGCCGCTCGGCCAGCTGCACCGGGTTGCCGATCGTGGCGCTCGTCAGCAGGAAGCGCGGCTGCGTGCCGTAGCGGGCGGCGAGCCGGCGCAGGCGACGCAGCACGTTGCCGACGTGGCTGCCGAAGACGCCACGGTAGACGTGCGCCTCGTCGATCACGACGACCGCGAGGTTCGCCAGCAGTTCACTCCACGCCGCATGGTTGGGCAGCACGCCGACGTGAAGCATGTCGGGGTTGGTGAGGATGATGTTCGCTTCGCGGCGGATGCGGGTGCGCTGGTCGCGCGGCGTGTCGCCGTCGTAGATCGCGGGCCGCAGCGCCTTGAGGCCCAGTTCGTGGATGCGGCGCGCCTGATCTTGCGCGAGCGCCTTCGTCGGCGCGAGGTACAGCGCGCGGGCGCGCGGATCGCCGAGCAGCACCTCAGCGGTCGGCACCAGGTAGCAGAGCGACTTGCCGCTGGCGGTGCCGGTGGTGGTGATCGCCGGGCCGCGCCACGCCGCGTCAATCGCCTGCGCCTGATGGGTGTACAGCCGCTCGGTGCCGTGCGCGGCGAGCGCCGCCCGAAGCTGCGGGGAGAGGTCGGCCGGCAGCGGGACGGTCCGCGCCGCGCGGGCGCCGTCGCGCGCCTGGTGGACAAGCGTGCCCTCGCCACGACCGCGCGCCAGCAGTTCGCTCCACGGCCGTTCGGTTGCCTCGCTCATCGCCATCGCCGCTCAGCGTAGAGGCAGAGCGGTCACGTAACGTCCTGACCATGCTGCGCTGCGTGTACGTCGATCTCGACGGAACCCTGGTCGGTCGCGGTGGATCGCTGCTGCACGACGCGGACGGCAACGTTTCGCTGATGGCGGCGCGCGCGCTTGAGGCGGCGCATCGCGCCGGGGTCGAAGTGGTGCCGATCAGCGGGCGGCGGCGCGACACGGTGCGCGAGCCGGCGCGCGCGATCGGCGCGACCGCGTACGGCTTTGAGATCGGCGGCGGGCTGCACGTCGATGGCGAGGACTACTGGCAGACCGGCGAGCTGCAACCGCAGGACGGGCTGAGCGTCTACGAGCTGATCGTGCAGCGCGGCGTCGTTGAGCTGCTCACCCGCGCCTACCCCGGCCGGCTCGAACTGCACGCGCCGTGGCATCGCGGCCGTGAGGTGTCGGTGCTGTTCCGGGGTGAGCTGGATCTCGGCGACGCGCAACGGCTGCTCGACGAGCACGGCTCCGGCGACCTGCGGCTGATCGACAACGGCTACCTCGGTGGGCTGCCACGCGGCGGCACGGGCACGCTCAGCGACGAGCCGGACAGCACGCTCGACACTGCGATCACCGCGCCGCGCAGCTACCACCTCGCCCCGGAGTCGGTGAGCAAAGCGGCGGCCGTCGCCCGCCACCGCCGGATCCGTGGCTACGCGATGCAGGAGACGATCAGCGTCGGCGACTCTGCCGAGGATGTCGGCATGGCGGCGGCGACCGGCACCTTCTGGCTCGTCGGCGGCGAGCATGTCGCCGCCGACCCGGGCGTACAGCTCGCGCTGGCCGAGCATCCGAATGTGCGGCGCGCCGACGGCGGGCCGGGCGAAGCGGTTTACGAAGCGATCGTCACGACGCTGATGGCCCGCGACGAACGCTGACGCCGCTACGCGGTGATCTGCGCTTCGACGGCCAGTTCCGTCTCGGCCAGCGTGGCGTTGCGGGTCGCGTAGGTCGCGGCGAGGAACCGTTCGATGGCACGGATCACCGGCGCCGAACGCCACGTCGGCAACAGGTCGAAGGCGTGCTGACCACCCGGCATCTCGGCGTACAGCACCACCTGCGCGCTGATGTCGCGCAGCGCGGCAACGAACGCGCGGCTCTCACCGACCGGCACGAGTGTGTCGCCGTTGCCGTGGATCACGAAGAACGGCACCGCGTCGCGGCGCAGATGGTACATCGGAGCAACGAGCTTGAACAGCTCGGGGTCCTGTTCGGCCGTCGTCTTGAAGACGATCTTCTCGACCAGCTCCCGCAGGGCCGGGATCTGCTGCTGGTCGGGGTCCTCGAAGTCGTATATCCCGTAAAACGAGATGCAGGCATCGACTCGCGTGTCGGCCGCCTCAAAGCCAGGTTGCAGCGCGGCGAGGTTGGGCGTCAGCGCACACAGCGTGGCGAGATGCCCGCCGGCCGACCCGCCGGCAACCGCGATGAACGAGGGGTCGACCCCCAGCTCGTCGGCGTGCTCGCGCACCCACGCGATCGCGCGCTTGCAGTCATGGACATGCTCGGGCATCGTCGCCTTCGGGCTCAGCCGGTAGTCGATGTTGATGCCGATCCAGCCGTTCGCGGCGAGATGGCCGAGCATCGGCAGCCCCTGTTCACGTCGGCTACCGAAATACCAGGCGCCGCCGTGGATGTAGATGATCGCCGGCAGCGGGCGTCCCGGATCGGTGGAGGGCCGGTAGATGTCGAGCTTGAGCTTGACGCCGTCGACCATCGCGAAGGTGCGGCCGCGCTGATGACGCACGCCGCGCCGCCACGGGGCCAGCAGCGGCAGGATCAAATGCAGGCGCGGGAACGGCGGTGCGTCGTCGGCGCTGAGATCCAGTTCGGCGGGGCGTCCTTCAACGTCGAGCTGGGTCCGCAGGCTCGCGCGCCCCCACGGCGCCGCGACGGCAGCGGCAGCGAGCCAAAGCACCAATCCCAGCGCGCCGACCGGTGATCCGAGCGCGCCGGCAGCGGCGAGCGCGACGACGATCACGACGCCGATCACGATCAGATGGACCGCCAGCTCAACCGCGAACATCGCCAGCATCCAGCTGGGCATCACGAACCGGCCACGCCGGCTCGGCCAGCGGGCGTTCGCGGCGACCGCGAGGCTCAGCGCGCCAAGCGCGGCAAGCAGCCAGGCGGCGGTCATCGTGCCACGTGCGGCCGGCCGATACGCCCGAGCGCCCGTTCAGCGCCGTCGACGAGCTGGCCGCTCGGCGTATCGACGCGGCGCCCGCTCGGCCGGATCCGGCCCAAACGCACCGAGACGATGCCCATCAGCAAGATCATCAGCAGGTTCGTGCTGAGCACGGCGACGGTCGCAGCGGTCCACGCCCACGACGGAATGCCCGCTTTGCGCTCGAACTGCATCAGCGTGGTATCGGCCGCAAAGTCGCGCGTGACCGGTGTCGCACCGGGTGCCGGGAAGCCTGCAAAACCGACCGCTTCATCGCTGGGGAAGCGCAGCGCAGCCATCACCATCGAGCGACCCTTGTGAATGCGGACCATCGTCTTCCAGGAGCCTTCGAGCGGCACCGGCTGCGTCGTCGTCCACGAGCCGTCAGGCTGCTTGACGAGATCGTTGAGGTAGCGGCCTTGACCCTGCCACCCCAGCACGTAGAACCAGTTGGCATCTTCGGCGAGCGACGGATCGGAGATCCGCACCGTCAGGTCGCCGACCTTCTGCGGCTCATCGTGGTTCGGCGTCTCGCCCATGCGCACGTTGGTGATCTGCATCGTCGCGGTGATCGCCGGGCGATCGGTGATCGAAGCGTTCACACCAAGCGCGATGAAGGCCGCGACCGACGCACCGGCGATCGCCAGCGACCGGCGCCCGGGCAGCAGTTCGCCGCGCAGCGCCTGCGCCATCGTCGCGCCGAGCGCGCCACCGGCGATGGCAGCCGCGATTGCGACGGGAATGCCTTCACCGAGCAGCGCCGGCGTCCAGCCGATCGGCATGGCGAGGTTCGTCCACAGATATTCGGCGGCGAAACCGAGCGTTCCGATCGCCAGGCCGCTGAGCACACCAAAGCGGACGGGGCGGCGGACCAGCGCCGTCAGGCCGATCGCTTCAACGATCACCGCTTCGGCGAGGAACAGCGGCGCCGATGGCATCGTGACCTTCAGCGGGCCGCCGATCACCAGCGACATTCCAACCTGCACCGGCAGCCAGATCGCAAGCGCGGCGAAGCTGCCGCCTTTGCCGATGAGGAGGCGGGCCAGCACGAAGGTCTGCGCCGCACCGAACGCCATCAACAGCGGCTGCCAGATCTCGCGGTACTGCTGAACGCCCCAGTTGAACTCGTCCATGGTGGCGGTCCAGAAGTAGAGGAAGATGCCGGCCAGTAGCGTCGGGAAGAGTCGGGTCGCTTGCGCTCGACTCCCCGTGGCCCCCGCGAACGGATTGATGCCGGCGGCCAACGCACCTTCGATCAGCAGCAGCGCGCCGCCGACGCCGGCGCTGATCGTGCCGCCGATGATCATCACGTGCGTCGGCCCCCAGAGGGTGACGTCCTGCCCGAAGAAGCGGTGCCACAGGTCGTCGAGCGGGAACGCCGACATGCCGAAGGCCGAGCCGGCGAACAGCAGCACCGTCGCGGCTGGCACGAGGCCGAGCCCCGGCAGTCGCACGGCGACGGGGCTGCTTTGGCGCGGGTCGCGCGGCGCGAGCCCAACGGCGAGGATACCCATCAAAAAGACGCCAAGCAGGCCGAAGAGCAGCGGGTAGTGGGCGGCGGTACCAAGCGGCCCGGAGTCGCGGCCGACATCGATATGCAGGCCGATATCCCAGGTCGCGGAGGTGATGATCAGCGCGGCGGAGGCGATCGCAGCGGCGCCGGGAACGATCGACCAGCCGGGCAAGCCGGTAACCCCTTCGACTCGCCCGACGAAGCGGCGCAGGCGCGGCGCCCGACCGGCGCGGTAGCTCATCGCGATGCTCGCGACGGCGCCCGCGACGCTGCTGATGAGAACCGTGAGCAGCGCCAGCTGCCACAGTGGCGCGCCGTCGCCCGCGTTCGCGGGAGTAGCCGCAGCAAGGATGGTGCTCATCGCGAATGGCTCCAGATGGTGTTCATGCAGATCGAAAATCGGCCGTCGGATGCCCGGACTTCAGCCCACGGGACAGCCGTTCGGTTACGGAAACGTAAGCTACACCACTGAAACCCTCCTTGTCGAGCGTCGCGGCGAGCGGGCGCCAAGCCGCTCATACCCACACCGAATCCCCGAGCGTTCGGGCGGGCCCACCGGTACCACGGTGCGCAGACGTCGGCACCGGAGCGCCGCAGGCCAAGCGGCACCCGCGCGGACGAGAGCGCGGCCGAGCGGTCGCCTACAGCTCGGCCGGCGGGATCGGGTTGGGGCCTTTGAAGCGCAGCGCGTCGCGCATCCGCGCGGTCGCGGCGCGGCGCGACTGGCCGCGCCAGCGATTGGGCGACGGCACAGTGGTGCGCACCAGCTCAGTCCACTCTTGGAGCGGAAGCTCACCGGCGATCAGCTGCGAGAGGCCGGAGGTGACCGGCGCCTGCACGCCCGCCAGCGCCAACGCGCGAGCCAGCAACGGCACCGTCTCCAGCGCCTCGACCGCCTGCCCAACGCGCACGGGAATCTCCGCCGACGGGACGCCCTCGGCCAGCAACTCCCCGGCGCGGCGATTGCGCGAATGCGGCGCCAGCGCCGTCGCGACAAGATCGCCAATCCCGGCAAGACCGAGCAGACTCTGCGGGCGCGCTCCGAGTCGCGCGGCGTAATCCCACACCTCAGCGAAGATGTGGCCGGCGGCGGCGCCGGCCGCATTGAGACCCTGGCCTTCGGTCGCGCCGGCCGCGAGCGCCGCCGCGTTCTTCGCGACACCGCCCAATTCCACGCCGACCGGATCAATGCTCTTCTCGCAGACGACGCCGGCCCGCAGGAACACCTGCTGAATGAGATCGGCGACCTGCGCATTCTCGGAGGCTGCGACGAGCGCAGCCCCGTCGGCGACCATTTCCTGCGCGTGCGCCGGACCACCGATCGCGGCGACGCGCAGCGGCCCAAACTGCTGGGCGAGCACCCGCGACGGAAGCTGGCCATCCGGCGGCACGAGCCCCTTACTCATCGCGACGACCGGCACGCGCTTGCGCAGGCCGCGCCGCTCCAGGTCGCGCACCGTGCCGGTCACCGCCGACGACGGCAACCCGAGGAACAGCAACTCCGCGCGCGAAAGGCCGGCCTCAACGCTCTCGATCCGCAGCTCCTGCGGCAATGCAACACCCGGCAAGTAGCGGGCGTTCTCGCGCTGTTCGCGCATCTGCTCGGCCTGCTCCTCGGTGCGGGTTTGCAGCGTCGTGCGCAAGCCACCGCGTGCGAGCAGCACCGCGATCGCCGTGCCGAACGAACCGGCACCGACGACGATCGCGCGGCGCGCGATCGGGTTCGGCAGCACCATCGAAGTGATCGTGGACCGCGACGCGGTGCGAGGTGAGCGCGGGGACGGCATCGGGCGTCGCTCAGCTTCGCAGACGGCGCGACGCTGCGGCGCACCGGCGGCTGCACTACACGGCGACCCGCCGGACTCCTGACGCCGGGTGACGGCCAGGTGGCACCGGCGCTGTAGACCGGCAAATAGCGCATCGCCGTGCAGCGCCATGCGCCGGAAGATAGCTCGCGCCGGCCATCGGTCGTTCGTCCAGACCGGCGCTGAGCAGCAAAGTTCCGTCCCATCGGTGCGGTATTGCTCAGTACCGACACAGAGACAAATTTGCACCCTTGGGAACCGCGTCCGGTGGAGAGGGTGTGTGGTCGTCGGGACAACGAACGCACACTCCGGTGACCGCCCGCGAGGGTCCCATGCTGCGGCGGAGTTTCAGCACTTCGCCGTTTCCCCCGGTGACCGTTCGTCACCGCCATGGAGTCGCCGGCTGGGGACACGCCGGTGATGCATCACGCAACCCACCGCGGCGATGGCGGACACCATCGCCGCGGTGGGCGTGCCGGCCGATCCGAGCCAGCGGCCAGGCGAGCCGAGCCGAGCGGGGGGGTTTGTGGCCCCAGCTGGGGGG
>JASGGQ010000122.1:0-7907 GCA_047604965.1 Patulibacter sp. | reverse complement strand
GCCCCTATAGGGGCCAAATCTCGACGCTCGGCGTTTCGGTGGGGCCGGTCACGATTGCTTGGACGACCAGTTCGTTGATGCCGCCGACGAGCGCGCTGGCCATCGGCGCTAGCGCCGGGCGTTTACGCCGACTCATCGTCGCCGTATCAGTGGCGTACCGGTTATCTCGCGGCCGATGCGACCACCGTAAAGCTCGCCGCCGGCGAGCAGGTCGACGTCCAGTAGCACGCTCTAGGGAACCACTGATCGATTCCCTGCGCGGGGAGTGGCGCCTCGCACGCACGCTGCAGGACCGCTGATCCTCAATGGGCCAGAGGCCCACCTGCGGTCATCGGCCCTGCATCCCGCGCACTGTGCAACACGCCGATGCCGCAGGAGCGCTTGCTGGCTTGAGGCCCCCGCGAACCGTAGGCGGCTTGCGCTACTCGGCTTCGACCGGCGCCAGCTCACCGCGCGCGTACGCGACGGCGACCGCCTGGGCGCGCGTGCGAGCACCGAGCTTCGCCGCAGCGCGCCGCAGCAACGTGCGCGCCGTCTCCTCCGAGACGCCGAGTCGTTCGCCGACCTCGCTGGTGGTCGCGCCATCGGCGACGCAGGTCAGTGCCTCGCGTTCGCGCGGACTTAGCGGGCGGGGGCCGCCGCCATCAAAGCGCCGGCGCGGCTCGGTGAGGCGCGGGTCGCGGTACGTGGTGCCGGAGGCGATGCGATGCAGTGCGCGCACCAGTTCGTCGAGTGGCGCGGCGCGAGCGATCGCGCCACGGACGCCCTCGTCGAAGGCCGCGCTGATCTCATGAAGGTCGTCACCCTGGGCGTACAACACGATCGACGCGCGGGTCGCGGCGGCCAGCTCGCGGCCGAGCCGGCGGGCGGTGGCGTCGGTTCGCGCGCACACCAGCGCGAGGTCGAAGCCGACGTGACGGTGGAGATCGAGCGCCGTTTCGACCGAACGGGCCGTTCCCGCGACTTGCAGCTGCGACGAGCGCAACGCATGCGCGAGCGCTTCTCGCGGTCCGGCTTGGTCGTCGATCAGTACCAACACTGCGCCTATCGTGGCAGAGGGACAGGAGAGGCGCCAGAGGTTTTGCGCCAAACGGCCAGTCACCTATCCGGTGAGTCGGCGTCCGAACGACGTTCCTGGCCGGTGCGCCGGCAACAGGCGGCTGTGTGCGACCGGTCACGAACCGGTGAGATTCGCTGCGATGCAGGGGTTCGTGCGCCGGAACACGCCGATGAAGCCCGCAAAGAGCGGGGAACAAGAGGGCGCGGGCCGTTCTCGGTTGCGAAGGCCGCGTAAGGTGCGCAGGGCATGGCTAAGGACACCGAGAAGCTCATCCGGCAGCTCTCGTTGATCTCCTACCTCATGGCGGAACGCCGCCCGGTGACGGCGAGCGAGATTCGCCGCGATGTCGAGGGGTATTCGGGGATGAACGAAGATGCGTTCGCGCGCCGGTTCTACGCCGACCGCGCCGAACTCGAAGCGCTCGGCATCCAGCTCTCGGTCGATAAGCCGGCCGAAGCCAACGCCGACCAGGAGAACTACTCGCTGCGCCCGGAGAACTTCCACTTGCCGGCGATCGAGTTCACCGACCCGGAACTGGCGGCGCTCGGCTCGGCGTTGATGCTGCTCGACGGCGAGTTTGCCTACGCAGAACCGCTGCGCCTCGCGCTCCAGCAGCTCACCTGGGGCCAGCCGAGTCCGCTCAGCGCGCCCGCTCAGCGCCAGATCGCGCTCGGCGTCACCGCCGGAGCCGAAGGGCCAGAGCTCTCGCAGCGCCTCGCGAAGATCGAAACATCGATCTTCCGCCAGAAGACGATCCTCTTCGACTACTTCACGATCGACCGCGACGAAACCGAGAAGCGCAAGGTTGACCCGTATGCGCTGCTCTTCCAGGATGGTCGGTTCTATCTCGTCGGCTACGCCCACGAGCGCGAGGCGGTGCGCGTCTTCCGTCTTAGCCGGATTCGTGGCCGAGTCAGCTACGCCAGCAAGTCCGAGCACGACTTCCGGCGCCCCGCCGACTTCGATCCACGCGACTACGCCAGCCGCGCCGCGTGGCAGCTCGGCGAACCGGTTGCCGACGCCGAGCTGGATGTCAGCAAGCGGATCGCGTGGCAGATCGAACGTCATTTCGGCCGGTATGGCACGTTCGAGCCGCTTGCCGATGGTGGCGTGCGCTTCACGACCCCGTACTCCAGTTCGCGTGCGCTGATCTCCTGGGTGTTGCGCCACGGCGAGCATCTGCGGGTCGTCGGCCCGCCCGCGCTCGAAGCCGAACTGCAAGATCGCATCGACTTGCTCGCCCGCCGTCACGCGCCCGGCGGCTTGGAGCTGGCCGCCGCGCTGCCCGGCGCGCCGTCGCTGGCCGCCGTTGAGCCGGAGCCGAAAGAGAAGGGTGAGCCGACGATCCGGCCGGAGCGTTTTGCGCGGCTCGTGACGCTCGCGTCGATCTTGATTCAGGCGGGCCGCCGGGGCGAAACACTCCAGGCGCGCGAGCTTCAGCAGCGCCTTCAGATCACCGAAGCCGAACTGCGCGACGACGTGAACCTGCTGAGCGTCGTGAACTTCGGCGGCGGCAGCTACGTGCTCTACGCCGAGGTCGCTGACGATGGGACGATCGAAGTCGACCCCGAGCCGTACTCCGACAACTTTGCGCGCCCGGCTCGGCTGTTGCCGGTCGAAGCGAAGGCGCTCGTTGCCGCGATCGACCTGATCGGCGACCATCTGCCGGAAGGGTCGCTGAACAGCGCCCGGCAGAAGATCGTTGATGCGCTTGGCGCCGACCCGGCCCAGCAGGGGCTGCACATCGCCGGCACCGGCGGTGACGACCGCGACCTCGCACGCCGCGTCAGTGCTGCGATCGCCGAGCAGCGCGTGCTGAAAATCGTGTATTGGAAGCCGAACGAGGACGAGCTTTCGACCCGCACGATCGAGCCCTACGCGCTCGTCAACGGCCGCGAAGGCTGGTACGTCGCCTCCTACGATCTCGGCAAGGCGGCGGTCCGCCACTTCCGCCTCGATCGCCTACATACGGTGGAGGAGACCGGCGCGACCTTCGAGCGCCGGCCCGAAGTCGACCCGGCCGCCGACATCGACGGCTGGCCGCGTACCGGTGAACTGCCGGCCTCCGACGTCGCGCGCGTGTGGATCGCCCCGGCGCGCGCCCGTTGGGCGCGCGAGGAGCGGCGCGTCAGCGAAGAGCTGGCCGATGGGGCGGTGATCGTCGAGCTGCCGTACGCCGGTAACGACTGGCTCGTACGCGAAGTGCTCGCTGAAGCGGGCGACGCTGCGATCCTCTCGCCGGAGCGGGCACGCGACGCCGTGCGCGACACTGCCAACGCGCTTGCGGCCGCGCTGCGCTGAGCGGGCATCGCCGATGAGTCTCGGAGTGCTCGCCGTCACCGGTGCGGCCGGCATGCTCGGCCGGCGGGTCGTCGCCGATGCGGCGGCGGCCGGCTGGGAGCCGGTCGGGCTCGATCTGCGTGGCAGCGATCTGACGGTCGATCTGACCGACGGCGCCGCGACCGTGCGGGCGCTCCAGCAGGCGCGGGCAGCTGCGGTTATCCACTGCGCGGCCTGGGTCGATGTCGATGGCGCCGAAGCGCAGGAGGCGGCGGCGCTGCGGGTCAACGGGGTCGCGTCGGAGAACGTCGCGCGCGCCTGCGCCGAGCTTGACGCGCGGCTCGTGGCGGTGTCGACCGACTACGTGTTTGATGGCACGCTGACGGGCCGGCCGTACGTGGAATCCGATCCGACGGCGCCACTCGGCGCGTACGGCCGCACCAAGCGCGCCGGTGAGATCGCGATCGCTGAGACGACCGACAACTACGTGATCGCCCGCACGGCGTGGCTCTTCGGCTGGCCCGGCAAAAGCTTCCCGGACACGATGCTGCGCGTCGGCGCCGAGCGCGGCGAGGTTGGGGTCGTGACCGATCAGATCGGCTCGCCGACGTGGACCGGTCATCTCTCCCCGGCGCTCGTTGCGTTGGCCGGCGGCACGGTTACCGGCATCGCGCATACTGCGGGCGGCGGCCAGGTCAGTTGGCACGGCTTGACGGTCGAGCTGTACCGGCAGGCGGGGCTTGAGGCGGTCGTCAACGAGACCGATTCGTCGGCGTTCGTGCGGCCCGCTCCTCGGCCTGCGTGGAGTGTGCTCGCGACCGAACGCGCTGGCGAGGGCGTGCCGCTGCTGCCGGCGTGGCAGGATGGCGTGCGCGGCTACCTCGCCGAGCGCGGTTCAGCGTCGTAGGCCCCGACGGCAGACCGGCAGGCGCGCAGCGCACGAGTGGCGTTTGCGCGCCGGGTGCAGGCATGCCGAACCGGCCGGCGTAACCAATGGCGCATCGATGTGTCCAGTATGTGAGGCTATGCCTCCCAGCGGGCACCCCCGGGCCCAGCCGTTCCCTGCTACCTCTCGTTGGTGATTTCTCTGAACTTCACGCTCCGCCCGCTTTTCGCCGCCTTCATGCTGCTGCTCGTTTGCACCAGCGCTGCTCGTGCGGCATCCACGCAGACGGTGTTCTTCGAGGCGCCACGCGACCTCACCGCAGTGGGCAGCGCGCCCGCGACCGACGCGACCCGTGCCGCCGCCTTCGCTGACTTCGAGCAGCTCGGGGTCAAAGCGCTGCGCATCAACCTGCGCTGGTACGACGTCGCGCCCGATCCCGACTCGGCGACGATCCCGAGCGTCGATCTCACGCAGCCCTCGTCGTACAACTGGAACCAGTACGGCTCGGTCGTTGACACCGCCGTCAGCAAAGGCATGACGGTGCTGATCTCGCTCTCCAGCCCCGTACCGAAGTGGGCGACCGCCGCGAAGTCCGACAACCTCACGCGCCCCGACGCTACGCAGTTCCGTGCATTTGCCGCTGCGGCCGCGCGCCGCTTCGGAGGCGCGAACGTGATCTGGTCGGTCTGGAACGAGCCGAACCTCGAAAAGTTCCTCAAGCCGGTGCTCGTTGGTGGCAGCGCCGTGTCGCCGCTGCTCTACCGCGCGCTGTACATCGCGGCTCGCGATGGCATCAAGGTTGACGCCGGCCAAAGCTCGACGAAGGTGCTGTTTGGCGAAACGGCACCGGTCGGCGGCGCCGGCACCAGCGATCGCCTCTATCCGCTGAGCTTCCTGCGCCAAGCGCTGTGCCTGACGACGAAGTACAAGCTCAACACGAAGTGCGGCAGCAAGCTGACGATCGACGGCCTTTCGCACCACCCGTACCAGTTCACGAACGGCAAGCTCAGCTCGCAGGATGTGACGTACCGCAACTTCAGTCGGCTCGTGAGCTTCCTCGACAAAGCCGCGAAGGGCAAGGCGATCAACTCGAAGGTGCCGGTGTACTACACCGAGTTCGGGATTCAGAGCTACCCCGACAAGATCCTCGGCGTCACGCCGCTCGCGCAGTATGAGATCCGTGCGCGCGTCGAGCGCGAGGCGTATTACAACACGCGGATCAAGGGCTTCTCCCAGTACCTGCTGACCGACGACACCGACACCGGCGGCTTCCAAACCGGCCTGCGGTATGCGACCGGGGTCGCGAAGCCGGCGTACGACGCCTTCCGGCTGACGCTCGATGCCAAACCGGTCGGTAGCGGCAAGCGCCCCAAGAGTTCGCTGTGGGGACTGGTGCGCACCGCCACCGGTGCGGTCACGGTAACGGTGCAGGTCAGGAGTGGCAGTGGCGCGTTCAAAACGCTCAAGAAGGTCAAGACCAACCGTCTCGGAGTCTTCACGCTGACCGACAAGTACCGCAAGAACGCCCGCTACCGCTACACCGTGACGACGGCCGCCGGCACGCTGACGAGTCCGTACGTTGTGCCGTTCAGCGGGTGGATTCCGCCGAACTCCAAGTAGGCTCGGGGCCGGCGCGATGAGCGATGCGCGTGGCTCGTCGCCGCCGGCCAAACACCGAACGCTGTGGCTGTTGCGTCACGGTCAGGCTGGTGCTCCGCCTGGTGTCGACGATGCGGCCCGGCCACTGACCGTCGTCGGCGAGGCGCAGGCGCGGGCGGCCGGTGTGGCGCTCGCCGAGCGGGCGCCGCGCCTGGCGGTCGTGCTGTGCAGCCCGCGGTTGCGTGCTCATCACACGGCGCAGCTGGCGGCTGAAGCGCATGGCGCAGCTCCGGGGCCGCTGGTGATTGACGAACTGGGCGGCGACTATGGCGTCGGCGCGTTGCTCGCGTTGCTTTCGCCGTGGGATGACGGTGACGCTGCCGGTGATCTGCTGGTTGTCGGCCACAACCCGACGCTGGCGTGGATCGCCCATCAGTTGAGTGGTGACGATCGTGGGTTTTCGACCGGTACGCTCGTCGGCATCGACCGGGCTGCCGGTCGCCTCTCGCACTATGTCGCCCCGCATCGCTGACCGCGCTCGCCTTGCTGGCGGCTGGCGTTGCTCCGCCGCGTTGCTGCTCTGCGCGGCTGCGTTCGCCGTGGTGCTGCCGCACCAGGCGCGCGCCGCCTCGCTGCCGGTCGGCGCGTCGATCGTGGCGCTCGGCGATTCGATCGCGGCCGGCGAAGCGATCGGCGATGGTTGGCAGTGGGACGGCTCAGCGTGGGCGCAGAGTGGCTCAACCGGTGCCTGGGAGACGGGCGACGTGCCCGCCGCCTGCCATCAGTCGGTGCAGGCGTACCCACGGCTCGTGGCGCAGGCGCTCGACGCGCAGCTGCTGAATCTTGCGTGTACCGGCGCGACGATCGATGCGGGGGTGCTCAGCGATGGCGGTGGCGTCGACCCGCTCGGCACGCCGATCGAGCGACAGTTGGGGAGCAGCACCGATCCTGGCGCCGACGCCCCGAATCCGCGCTACGACGCCGCGAGTCCCGATGTCGTGCTGTTGAGCATCGGCGCGAACGACGTTGGGCTTGTCAGCTGGTTGCAGTCGTGTTACGACCTGACGGCGAGTTGCGCACAGTCGGTCGTCGTCGACGATCTGGTCGAGCGGCTCAGCGCGACCTCCACCAAACTCGACCGGGTGCTCAATGAGATTGCGCGCCGTGGCGCGGCTGCCGGCAAGCAGCCGGCGGTGCTGATCAGCGCGTACGCCGACCCGTTCCCGCTGGACTATCCGGCGGCGGGCGCGTGCGCCGATATCAATCCGGCCGGTGGGGGTGGCGCGGAGGCGCCCGGCACGATGAGTGCCGACGAGCTGGCGTGGGCGCATCAGGCGGTCGCGGCGCTCAACAGCGGCCTGGCGATGGTTGCCGCGCAGCATGACGGCGTGTTCGTCGTCGGTGCCCCGGAGCTGGCAGATCACCGGTACTGCTCGGCCGATCCGTGGTTTTTCGGGCCGTCGATCGCCGCCGATGATTGGGCGGCCGGCCGGACGAATGCGGCGCCGTTTCATCCGACGGCCGCCGGGCAGCGGGCGCTCGCCGATCAGGTTCTGGCGCTCGTCGGGCAGGCGGTCGACGCGGTGACGGCCGGGCCGACCGCGACGCCGACGCCGACGCCGAGTGCGACGCCGAGTGCGACGCCGACAGCGACTCCGGCATCGGCAGCGGCGGCCACCGTGAAGGCCGGATTCGGTGGGCGGGCGATCACTGTTCCGACGGCGCGTCGCCTGCGGCTGACCTGCGCCGCGAACGTCGCGGCGGCCGGTACGCGCTGCCGCGTGACGGTGCGGCTGGGGCGCACCGCGCACGGCGCGCAGCTGGCGGTCAAGACCGTCGCGTTGCCGGCGGGTACGTCGAGCCGGCGGGTGGTGACCGTCAAGCTCAGCCGGGCCGCGTGGCGGCAGATCGGCAAGCGCCGCCGGGTGCGCGTGAGCGTCACGTTGCTCGACGCGGCCGGCACATCGCTCTCCAGCGCCGCGCGCATCTTCAAGGTGCGCGCGTCGGCACTGCGCTGAGCCGCGCCGGCCGACCTGCGGCGCTGCGCTGAGCCGCGCCGGCCGACCTGCGGCGCTGCGCTGA
>JASGGQ010000121.1:0-7919 GCA_047604965.1 Patulibacter sp. | reverse complement strand
GTGCCGCACCGGGCGCCAGCTGCGGCGCCCACGCGGCGGCTCGATCGGCGCGCTCGATCGCCCGAGCGCCCTGAGCGCTGCGCTGGCGCGCCGGCTCCCGGGGGTCGGGGGTGGGGGCGACGCCGAGCGTCAACTCAAGCGGTGCGCCGGGCCATTGCGGCGCGTCGTCGTACGGGTGCGGACCGACATGGATCAGTGCGATGACGTCGAGTTCGCAGCGCAGCGCGAGCCGCGCGCCGGGCGTCCCGGAGTGCCGCAGTGAAAGCGCGCCATCGGGGGCGACGTCGAGCACCGAGAAACACTGCACGACATCGGACAGGTCGGCGTGGCCGAGGCCGTACTTCTCCAGCTCGACGAGCAGCATCGTGCGCGCGGAGAGCCACCGCAGGTTGCGGTCCTGCTGATACGAGCTGGGGCCGAGGAGCGCGGCGAGGCCGGCGTCGTCGGTCAGGCCGCCGATTGGGTCATGTCCGCCGGCGGTATCGGCGACGATGGTCGCCAGCGCGCGGCCCATGTCGCTCATCAGCGTCACGCCGTGCGTGAGCCGGCTGATCTTCTGCGCCTTCATCGTGTCGGGCAAGTTCAGGCGCTCGGCGGTCAGGTCGGCGCGCAGCAGTGTGAGTGTCGCGGTGGCCGTGCCCTCCAGGTCGGTCAGCTCAAGCACCGTGCCGCGTCGCAGCACCGCCGACCACGTCGCACCGCCGGGCAGCAGTTCGCGTAGGCGCGGCGCTCCGGCGGCGGCGCGCGTCGAACCGGTGCTGCTGGTTGTGGTGGTCGGCGGCGCGGACATCGCGGGCTCCTTCAAAAACGACGAAAGCCCGGCAGACTGGAACGTCTCCCGGGCTTTTCTCCCTCCGTGCGCCTCAGCTATGTCGCGGTGCTGAGGTTGCCCTCTCGGACCAGGCCCACCGAAGATGGTGGCGGAACCCTAGGGCGCCCCGGACGCTATTCAGCGCCTCGGGACGCTGGACTGGCCGAGCGGCCTGATATCGGGCGGTGGTGTTGGCCCCCTGGCCAAAGCGCAGCTGCGGCCCCGGCACGCCGCCAATCGTGGCGGCACTGCCGCAGGCCGATCGTCGGCCTGCTCGCCGCCTCGCGCGCGCCCGCGCGTGGGCGGCGCCTGTGAGTGGCGAGGCCACAGCCCGAACGGCCGGATATCTGTGCTGTGCAATCTTTGGCCGCTGGGCCAACACGTCGCCGGCCGGAGAGCCGCACCATCGGCCTCGTCAGTCTCACCCAGGAGTCGTCCTGTCATGTCCGCCGCCAATGCCGAAGCCGGCAAGGAGACGCTGCTGCGCGAGTTCACGCTGCGCAACACCTTCTCGCTGGCCTTCGCCTTCATTTCGCCGATCATCGCGCTGTACGCGATCTTTGCCCTCGCGCTCGGCGCCTCAGGCCCGACAATGTGGTTCGCCTTCCCGATCGTGCTGCTCGGCCAGCTGCTGGTTGCGCTGTGCTTCGGGGAGCTTTCCGGGCGCTGGCCGCTTGCCGGTGGTCTCTACCAGTGGGGCCGCATCCTGCGCGGCCCGGTCTACGGGTGGATTTCCGGCTGGGCCTATATCTGGACGTTGATCGCGCTGGTGATCGCGACCGCGTACACCGCCGCACCGTTCCTAGCGACGGCGTTCGGCATCGACGAGCCGAGTAACACCACGCGCCTGATGCTCGCGATGGTGTTCCTGGCCGTCGCGACCGCCGCGAATGTCGTCGGCCGCAAGCCACTGGCGATCTTCGTTTTCATTTCGATTGCGTGCGAGCTGATCGGCAGCGTCGTGATCGGCACGCTGCTGCTGCTCTTCCACCGCGAGAACAGCCTCTCGGATCTCACCTCTGGCTTCGGCCAGGGCGGGACCGGTTTCGCTGGCTTCCTGGTCGCCGTTGCGCTCGTCGGCTGGGCGTTCATCGGGTTCGAGTCGGCGAGCGATGTCGCCGAGGAGGTGCAGGAGCCGCGGAAGAACGTCCCGAAGGCGCTGGTGTTCTCGCTGGTGCTGGTCGCCAGCATCGTGATGTACACCGGCCTCGCGCTGATCCTCGCGATCCCCGATCTCGGCACCGCGACGCAGGGCGATCCGATCGCCGACACGCTCTCGCACGCGTTCGGCAGCTGGATCGTCACGCCCGCCTTCCTGGTCGTCTCGACCGGCTTCGCGGCCGGGCTGGTGGCGGTGCAGGCCGCCGTCTCGCGGGTCGTGTTCGCACTCTCGCGTGACGGCGTGCTGCCTGGATCGGGGTCGCTCAAGCTGCTCTCCGGCGCCGAGTGCCTGCCGATCAACGCGATCCTCGCGACCTCGGCGATCTCCGCCGGCATGCTGATCGTCGCCGTCGAGGTGAAGTTCTACGACACGCTGATCGGCCTGGCGACCGTCGGCTTCTACATTTCGTTCCTGCTGCCGCTCGTCGCGCTCCTGATCCACCGGCTCCGCGATGGCTTTGCGGTCGCACCGAACGGCGAGGAGGTGGGGATCGACCTCGGGCGCTTCGGGACGGCGATCAACGCGCTCGCCGTCGCCTGGCTGACCTTCGAGATCATCAACATCGCGTGGCCGCGTGACCTCGGTTTGGCGTGGTACATCGAATGGGGATGCATCATCTCGGCGGCGGTGATCGCGGTGCTCGGTGCCGCCACCTTGGCGTGGCTGCAAAGCAAGGGCCGCCTCCAGGCGCCCGGGACCGCCGAGCTGGAGGAACACGCCGCGCAGGCTGCATCGCCACTGGCCGCCGGCTGAGCCTCCAACATCGGTCCAGCAGACGCCGCCCAGTGCTTGAGTTGCGCGCGAGTGGTGCCGAGGGAAGCGGCATGTCGCTTTCCGGCCTCACCTCGGCATCGCTGAATATGAGCCAGACTCAGGAGCAGTGGGACGCGATTGCTGAGATCAAGTCGACGAGCGTATTCGCGACCGCGACCGATGCTCAGGCGCGCAACAGCAGTGCCGCCGAAACGCTCGACGCGATCCTGCCCGGCTATGGATTGGCGGCGACCGCCGCATTGAGCGGTGGCAGCAGCGACGAAACGCTCGCCGAGATCACCGCCCGCGTGCGGGCCGCCGAGCAAACGACGATCGACCTGTACGCATAGGGCGGTGTAGCGGTGACCATCAACGCGATCAGTTCGTCGCTCACCGGGATCACCGCTGCGCAAGGCCAAATGGACGCGGTTGCGCAGGTTGCGGCCCGCGCTGGGCTGATCGGCGATGGTGGCGCGACCGTCAACGAAACGACCGGTGATGTCGTCGACGCGGTCGTCGGCGGCGTCAGCGCCTCCGTCGGCCAAGCGGTCAATGTGGCGATGCTACGCCGCGCGATCGACATGCAGCAGTCGATCATCGACGTGCTCGCTTGACTTTGCCCCGCGCTGGTGCCGCTACGAGGCGGCACACCGGCCGGCGCCCGCAGCTGGCGCGTACACTTCCCCGCCATGTCGAGCCGCTCGATGCGCCAGCGCACCGCGCACCTGATCCTTTGGTCGCCGGTTGCCGTCGCTGTGCTGTACCTGCTGCAACTCGTGCGCACCTTCGGCACGGTGCGGGACTCGCTCGCCTCGCACGCCGACTTCGCGTCCGCCCCGGTGCTCGCGCAGCTGATGAGCGGCCGCCCGCCCGGCTCGGTCGTCCTGCTCGGCGATTACCGCTGGTTCGAAGCGCTTTGGTTGATGCGCGGCACGCAATGGCTGCCGTGGCACATGACGATGTGGGAGCTCGTTCCGTTCGCGCTGTGGATCGTGCTGATCGCTGCGGTGTACGTGGCTGTGCGCCGGATCTCCACGGGGCGCTGGGCTGCGCTGACCGCTGCCGCGCTCGTGATTTGTGGCGGCACGAGCATGCGCAACACGATCTGGTCGCTCAACACGCATGGTCCGGCGGCCGTTCACGCGGCGATCCTCGGGTTGACGGTCGTGCTGCTCGCCGGTGCGCGGCAACGTCCGACGTTCGCGCGCTGGGCGATCGGTTCGAGCGCGCTGTTGGTTCCGGTTACCGCGTTCGGTGCAACCGATCCGCTGTTGCTGACCACCGGCGTCGCGCCGTTCGCGCTCGCTTGCCTCGCGCTCGCCTGGCGCACCGACGATTGGGTGGCGGGCGCCTACGGCCTCGTGGTGGCCGCCGGCTCGACGGTCGGTGCCAAAGTGTTGCTGCACCTTGGCGATGCGGCAGGCTTGGGGTGGACCCACAGAGCGGTGAGCTTCGTGAGGCCGGACGCGGTGCTCGAACAACTCGAGATTGTCCCGAGCGCGACCGCTTCGCTGGTGAGCCGGTCGAGCTTTGGCGAGCAGCTCGGTCTCGCATCGGGCGTCGCGATCGCCGGTGGACTGCTGGCGCTCGCGACCGGTGCGATCGTGCTGCGCTCCGCCGGTCGCGCGGCGTGGGCAGCGGTGCGGTCGGCACCCGACTCCAACCCTGCGCCCGATCACCTGGCACCTGCCCCTGATCCTGACGTTGCGGCCGCCGCGCAGGACCCGTCAGCGGCAGTCGAGGAGCAGCGGCGCCTCGCCGCGCGCGATGCATTCCTGGTCTTCTGGGTCGCTGCGGCGAGCGTCGGGCTCGCCCAGTTTGTGTTCACGAACGCCGCGATCGACTACTTCGGAGCGCGCTACCTGATCGGGACGTGGGTCGCGATCTGTGCGCTGCTGCCGGTCGTCGCGGAACTGCGCGGCACGCGCGTCGTCGCGGCCGGCGCCGGCGCCGCGATCGCCTTCGTGGCCTTCGGCCAGACGGTCGCCAACCCCAAGCCGACGCGCGACTCGCCCTACCCGTCGCAGCAGAACGTTGCCGAGCTGCTTCAGTTCGCACGAGAGGCGCATGTCACGAGCGGGTACGCCGGCTTTTGGGACGCGATCCCGATCACCTGGCAGAGTCGCTTCAAGCTCAAGGTCTACCCGCTGTACCCGTGCGCGGAGGGGAAGAACTGCCCGATGTACCAACACCAGATCTCCAGTTGGTACGCGCCGGGTGACGAGGGGCGCCGCATGCTGATCGTCGACCCCCGCAACCCGACCCAGCCGAACGTTGACGAAGCGTATGGCGAGCCGATCATCCAACGGCAGGTGGGGCCGATGACCGTCTACGTGTACGCGAGCGATCTGGCCGCCAAGCTCTGATCGTCGGGCACCCCATCCTGAAACACAGAGCCTGAATCCACCGATCCTCGGGTCGCGGCGCGCCGCCGCCACGACATGCTGGGCCGATGTGACCAAATCACAGAAAGGAACGCTGATTCCGCAGTAAACCATTAGGGCATGAGTCAGCCCTCGTTCAGCGTCTCTTCGTCCGGCTCCCAGCCAGGTCGCGGTGGCCAACCGACCGCCGTGTGGGCCGTCCTGGCCGCCTCGGTCGTGGCCTTCATGGGCATCGGCCTCGTCGACCCGATCCTGCCGGTGATCGGCAAGGGGCTCGATGCCAGCCATTCGGAGATCGAGTTGCTGTTCACCAGCTACTTCCTGATCATCGGCCTCTCGAACCTGCTCACCGGCTACGTCTCATCGCGACTCGGAGACAAATACACGCTGCTCGGTGGCTTGGCACTGGTGGTCGTGTTCAGCGCGCTGGCCGGGCAAGCCGGATCGGTTGAGGAGGTCGTGCTGTATCGCGCCGGCTGGGGCCTGGGCATCGCGCTCTTTATCTCGACCTCGATGTCGGTGATCATCGGCCACGCCGTCGGTGGGCAGCAGCGCGCCGTCACCCTCTTCGAATCGGCGCTCGGCATCGGCATCTCGACCGGTCCGCTGCTCGGCGCGCTGCTCGGCGCGCAAAGCTGGCGCGCACCGTTCTTCGGCGTTGCGGTGCTGATGGCCGTCGCCTTCTTGGTCGTCGCGCTGACGGTCCCCGCGACGCCTGCACCCGCGACGCGCACCCGCCTCTCCGAACCGTTGCGCGCGCTCTCGCACCGCGGCCTGGCGACCGCGTCGATCGTTGCCCTGCTGTGGAACTTCGGCTTCTTCACGCTGCTGGCGTATACGCCGCTGCTGCTCGACATGGGCGTGTACGAGCTTGGCGCCACCTTCTTCGCGTGGGGCGTGCTGGTCGCGATCGCGGCGGTGTACGTCGCCCCCGCACTGCTGCGGCGCTGGCGCCCGAACAACCTGCTGGCCGGCGTGATCGCGGTGATCGTCGTGATCCTGCTGGTGCTGGCGTCGGCGGGCGGCAACGCCGCCGTGCTGGTGCCGACGATCGTGCTCTCCGGGTTGCCGCTCGGCGTCGGCAACTCGCTGCTCTCCAACTTGCTGTTCGGGGTCTCGCACACCGATCCGGCCGATGCGGCCGCCGCGACGAACTTCATCCGCTTCACCGGCGGCGCGATCTCCCCGTTCCTGGCCGGCAAACTCTCCGAAGAGGTTGGCGCGTCGGCCCCGCTGTACGTGTCGGCGGTGGTCGTGGCTGCGGCGCTCGTGCTGTTGCTTGCGGCACGAGGCGCGCTTGTGCCGGCCGGGCCGCCCCCGACTCCCTGCTCAAACGGGCATAAGCCGGAGCCTGACGGCGGCGAATTCGCACCGGCGTAGGGGCGGTCTACGTCAGTGCGCTTGGGTGGGTGACGGCGGCCAGGAGTGCGTGGATGCCGCTGCGCACGAGCTGGTTGGTGGTGTCGCTGGCGAGCTGGTTGCCGGCGAGTTGGAGCATGAGTAGGCCGTGGCCGCTTGACCACAGCAGTAGTGCGGCGTCGGTGGCGGGGATGGTCAGCAACCCGGCCGCTTCGCACCGCTCCAGTGCCTCGGCGAATGCCCGCCACGGTCGCATCGCCTTGGCGAGCATCTCCGGCGTCGGCGCGAAACCGGGGAATGGCCGGCCGAACATCACTTCGTAGTAGCCGGGGCGTGAGATGGCGATTTCGCGGTAGGCCAGCGCGAGTGTCTCGACGTCGGCGAGTGGGTCGGTGGTGCGGGGTGCGGCCGCCAGCGCGTCCTCCAGTGCTCGAAACCCATCCTCGTAGAGTGCTTCGACGAGCCCGTCTTTGCCGCCGAAATGGTGGTAGATCGCCATCGTCGAGAGTCCGGCTGCGCTTGCGATCCGCCGGACCGAGAGTGCGCCGGGGCCTTCGTCGCGCAGCAGTTGCGCGGCCGCGTCGAGCGTGCGGTCGCGGGTGCTGGGCTGGTCGGCGGCCATCCGTCGATCGTACGCGGCGCCCGGGTTGCGATGACGCTCGGGGCCGCCCCATGCGCCGGCAGTAGCCACAGGTGCCACGAGCCTCCTGCCGGCGGTGGCGACCGCTTAGACTCTCGCGGTCTTATGGCTTCCGATCTGTTCGCGTACGTCGAAATCCCCAAGGGGTCGCGCAACAAGTACGAGTACGACGAGGAGGTCGGCGCGATCGTGCTCGACCGCTTCCTCTTCTCCTCCGTTGTGTACCCGTCGGACTACGGCTTTATCCCGGATACGCTGGGTGCCGACGGCGACCCGCTTGACGCGCTGGTCGTCGTGACCGAGCCGACCTTCCCCGGCTGTTTCGTGCCGGTCAAAGCGATTGGCATCTTCAAGATGACCGACGACAAGGGTCAAGACGACAAGATCGTCTGTATCCCGACGACCGATCCAAACTGGACCGACGTCAACGATCTCGGCGACCTCTCCGAGCAACTCAAGACCGAGATCGCGCACTTCTTCGAGATCTACAAGCAGCCAGAAGGCAAGACGGTCACGATCGACGGCTGGGACAACCGCGACCAGGCGCTCGCTGAGATCGAATCCTCCCGCGCTCGCTGGCGCGAGGCCGGGAGCAAACCGATTCCGGCGCGCGGCGCCTGAAGCGGGCTTCGCCGGGCGCGTCGCCGCTGCGTGCGGCGCCGTCCGGCCGTGCCACCGCTCAGCGAGCGGCGCGCACCGCCGCCCGCTGCAATTACCGTTGGCGCATGCCGTCCGCCCGCCAGCTCCTCGTGCGCGCGGGCCTGTGCGGATTGACGCTTGCTGGAGCTGGAGGTGCGCGCGCTGAACCGG
>JASGGQ010000120.1:0-7959 GCA_047604965.1 Patulibacter sp. | reverse complement strand
CAGCGAGCCTGCTGCCGCTTAACACAGCCCTCCGGGAACCCCAGGCCGATTCAAAACGCTCACGGCATCGGTGAGCCCCGACACCACCACCGGCACCGACGAACTACTCGTCGAACCATTCCCAAGCTGCCCGGAGGCGCCAGCGCCCCAACAGACGACGGCCCCGCCGACACGCACCGCACACGAATAACCACTGCCAGCCGAAACGCTCACCGCATCCGACAGCCCCGACACCACCACCGGCACCGACGAACTACTCGTCGAACCATTCCCCAGCTGCCCGGAGGCGCCCCAGCCCCAGCACCAGACGGTCCCGTCGTCCTTCACCGCACACGTGTGGTTGCTGCCCGCGCTGAGCGTCTCACCCTGAGCCGGCGCCGCCGCCGCGACGTCGACTCCGCCCGCGCCACCGGCGAGAAGGAACGCCGTAACAAACACCAGTACCGCCAAGCGCACCCCGCGCGCGGCCGCACGCGCGCCACCGCTAACAGGAGAGCAACGAGAGAGAGAGAGAGCATTTTGCGGACTACCCGCCGCACGCTGCGGCCACACGAAGACGAATACCGCAGCACCCGCCAACCGGCGACGCGCTGCGAACAGGTGCCGCATCCTCGCAGACCACCCGCAACCGGTGCAACGAATACCAATTCACCTGCAGGGGGCTGCGGACACCACGTTCCACCGCCAACCGCCTGCACAGGCCCCCCGCGACCGAGCGGCCACCCCACGCGACGAGGCGCCGCCACCCGTCTCTCCGGAACTCGTCGCCAGGCACCAGGCGTGCCCAACGCGACCACCCCACGCGACGACCTTCCGCCACCCGTCCCGACCTCACCCGTCGCACAGCAGCCGACCGCCCGCAACGCGGGCTCTCGATCCAGGGTGCGCCTACGCGGCTGGCATCTCAGCGCCGCCCCACAGCCCGGAGATCGGGACGGCCCAGATCCGGTCGCCGAGCGGGACGGTGGTCGCTCCGGTGTAGAGGACGATGCCGCAGCGGAATCGGTCTGACCGGGCGTCTCGCAGGTTGCCGATCGCTCGGTGATCCCCCGGACGGATCGTCGCTGACGCTTTGACCTCGACCGCCGCGATACTGCCGCCACGCGTCTCCAGCACCATGTCGATCTCCTCTCGCCCGTCGCGGTAGTGGAACACCGACGGAGGGTCGGGGCAGAGGCTCGCGTGCTTGACGATCTCCATCGCGCAGAAGCTCTCCAGCGCCGGCCCGGTGATCTGGTCGTCCGTCGCGACGCGGCGCTCGTCGGCCTCAAGCAGGAAGGTCAGCAGACCGCTGTCGACGAGGTGCAGCTTCGGGGCGTGGATCTCACGCTTCCCGATGCCGGGCCGCCAGGCACGCAGCGTCTGCACGAGAAACAGTTGCTCCAGCACCGCAACATACGACTTCGTTGTCTTGTCGGCGATGCTGAGACTGCGTGCGATCTTGCGGTAATCGGCGATGCCACCGGTCTGCGCAGCGAGCAGGCGCAGCAGCGGCGGGATCTCGGCGGTGCGCTGAAGCACCGCGACATCGGGGATATCGGCGGCGATGATCGCTGCGAGGTAGTCGCGGAACCACCGCACGCGGCGCGTCGATGCTCGCGTCCGGGCATCCGGGAACCCGCCAGCAGCCAGCGCGGAGACAAACGCGTCGCGCCCGACGGGTGCTCCGGTGATCCGAGGCGGCTCGCCTGCGGCGAGCATCTGCTCGACGACGTTCCCTGAACGGCCGGCGATTTCGGACTGCGCGAGCGGCCAGAGCCGAACGGTCTCCATGCGGCCGGGCAGGAGATCACGAACCCGGCGAAGCCCGTGCAAGCTGGTGGAGCCCGTGAGCAAGAACTGCCCCGGACGCGGATCTCTGTCAACGACCTCCTTGATGGCCAGGATCAGCTCCGGCGCGCGCTGAATCTCGTCGATCATCGTCAGCCCGCTGAGGCCAGCGACGAACCCGGCCGGGTCGTCACGCGCCGCGCGGCGCGTCAACTCGTTGTCGAGCGTCAGCTCGATGCCGCCCTCGGACCGGCGCATCACCTCGCGCGCCAGGGTGCTCTTCCCCGCTTGGCGTGGGCCCTCGATCAGCACCACTCGCGTATCGGCCAGCGCTTGCTCGACCAGCGGGCGAGCATGACGATCGATATAGACCACCCGCAGATTGTATGCGCAAACACGTAAGACGAGGTGCGCAGATGCGTAATCTTGACTGCGCCACCGCGTAATGACATCCGTGTGAATGCGTCGTCCCAGTCGCGGTCGGCTTCCAGCCGGCACACCGACCCCCTGCTTCAGCTTGATCGGCCTGGTGATCGTGGCCGACGAGCAACGTCACCGCAAGCAGCAACTTCGGCGTGGCCGCCTATGGGCCGTTGACAGCCGCCAAAAACACGTCTAACGTTTAGGCAAGTGGCTAAGTATGACGCTGACGACGCGGCGCTTGATCGCGTGTTCGGCGCTTTGGCTGACCCCACGCGACGGGCGGTGATAGCGCGGCTCGTCCAGGGGCCGGCGTCGCTGAGTCAACTGGCTGAGCCATTTGCCTTCGCGATGCCGACGATGCTCCAGCATCTGAGAGTCCTGGAGGCCGCCGCACTTGTGAGTTCCCAGAAGGTCGGGCGCGTGCGTACCTACCAACTCGTGCCTGACGCCACCGCTGGCGCGAACAACTGGATTGTGAGCCACCGATTGCCTCGCGAACAACAGCTCGACCGACTCGGCGAGTTCCTCGTCACCCGATCAATCAACGCACCGCAAGAGGAGAACGACAATGACCACAGCTGAGACTGCCCAGACCCACGCCACCTTCGTCATAGAGCGCGACTACCCGGCATCCATCGAGAAGGTCTGGGCGGCGTTCGCCGACCCGGCGATCAAGGCGCGGTGGTTCGGCGCCAGCGACGAGTTCGACGATATCGAGGCGCTGGAAGAGTTCCGGGTCGGCGGGCGAACGATCCACAATGGACGGCACATCGCCAGCGGGGCGAGGTCGCGCATGGGTGGCACCTACACCGACATCGTCGAGCACGCCCGGATCGTGTTCGTCTACGACATGTGGCTCAATGATGCTCATGCCTCGACCTCGCTGACGACGATCACCCTTGAGCCGGGCGACGACGGCACCCGGCTGACCTACACCGAGCAGGCCGTCCACCTCGACGGCATCCACGGCCCCGGCCCGGACGCGGCGGCCGGACGCGAACACGGAACGGCACAGATGCTGGACTCGATCGCCACCATCCTCTGAGCTTTCACCGAAAGCTGACGCTCCTGACTGCATGGAGCGCCTCGCGAGCAGCGCGGAGAGCGAGCGCCCGCCATCTGCGGCAGCAATCGTGCTCAGCTACCGGGCCGCCAGGCACGCAGCGCCTGAACCAGGAACGACTGCTCCAGCACCGCGATATGCAACTTCACCCGCTTGCTCGACCAGCGGGCGGGCGTGGCGATCGATGTACGCCACGCGAGGATTGTACGCGCAGAGGCGGAATCCCGTCCGTGTGTGCGCGTCGCCGGAGTCGCGCCAACTTCGGCTTCGCACCAGACGACGGCAACCCCCAACCGGTGCAACGAATACCAACTGCCCGGCCCGGCAACCCGGGGCAACGGCGGAAGCTCAGACTGCGCCATTCTCCGGCGGTGCGGCTGCGGCGCAGGCCAGGAGCGCCCCGTCGATGGCGCGCGTCAACTCGGTGAGCGCGAGCGGCGGATGCGCAGAGCCACTGGCGCGCAGCTCGTCCGCCGTGCAGCCACGCCAGGTAAGGCGGCCAGCGCCGTCGTAGCCGAGTTCGCTGAGCGGAGCAGCCGCGCCGCGCGGGAGGTCGCCGTCGCCGCTCGCGCACGCCGCCCCGCCGCTCGGTCTAACCCAGGCCCGCTCGGCCGCGATCAGCGCGGCAGCGGCCCGAGCCTGCGGGTGAAACAGCGCGTCGCGTTCAGCGCACGCGATCGCTGCGGCAGCCGCCGCGAGCATTCGCTGCGCCATCACCAGCTCATCCGGCGCCCCAGGCACACGCCGCAGATCGACGCGGCACAGCACCTGCCGCACCGCCCACTCCAGTTCCTCGTCGGCCTGCCCGGCCGATGGCGCGCCAACTTTGCGCTCGCTCCTGGCCGCCTCGACGTACCCCCAAGTCGCCAACAGCAGCGCATGCTCCGCCACCGAAAGTTCGGCGGCCACCGCAATCGACGGCTCCCGGCGCAGCGCAGCCACCGCCCGCCCGAGGCTCACAGCATCGACCGGCCCCAGCCGGAGCGGGCGCACAGCGGCGAGCGCCGAAAGCACCGACGGCGCGTGCCGCACGACGTTCGTCAAGTGCCGCAGCAGCGCGGCCTGTAGGGCGGTCGTCTGTTCGGCGGAAAGCAGGAGGCCGTCGTCGATCCGCACGTCGATCGCGAATGGCAGGCGGACATCCGCAGCGAGCCGGTCGACAACCGCCAGCAGCTGGAGGTATGCGGCGAGCACGCCCTCACCGGAAATCGACGCATCCCACGGCGTGAGCGTCCAGCTCAGCCCGACGACGGTCGTGGCCGCGACACCCAGCGCCGGCCAGTGGCGACGCGGACCGACAGCCGCCGCCGTCGCCAGCCAGCTCGCGGCCGACAGTGTGACGCCATATGCGATGTACGAGACAGCACCGGACAATCAACGCCAACCGCTCCCGCATCCCAGCCCGCGTCATTGCCGCCGCACCCTACCGGGCGCGCCGCCACTCGCCCGCCGCGCCGCCCTCGGCACCGCTCATCGAACGTTGGGTGGCTGAGAACAGCTCAGGGGCCAAGCAGCGCGGCCGGGATGACGGCGACGCCATCCTCGCGGCGGTAGGCGTCGGCGCCGGTCGTGATCACAACACGGTCGAGCAGCGTGTCGCCCAGCCGATCACCTAGCCACCTCAGGTGACGCAGATCGTGATCGTCGACCGTGCGCGAGAGTTTGACCTCAATGGCGACGATGGCGCCGTCGGCACGCTCGACGATCAGGTCGATCTCACGCTCGCCGCCCGCCATCCGTAGATGACCGACGCGGGCCTCCCCCTGCTGCGCGTAGACCCGGACCGACAGCGCGACAAGCGATTCAAAGAGCCGGCCGAGCAATGCGCCGTTCGGGTTCCCACTTGGCGAGAGCGCCGGCTTGGCCAGCGCGCCCACATCAATCCCGAGCAGCGCCGCCGCGAGGGCGGGATCAGCAAGCTGGTGCTTCGGTTTGTCCGCGAGACGACGCAGCCGACCGTGAGTTGGCAGCCATGCAGGAATCGGATCGAGCACCCAAAGGCGCTCCAGCGCATCGCGGTACGGCAACGTCGTCGATCGCGCCGGCTTGTCGCCGTCGCGGGCAGTCGCTGCGTCTCGAATCGCCTCGTAGGACGCGCACGTCGAACTCGCCGCAGCGTATGCACGCAGCCACCGTCGCAAAGCAGTCGGATTTCTCACGGCAGCGCCAAGTTCTGGCAGGTCGCGGTCGATCGCGCTCTCCAGGTAGCCGTCGAGTTGCGCTCGCAGCAGTCGGCCACGCTCACCACGCATCCCGGGAAACCCTGACCGGCCGATCTCCTCGGCGTATCTAGCAAGATCCCAGCTGGTGTGCCCGCTGATCGCCGGGCGACTGCCGGTCAACAGGTCACGGAGGCTGACCGTTGGCTGCGCGCCTCGCTCGCTCAGCGCCAACGGACGCATACGAACACGTACGATGCGTCCCGCGCCCGAGTGCGTTCCACCTGGTTTCAGCGTGGAGGAACCGGTAAGAAGGAAACGCCCTGGTGAGCGGTCGGCGTCGACGGCTCGCCGGATCAAGTCCCAGCTTGATGGCACGTGCTGCCATTCGTCGATCAACGTCGGATGTGGGCCGGCAACGAGGCGCGCCGGATCGGCGAGGATCAGCGCACGCTGATCCTCGGCCTCCAGGAACCAAGTAGTCGCGGCGCGCTGCACCGCCGTTTCCGTCTTGCCCACGCCCTTCGCGCCTTCGAGCGCGATTGCCGGCAGGCCGGCGAACAACTCGTCAAGTTCGCCGTCAACGACCCGTGAGCGGTAGGAACCATCGGCCTCCATCGCCCACAGGCTACCACCCTGCGCTACAGAAATGACGGCGTCTGCGCTACAGAAATGACGGCGTCTGCGCTACAGAAATGACGCTGAGCTTGCCACCCACGCCGCGCTCGCGGCGCCGGCAGCGACGGCCACGGCGCCCGTCCGAGCGGGGTGCTGCGCAAGCCGGGGATCGGACTCGAACCGACGACCGTCCGCTTACAAGGCGGGTGCTCTACCAACTGAGCTACCCCGGCGCAAACCACCACGGTACGGGGTTCGGCGGCGCACCGCCCGTCCGACGGGTACGGTTCGCAGATCATGATTCTCCGCACCACCACCCGGCGCGCCTGCGCTGCGGTCCTGCTCGTTGGCGCCGGCACCACCCTTGCCGCGTGCGGGAGCGACAGCAAGGACGCCGCCAAGGTGACCTACACCGACGTTGCCGGCGTCAAAGTCGGCAACGCGACCGACCTCAAAAGCAAGCCCAAGATCAACATTCCCGACGAGCTGCCGCCAACGAAACTCATCAAGAAGGACATCGTCGTCGGCAGCGGCCCGGTCGTGAAGACCGGTCAAGCGCTGACGGCGCAGTATGTCGGCGTTGCCTGGGGCAGCAACACGCAGTTCGACGCCAGCTGGGATCGCGGCAAAGAGCCGTCGACCTTCACGCTCGCCAAAGGCTCCGTGATCGACGGCTGGACCGAGGGCCTGCCGGGGATGCGCGTCGGCGGGCGCCGCCTGCTGATCATCCCGCCGAGCAAGGGCTACGGCGATCAGGGCCAAGGCACCGACATCGCCGCCGGCGAAACGCTCGTCTTCGTCGTCGATGCCAAGAAGGTCGCCAAGGCCGCCGCTACCGACACCTCGTCGAGCGCCAGCAGCGGGCTCACGCAAGAGCAGCTCCAGCAGGCGATCCAAGCACAGTCCGGCCAGTAACGCGCGGCCGCACCTCCGCCGTGTGGCGACGCTCGGGGCGTTACGCGCCGAGCGTCGCTTCGCGTTCGCGCAGGTGGGTCTGCACCTTGCGCTTGACGCGCTGCAATGCGTTGTCGATCGCTTTCGGGGCGCAGCCGACACGCTCGCCGATCTCCTCGTAGGAGCGGCCATCGAGGTACAGCGCCAGCGCCTGCGACTCCAGTTCGCTGAGCTTGCTGGAAAGGCAGTCGACGAGCGCACCCAACTCCTCGGCAGAAACGGCGCGCGTCGCCGGATCGAGCGTCGCCGGACCAGGCAGGATCTCTTCGAGCGTCGGCTCATTGTCGACGGTGCTCGCCGCCGTCCGCGAGAACGAGATGTAGCCGTTCAGCGGCTTGTGCTTGTTGCGCGTCGAGGTCTTCACCGCCGTGATGATCTGGCGGGTGATGCAGAGCTCCGCGAAGTTGCGGAACGAGCTTTCGCGGTCGGGGCGGAAGTCGCGCACCGCCTTATACAGGCCGACCAACCCTTCTTGGATCAGGTCGTCGTGATCGCCGCCGACCAAAAAGTACGACGAGGCCTTCATCCGCACGAAGCCGTAGTAGCGGCGGACGATCTGGTCGTGAGCACGGCGGTCGCCGTTCTTGGCGAGCGCGATCAGGAAGCGATCGTCAACACGGACGTCACTAGATGCACGGCGGGAGATCGAAGCCACGGGTCAGCCTTTCGACCGGCCAGGCAGGGCCGGTGAGAATCGGTCTGATCCGGATGACAGCCCCCTCCCAGGGTGCCAACCAAATCGTTGGGAATGGTTGTTGTTGACCTTCGACTTGAGGTTGAAGGTCGAGCCTCAGGATCGACTTGAAGCTCGTAGGTCGCAACCTAGCCGCAAGAACGCCTGCATGTCAAGGAATTTGTGCAAGACCGGTTGCGGCCCTTGCGGAAACCCTCGATCAGCCTGATCCACCGGATGACGCTCAGCCGATGGTGAGCGCGGCTGCACGCCCCGGCACTCAGCGCTGCTGCGCGGTG
>JASGGQ010000119.1:0-8099 GCA_047604965.1 Patulibacter sp. | reverse complement strand
GCGGCATGGGCGGCAGCGGCCTCTCATCGACAACCGTCACGCCGTCGATCTCCGCGTGCTCGACCACCGCCACCCCAACGCCAACGCCCACCGCGACCGCCACGCCAACGCCTACCGCCACGCCGACGCCCACCGCAACGCCGACCGCAACGCCGACGCCAACCGCGACCGCCACGCCAACGCCGACGCCAACCGCCACGGCCACGCCAACGCCGACGCCCACCGCCACGCCAACGCCGACGCCCACGCCAACGCCGACGCCAACCGCAACGGCCACGCCCACCGCAACGGCCACGCCGACGCCGACAAGCTCGGGCACAACCACCGCGAACTACGCACTGAACGGTTCGACGACGCTCAACACGTTGACGAAGGGCACGCTGCCGTTGACCGGTGGGATCAGCACAACGCTCGACCTCGCCACCGGCCAGTACACGGGACAGACGACGTTCAACGACACGCAGGGCCGCGTGACGGCACTCGGCTTCCTCCCGCTCACCCTGAGCATCGGGCTGGTGCCGTCCGGGGCGACGACCGGAGTGCTCAGCGGCGACACGCTGACCGCCAACCTCAAGGTGCGGATCAAGGTCAAGAGCATCAAGGCGTTCGGCGTCGTGCCGCTGGCCAGCGGCAATAGCTGCCAAACCAAGCAGCTATCGGATCTCGCGCTGTCGAGCACCGACGCCTTCGATCCATTGACCGGCGGCACGCTCGCCGCGACCTACGCGATCAGCGATCTCAACGGTTGCGGCCTGTTCAACGGCCTCATTAGCCCGCTCACCGCAGGGAAGGGCAACACCCTGGCGGTCAAGCTCACGCCAACGAGCTGACCACCACCGCAGGCGCGTGCTTCATCCGAATCCCCCGACGGATGGGGCACGCGCCGCGCGATCCACACACGCGCGGCACGTTGGGTTACGCGGCCGACGGCGGAGCCTGCGACGACTCGCCCTGGCCGTAGCCCGGCGGCGCGACCGGCGGCACCGGCACCAGCGCATGCGGCTGCGCGTACGGGGCGCCATCGGCCGGCTGAGCGTACGGGTCGGCAAGCGGCTGTGCATACGGGTCGGCCTCCGCCGCGCCGTACAGTTCGTCGGCATACCCGACCGGTTCCGGCATCGCGTACACGTCGGCGATCGCCTCCTGCTCGGCTACCGGCATCGCTGGATGCGGCTGGTCGCCGGCCGCGAGCGCGGCGTCGTCAACATCGCCCATCGTGGTTCCTTTGCGACCTCCGGCCTGGAGCAGCAACTTGAGATCGTGGGGCGTCGTCGAGGCTGCCATGGCGTGCTCGACGGTGATCCGCCCCGCTTCCAGATGCTTGTACAGCGCCTGGTCGAAGGTCTGCATGCCGTAGTACGAGCCTTCGGCGATGACCTCACCGAGGCGCCCGGTCTGCGCCGGGTCCATGATCATGTCGCGCACGCGGCCGGTCGTGCGCAGAATCTCGCAGACGGCGACGCGCCCGCCGTCCACCGATTTCACAAGCCGCTGCGAGATGATCCCGCGCAACGTGCCGGCGAGCATCGCGCGCACCTGCTGCTGGTGGTGTGGCGGGAAGAAGTCGATGATCCGGTTGATCGTCTCGGGCGCATCGACAGTGTGCAGCGTGGAGAAGACCAGGTGGCCGGTTTCGGCGGCCGAGAGGGCGGTGTGGACCGTCTCGGTGTCACGCATTTCGCCGACCAGGATCACGTCGGGGTCCTGACGCAGTACACGCCGCAACGCCTGGCCGAACGACTTGGTGTCGAGGCCGACCTCGCGCTGATTGAGCACCGATCGCTTGTCGCGGTGGACAAACTCGATTGGGTCTTCGATCGTGATGACGTGCTTGGCCATCTCCTCGTTGATGTGGTTAATCATCGCGGCGAGCGTGGTCGACTTGCCGGAGCCGGTCGTTCCGGTCACCAGCACGATCCCGCGCTCCTCTTCGGCGAGTTCCCGGATCGCCTGCGGCAGTGAGAGCGAGCTGAGCGGAATGATCTCTTCCGGGATGGCGCGGGCGACGATCGAAACGCAGCCGCGCTGCATGAAGACGTTGAAGCGGTATCGGCCGCTGCCGGCGATCGCATAGGAGAAGTCGACTTCGTGCTCGTCGGCGAACTCCTCGATCTTGGCGGGGTCGACGATCACCCGGCGCGACGCGGCGCGCGTGTCGTCGGCGGTCAGTGGTGGCGCATCGGGAAATGGCGTCAGCTCGCCGTGCAGCCGCATCATCGGCGGCAAGCCGACCTTGAGATGGAGATCCGAGCCGCCCGTCTCTACCAGCGTGCGTAGGGCCTGTTCAATGTCGAAACCGTCCGTGGCTGCCATCTTCCAGGAGGTCGGCACCAGTTCGCGGTGTCTTGAGTCGCAGGGGGCCAAATCCTGGACTCACGCTGGACGCGGGCCGGACCACGGGTGGACGGCGCCCGCGCGACCGGTGGCTCAGCGGCAGGTAGCCACATGGGGAAGGCGACGCCGAAAAGAGCACTTATCCAGTTGACAATAGGTACTTTCCTGCTTCGGCTGCGCACGGGCTGCTGCCCGCGCACTCCCGCGACCTGAGGAAACGATGCACCAAGACTCCCCCACTCCATCCCGATTGCCGGCGCCGCGCGGTCGCCACTGGAAGGCGCTAGCCCTACTCCCGGCCGTGCTGATCCCCGCCGCGTTGGCTTCCGGTTGCGGCGGGTCTAGTTCAGCGGCCGATGCGAAGGCAACCAGCTCCGACCCATTCCAGGGCGTGACGCCGACGACCAACACGCAGGAGCTCGGCATCAAGCAGCCCGATCCCGGCGAGCCCAAGAGCGGTGGCACGCTGACCGTCGCGTGGGCGCAGGAGCCGCCGAGCATTGCCGGCAACAGCATCTGGGTCCAAAACGGCTACCTCAACCAGCAGTACCTTGAGCAGCTCGTCAGCGCCGCGCCGGGCAACAAGGTCGTGCCGTGGCTCGCAACCTCCTGGAAGGAGAGCAACGGCGGCAAGACGTACACCTTCAAGATCAAGCAGGGCGTCAAATTCCACGACGGCACGCCGCTCGACGCACAGGCGGTCGCCGACAACTTCTACGCCTGGCTCGACCCCGACCCAGCGACCTTCAACAGCTACGTCGCCGCGTACATCGGCGACGTGTTCAAGTCGGCGAAGGCGCTCGACGAGTACACGCTGCAAGTCGATCTCAAGGAGCCGTACGTCTACTTCCTCGACGGTATCTCGCAGTACGCCTTCGGCATCCAGTCGCCGAAGCAGCTCAAGCAGCCGGCCTCGGTGCAGTCCGAGCATCCGGTCGGCACCGGCGCGTTCAAGGTCGTGAAGTGGAACCACGGCGAGAACGTGATTCTCGAACGCAACGAGCAGTGGACTTCGCAGCCGGCCAACCTGCGGCATGAGGGGCTGGCGTACGTCGACAAGATCATCTGGCGGTTCATCCCGGACAACAACACGCGCTGGGCGGCGTTCAAGAGCGGCGCGGCGCAGCTGATCTACGACATCCCGGGCGTCAACTGGCAGGAAGCCAAGTCGCAGTACGCGGTGTCGCGCCACACCACCGCCGGCACGCCGTTCCGCTTCTTCTTGGCCGCCAAGTGGGGGCCGCTGAAGGATGTGCGGCTGCGTCAGGCCGTGTCGTACGCCTTCGACGACCGCGGCGCGGTGCAGGCCGCGTACCACGGCGCGCGGATCCCGAACAAGAACGGTGCGTTGAGCCCGGCCAACGAAACGTACGACAAGAGCTTGGATACCGCCTTCGCCTACGACCCGGCGAAGGCCAACGCGCTGCTCGACGAGGCCGGTTGGACCGAACGCAATGCCGACGGCTACCGCACGAAGAACGGCAAGGAGCTCAAGCTCAAGCTCGTGTACGGCACGGCGAAGAACGCCGCCCAGGACGACGTGCAGCTGTTCCAGATCCTGCAAGCCAACGAGAAGGAGGTCGGGATTCACGTCGAGCTGGTACCGGTCGCCCCGTCGCAGTTTTGGACGAGCAAGCAGACGGCCGGCCCCAACTGGGATCTCCAGCCGTGGTATTGGGTTGGACGCAGCCCGGAGACGCTGCACGTCGTGTGGAACGACAAGATCGGCGGCGTTCCGAACTTCTTCAACGCCACCGGCTACTTCGATCCGCGCGTCGGGCCGCTGATCAAGAAGCTCGACCAGAGCCCCGAGCTTGCCGATCAGACGAAGTACTCGCAGCAGATCCAGAACATTCTGGTGCGCGACAAGACGCTGGTGCTCGGCATCAGCGGCATGCAGGTGACGCTCGCTTCCTCGCCCAAGCTCCACGGCGTGTGGCAGAGCGCGGATGTCGGCGAGCCGGTCCTCTCTGACGCTTGGTTGTCGCAATGAGCACCGGCATCGATCCGCAGGCGATTGCCGCTGCGGCGCCCTCGCGGCGCCGCAGCGGCGGGGCCGCCCGCTGGCTGGCGGCCCGCATCTTCGGCGGGATCGGCGTGCTGTGGGCGGCGGCGACGTTGACCTTCCTGTTGCAGACGGTCACGCAGCACGACCGTGCCCGGCAGATCATCAGTCAGCAGACGGGAACGACCGCGAATCCGACGAAGGAAGTGACCGCCAGGGTCAACCATGAGTTCGGCTTCGATCATTCGGTCCTGCACCAGTACGCCGACTACATCGGTGGCCTCGCGCGCGGCGATTTCGGCGTGTCGTACTACCAGCACCAAACGGTCACGTCGATCATCGGCGGGCAGATCGGGCCGACGCTCGTGCTGACCTTCGTGTCGCTGCTGCTGGCGTGGGCGATCGCGGTGAGCTTGACGCTGCTCGGCGCCGGCCGCCGCAACGCCTGGTCGGCGATCGCGAACTTCCTCCAGATGCTGTCCGCGTCGCTGCCGACCTACTGGGTCGGCTCGATCCTGCTGGTCGTCTTCGGCGTGCAGCTCGGGATCTTCCCGGTCGTTGGCGGCTCGCCACTCGTCGCGCTCGTGCTCCCGGCGTTCACGATGGCGCTGCCGGTCTCCGGCTTCCTCGGGCAGGTGATCCAGGAGGAGTTCGACGCCGCGCTGGAGCAGCCGTTCGTGACGACTTCCCGTTCACGCGGCATCACCGATTTCGGCGTGCGAACCCGCCATGTGCTGCGCCACGCGACGCTGCCGGGTCTGACGCTCTCCGGTTGGGCGGTCGGCTACCTGTTCTCCAACGCGGTGCTCGTCGAACTGGTCTTCGCGCGCCCTGGGATCGGCAGCGTGCTGACCACCGCAGCGAGCAACGGCGATGTGCCGCTGGTGACCGGCGTCGTGCTTGCGTCAGCGGCGATCTACGTGGCCGCGAACATCATCGTCGACTTCCTGTACGGACTGGTCGACCCACGACTGAGGGTGTCGTCATGAGTGCCGCGACCCCCGGTTACGACCACGTCCGCGAGCTGCGCGTTGGTTCGTGGGAGTATGCGCGCGCCGTCGCCCGCAGCATCCCCGCCGGCGTTTGGACGTCGATCGTGTTCCTGCTGCTGTTCGTGATCGCCGCGGTCGCTCCCGGCGTGCTGCAAACGCACAACCCGTACGCGCAGGATCTCGGCGCGACGTTGCAGGCGCCGTCGTTCGGGCATCTGTTCGGCACCGATCAGCTCGGCCGCGACCTCTATTCGCGCGTGATTGCCGGCACGAGCCAGTCGCTGGTGATCGGCTTCGTCGCGACTGCGCTGGCGGTCGGCGCCGCGATCGTGCTCGGCTTGATCGCCGGGCTTGGCGGCAGGTTTGGCGATGCGGCGGTCAGCCGGCTGCTGGAGGTGCTGTTTGCGTTCCCGATCCTGCTGCTCGCATTGTTGATCGTCGCCGTCTTCGGCAACTCCGCCGAAACGCAGATCGCGGCGGTCGCGATCGGCACGGCGCCCGGCTACGCGCGCATGTTGCGCGGCCAGCTGGTGTCGGTGCGCGACGCCGGGTACGTCGAGGCGGCGCGGGTCGTCGGCCATCCGGCCGGCCGGATCGTTTGGCAGCACATCCTGCCGAACGCGATCCGCCCGCTGGTGGCGCTCTACACGCTCGGGATCGGGCAGGCCGTGGTCTGGGCGTCGGGCCTTTCGTTCCTCGGCCTCGGCGTCGCACCGCCTTCTCCGGAGTGGGGTGCGCTGCTGGATTCCGGTAAGGACTACATCACCGGCGCGTGGTGGCTTGAGGTCGCGCCCGGCGCCGTGATCGTCGTCCTCGCGCTGTCGGTCACCGTGATCGGCCGCCACCTCCAGGAGCGGCTTGAGGGCCGCATCCGCCTCGAAGCACGGTAACGCGCCGGCCAGCGTCGAACCGCCAACTAACGAAGAAGAGACACGCCATGACCAAGCCCCATACGCCGGAGCGCGCATCGAAGGACGGAACCCCGCTGGTGCGGCTCGACGAGTTGCGCGTCTCGTTCGGCCGAACGGTCGAGGACAACCCGGTGGTCCGTGGCGTGTCGTTCGCGCTCGAAGCGGGGCGTTGCCTGGCGATCGTCGGCGAGTCCGGGTCGGGCAAGAGCGTGACGGCACGCTCGCTGCTGGGGCTTGCCGGCCGGGGCGCGCAGATCGCCGCTGACCGCTTCGAGATCGCCGGTTCCGACGTCCTTGGATATGGGGACCGCGATTGGCGGCAGCTGCGGGGCCGCGACATTGGCCTCGTGTCGCAGGATGCGCTCGTGTCGCTCGATCCGCTGCGCACGATCGCGCAGGAGGTCGGCGAAGGCCCGCGCATCCACCAGACCGTCAAGCAGCGGGAGCTGTTTGACCGCGTGGTCGAACTGCTCGACCAGGTCGGCATCCCCGATCCGGCGGTGAAGGCCCGCCAGCTGCCGCATGAGCTGTCCGGCGGTCAGCGCCAGCGCGCCCTGATCGCGTCGGCACTCGCGCTCGATCCGACGATCTTGATTGCCGACGAGCCGACCACCGCGCTCGACGCCACCGTTCAGGCGCAGGTGCTGCGCTTGCTCTCCGCCACGCGCGACCGCGGGAAGGCACTGATCATCATCAGCCATGACCTCGCGGTCGTGTCGCAGCTCGCCGACGAGGTGCTGGTGATGCGCCGGGGCGAGGTGGTCGAGCGCGGTGCGGCCTCGGCGGTGCTCAGCAATCCGCAACACGAGTACACGCAGAAGCTGCTCGATGCCGTGCCGTCCGGTCATTCTCGGGGCAGCCGGCTTGCGCCGTCTGAGGCGCCGCGACTCGCGCCACTCAACGAGATCAAGGTCGCGCGCGAGCATCACCGCCATGCCCCGGTCTCAGCGGACGGCCACCCGGCCCCGGTGCTCCAGGCGAGCGGACTGGTGAAGCGGTACGCCGGCCCCGATGGCGTCGATCGCGCCGTCGTCGATGACGTCTCATTCGAGCTGCGGGCCGGTGAAACGCTCGGGATCGTCGGCGAATCGGGATCGGGGAAGTCGACGACCGCCAAGCTGGTGCTGGGGTTGGAGGAGCCCGATGAGGGTCGGGTGCTGCTCGCTGGCGCGCCGTGGGCGCCGCTGCGGGAACGGGAGCGCCGCAGCCGGCGCGCTGATCTGTCGATCGTCTACCAAGATCCGTTGAGTTCGTTCGATCCGCGGTGGACGGTTGAGCGGGTGGTCCGTGACACGGTCGCGCGTGAGGTGGCCGATGCGGCTGCGCAGCGGGCGCGCGTGCATGAGCTGCTCGATCTCGTGAGTTTGCCGGCGCAGTTGCGCCGCCGCCGGCCGTTGGAGCTGTCCGGCGGTCAGCGTCAGCGGGTCGCGATTGCGCGGGCGCTCGCGAGCAGTCCGCGGGTGGTCGTTTGCGACGAGCCGGTGTCCGCGCTTGACGTGTCGATTCAGGCGCAGGTGCTCGATCTGCTCGTCGATTTGCGCGATCAGCTTGATGTCAGCTACCTGTTCATCTCGCACGATCTCGGGGTGGTGCATCACGTCAGCGACCGGGTGCTGGTGATGCGCGGTGGCCGCGTCGTTGAGCAGGGCGACGCCGACGCGGTGCTGCACCATCCGCGTGAGGAGTACACGCAGCAGCTGGTGGCGGCGGTGCCACGGCTGCGGGTGCCGGGCCGTCCGCAGGAGCGGCCGCTGGTGCCGTTGCCGCCGTTGGCGGGGTTGCAGCACATCGCGCCGACGTTTTCGAGGTTGTGGGTCAGCAGCTGGGTGCGCGCGCCGGCGCGCGCGGCGGCCAGTA
>JASGGQ010000118.1:0-8244 GCA_047604965.1 Patulibacter sp. | reverse complement strand
TGCCGGCCTGCACCGCTTGCAGCAGCTCCAGGTCGATCTGGCCGGTCGGCGCGACGGCGCCGGCCGGCGCCGCAGCGAGGTTGAGCGTCGGGGGCTGCGGCTTGGGGCCGGCGGTCGCGCCGAGGTCGGCGAAGAGCTGCTCGTAGAAGCCATGCTCGCCCTGGAGGTACTCCTCGACGACCTTCAAGAAGCGGCCCGATTCGGCGCCCTGGATGATCCGGTGGTCGTAGGTGGAGGTCATCGTCATGACCTTCTCGACGCCGAGCTGCTTGCCGACTTGGGCGAGGCCGACCGGGTAATCGATCGAGCCGGTCGCGATGATCGTGCCCTGGCCGGCCATCAGGCGCGGCACCGAGGAGATCGTGCCGAGGCCGCCGGGGTTCGTGAGCGAGATGTTGCCGCCGCTGAGATCGTCGGGGCTGAGCTTGTTCTCGCGCGCCTTGGCGATCAGCTCGTTGAAGGCATCGAGGAACCCTTGGAAGCTGAGGCGGCCGGCGTCGCGGATGACCGGCACCATCAGCGTGCGGGAACCATCGCGCTTCTCGACATCGACGGCGATCCCGAGGTTCACCTGGCCGTCGTCGAAGCGGGTCGCTTTGCCGTCGACGACCTCGTAGCGGTACGCCATGACCGGCATCTGCTCGGTTGCCGCGCGCGCGATCGCGTACGCGATCAGATGCGTGAAGGAGACCTTCTGGCCGGACGCTTTGAGCTGCTCGCGGCGGCCCGCCATCTGCGTGACGGTGATCGTGCGGAAGGATGTTGCGGTTGGGACGGTGAGCGACTCGTCCATGTACTTCGCGAGCATCCCCGCGCCGCCGCGCAGCACGGTGCTCGTCGTCTCGCCGGCCCCGGTGCCGGCGGCCTGGTCGAGATCGGCGACGGTGATCCGCCCGGCGGTCCCCGAGCCGGTGATGCCGGCGAGACTGATCCCCTCGGCTTGCGCCTTGCGGGCGGCGATCGGTGAGATCTTCAGGTCGTCGGGGATCGCGCCGCTATTGCTGGCGCCGCCGTTGCTTGTGCCGGCTGCCGGGGCGCCAGCGCCTGGCGCGGCACCGGCGGGCGCGCCAGCACCGGCCTGTACGCGGCCGAGGACCTGGCCGGGCACGATCGTGTCGCCGGCGTTGACGAGCCGCTCGACGAGTACCCCGGCGCCGGGTGCCGGCAACTCCATATCGACCTTGTCGGTCGAGACTTCCAGCAGCGGATCGCCGTCGGCGACGGTCGCGCCCTGCTCGACGATCCAGTCGAGCACCGTCGCTTCGGTGACCGATTCGCCACCGCTCGGCGCGATGATGTCGAGCAGCTGCCCGCCGGCCGCAGCGGCGTCAGCGACCGGCGCGCCGGCCGTCGCCGCCCCACCATTGCCGTTCGCCGGGGCCGCAGCGGCGGCGTCGCTCTCGGTTGAGATGCGCGCGAGTACCTGGCCAACGGTCACATCGTCACCCGCTTTGGCGAGGATTTCGACCAGCGTGCCGGAGGCCGGGGATGGCATCTCGGCATCGACCTTATCGGTCGAGATCTCAACGAGCAGGTCGTCGGCTGCGACGGTGCCGCCCTCCTGGACGTGCCATTCGAGGATCGTTCCCTCGGTCACCGAGTCGCCCATCGCCGGCATCACGATGTCGATCGTCGTTGGGGTGGCCATCAATTGCTCCTGAAGGTCGCGCCGGCGTCCCGGCGCAGTCGCATGAATTCGTACGTGCCGATGAACGGCCCGATTCCCCCGAGGACCGCGACCGCGAGCGCGGTGCGAACGGGAATCAGCCGCCGTGCGGCCGCGGTAACGCAGAGAAGGGACATCGCGATCCAGCCGACGCCGTGCGTCAGGCCGAAGACGAACTCGGCATGGTGCAGGCCCGGCAGCAGCCAGACCGCCAGCAGCGTCGCGTAGACCAGCGAATGCGCGAGGGAGAGGGGCGCCAGCACCCGGACCGTGCGGTCGGTTCGGGACCCGATCGAGGTGCTGGCGGCGGTCACCGCAGTAGCTCCGCCATCGCGCGCAGCGGTTCGTCGGCCTCGTCCGGCCAATCGGCCGGGTCGGCCGGCCACCATGCGTGAGCGTCGTGTTCCTCGTCCATCACGAGTGTGTCGTCGGCACCCTCTGGCAGCCAGGCGACGCCGACAACGAGCACCATCGTACTGGGGTTGCGCACCACGGCCCGCACAGTGAGGCGCTCCGGGACCAGCGACCACTCCTCCTCAAGCTCGCGGGTGAGCGTCAGCGCCGGGTTTTCGCCGGCCTCAACCGCGCCGCCGGCCCCCAGCGCCCAGCGCCCTGCCCAGGTCGAGAGCCACTGCGCGCGGCGGCCCGCCAGCCACGCACCGTCGGCGCGGCGCACGATGCAGAGCGCCGACAGCGCGCCGCCGCCGTCGTGTTCGACGAGCCGCAGCGCCCAGCGGGTCGGCTGGAGCGTGAAATGCACGGTGCCGTCGGCCGCCTGCTCGACGCTGACAAATCGGGCGGCAACGCCGTCGTGGCTGGGGGAACCGCGACGCGCCAGCTCAGCGATCTTTTCGTCGGCGCGCTGGGATTGTTCGGCGGTCGGCTGGAAGTGGTGCTCGATCCAGTCGACCTTCACCTGATCGGCCGTCCAATGCCCGTGGGCGAGGAGTCCGGGGGTGAGGTCCATCGCTTCGGACACTACTCCCACCGGCCGAAGATCGGTCGCGCCGCATCAAGGTTGAGCACGGTCGTGCACCTGATGCGGTGGCGCTCGCCGGTTCGAGGCGCCGGCTACCGGTCGGTGACCGAGAGCGAGGCGCCGTACGCCCGCTCGAACAGCTCGACTTCGCGCGCGGCGGCCCACAGTGGCACATGCGCTTCGCCGCGCGCATCGACGCCGAGCTGCACGCTGCCGTCCGATGCGCTGGTGAGCCGCACGCTGCGCACCGTGCCGTCGCGGCCGCGTTCGAGTCCTTCGGCGAGCCGCAGCAGCGTGGCGATCCGTTGCAGGCGGCCGTTGTCGCCCGGGCCGAGCAGCGGCGCGAACGTACCCGGGGAGGGCATGCCGCGCCGGTGGTAGCGACAGGCTTGGGCGACGATCGCGGTTTCTGCGGGGCTGAAGCCCGGCAGTCCGCCGGTGGTGAGGATGTAGCGGACGTGCTTGTGGTGGTCGTCGTAGTCGAGTTTCATCCCGATGTCGTGCAGCTGACAGGCCGCCCACAGCAGTTCGCGTTCGACCGGGTCGGGATCCTGGAGGTCGAGCTTGACGAGCTGATCGAACATCGAGAGGCCCAGCTTGGTGACGTGCTCGACATGCGCCTCGCCGGTGTCGTAGCGGTGCATCAGGTTCTCCACGCCGCTGCGGCGCACATCGTCGATCAGCGGCTGGCGGGTGCCTTTGCCGAGCAGTTCGCCGTCGCCCGGCGGGCCATCTGGGCCGGCGAGCTGCTGCGCGAGGAGCACGCCTTCGCGTAGGCCGTACTCGGTCGCTTCGAGCGCTTCCGCGCCGCTGGCCTGGAGTGCGGCGGCGATCACGACGGCGGCGGCGAGGATGATGTCGGCACGCGAGGGCTTGATCCCGCGCAGCCGCGCACGATCGGCGGACGAGCGCCGCCGCATCTCCTCGATCAGTTCGTCGAGCGTGTCGCGGTCGACGACGACGCCTTGCGCGCCGCCGACCTCTGGGAGTCCGTGGAGATCGAGCGCGGCGGTCGCGAGGTTGCGCACCGCGCCGCCGAGGCCGACCAGCCGGCCGCCGGTCGATCCGGCGCCTCCGGGCACTCCAAGCCAATCTGCGCGGGAGAACTCGCTGAGTGCATGGTCGCGCAGCGCCCGCACCTGGTTGCGGGTCGCCGGCCCGCCGGGTGGCAGGAACGCGGCGGTCATCCGCACGGCACCGAGCAACCACGACGCGCAGTTGACCGGCGTGCGCTTTTTGACCCCGGTCAGCTGGAGCGAGCCGCCGCCGATGTCGAGCACGGTGCCATTGCGCAGCGTGGTCGAGTTGACTGCCGCGACATATCCGTACCACGCCTCTCGTTCACGGCTGATGACATCGATCGTGATCCCGCAGCGTTCCTTGGCGAGCTTCAACAGCGTTTGCTGGTTTGTTGCCTCGCGGATCGCGCTGGTGCCGATCGCGTGAACGTGTGCCTGGTCGATCTCGGCGGCGCGAAGAAAGCCGGCGAAGACGTCGAGCACGTCGAGTGCCCGCCCGATCGCCTGTTTGCCGAGGGAGCCGTCGGCTTCGACGCCGGCTGCGAGGCGGACCGGCTCGCGAATCTCGTCGGAGCGGCGCCACCAGGTGTCGGTCGATTCGAACACGACGAGCCGGAAGCTGTTGGAGCCGAGATCCAGCACGGCTCGGCGAGTGATCGCGGCGGGCACGGCCTGGACGCTACCGGGCGCTGCGGAGGGCGGGGGCGGTGACCATTCGCGCGCCAGCCGGTCAGGATTGTGCTCGCTGGTCGTACCGATACCGGCCAGGTGGCGCGTTGGCGCTTACGCCGGAGGCCAAGCCACCGGCCGGTCCGGCGGGTGTCCGGAAACGGTCGTATTTGGGCGGGCCTATCGCTTGACATTATAAGCCAGAGCCGATATGCTGTTTACGGCATAGAATGGGAAGTGGAGTTCACCGACGAGTTCGAAGCCTGGTGGGACGAGTTGCCGGAGCGTGAGCAGGGGGCTATCGCTGAGCGTGTTGATCTGCTCGCCCGTCGTGGTCCGGCGCTCAAGCGGCCGGTGGTCGGCGAGATCAAGGCCTCGCGGCATCATCCGCGGATGAAGGAGCTGATCGTGGAGGAGGGCGCGGCGAGCATCCGCATCCTGTTCGCGTTCGATCCGCGCCGCGCCGCGCTCTTGCTGCTTGGCGGCGACAAGGCGGGGAACTGGCGGCGGTGGTACGTGCAGAACGTCCCGATCGCCGACGACCTTTACGACGAGCACTTGAACGAGATCAACGAGAGCTAAGGAACAACGATGGCTAAGTCTTGGAACACCCTCCGCGCGCCCCTGGTGGACACGCCGGAGAAGGCCGCCGCGCACGAGGCGGCAGTCGCTCGCCTCGCGGCCGAGCACGATGCGTACCAGCGCACCCTCGCCGAGCTGCGCAAGGCGCGTCAGCTCACGCAGGCCCAGCTCGCCGACGAGCTGGGCCTGGCACAGAGCGAGATCAGCCGCGTCGAGCGGCGAGAAGATCTCTACCTCTCCACGCTCGCGCGGTTCGTCTCCGCGCTCGGCGGGCGCCTGGAGCTGCGCGTGACCTTCGACGACGACGCCACGCCGACCGTGTTGCAGCTCGGCGACCTCACCGGCCGCGACGCAGAAAGCAAGATCGCCGCCTAGACGGCGACCGTCGGCACCACGCCGTCGAACACGACGAGCAGGAAGCTGTTGGAGCCGAGATCCAGCACGGCTCGGCGAGTGATCGCGGCTGGCACGGCCTGGACGCTACCGGGCGCTGCGGAGGGCGGGACCGGCGACCGGCTGCGCGCCAGCCGGTCAGGATTGTGCTCGCTGGTCGTGCCGATCCTGACCAGCTGGCGCGCCGACCGCTGACGCCGTGCTGCGGTCCGGGCGGCCTGCGCTCGGGGTGGCGACTACGTGGCGGCGAGCACCCCGAGGAGCGCGAACGTTTCGGCGACGACGACTGTCGCGCCGAGCGTGTCGCCGGTGCGGCCGCCCAGTCCACGCGCCGAACAGACGGTCACCAAGCTCCCGCCCACAACGGCGCCGGCAACGCCGGCCAGCGGCGCGGCCGGAACGAACCCAAACCAATCGAACGCCGCGCAGCCGACCGCCGTCGCGGCGGCGAGCAGCCCGGCGCACCCCACCGCGACCGCGCACGCACCGGCGGAAACGATGAACGCCGCGCCGAGCCCATCGGTTCGTGCCGGCGGCAGCGCAAACGCATGGCACACGGCGGCGGTGCGTGCCGCCGGCAACGCGACCGCCAACGCCACGAGCGGCCCGCCGGCCGTCTGCATCTCGAGCGTGACGAGCGCGCCGATCTGCAACAGCAGCGCGCCGACCAACGCGAGCGCGCCGTACGTCCCGATTGAACTGTCGCGCATGATCTCCAACCGCCGCGAGCGCCGCTCCTCGCCGGCACCGCGCGCGCCGAGCGCATCGGCGCAATCGGCGAGGCCATCGAGATGCAAGGCCGCCGTCAGGATCGCACTCGCAAGCACCGCCACGACGCCGCCGACGAGCACGCCAAACAGCTCGCGGGCACCGGCCCACGCCCCGCCGACCAGCAACGCCAACGCGACCCCAACGAGCGGGAACGCCGCAGCTCCGCGTGCCCAATCGTCGACCGTCAGCCGCCGCGTCACCACCCCCGGCAGCGGGATGATCGTCAGCAGCAGCCACGCAGCCGCCAGCGCCCGGAACGGACTGAGCGGGCCGACCGGGCCGGCCGGCACCGGGCGCGTCACGGCGCGGTCGGCGGCATCGTGCCCGCGTCCGCGTCGTCCAAGCCCGCGTCGTGTGCGCCAGCGGGAGCCAAGCCAACGCGGGCGCCACTGACGCCGGCCTCCGCGAAGGTCTCCATTCCATGGTGCAACGCGCCGACCGACGCCAGCAGCGGCAACGCCAGGAGCGCGCCCGACGCCTCACCGAGCCGCAGCCGCAAATCCAGTAGCGGCTCCAGCCCCAGCTCGGTGAGGACCGCGCCGTGCCCCGGCTCGGCCGAGCGGTGGCCAGCGAACAAGAACTCGGCGACCCATGGATCGCGGCGCACGCACGCCAGCGCTGCGACGCCGGTCGCAAAGCCATCGAGCAGCACCGGCACCCGCCGCCGCGCCGCCTGCGTGATCGCGCCGGCCAGCAGCGAAAATTCTAGGCCGCCGAGCGTCGCAAGGATCGCCGCCGGCTCGCCGCGCTCAACCACCGCACGATGCCGCGCCAGGGCCTGATCGACGACGGCGCGCTTGCGATCAAGCCCGGCCGCATCGGCGCCCGCGCCACGCCCGACGACCAACGACTCGCCGACGCCGAGTAGCGCCGCAGCAAGGAGCGCGGCGGTCGTCGTATTCCCAATCCCAATCTCGCCGGGAATCAGCAGATCGACCTGCTCGGCATCGAGCAGTTCGTCGAGCAGCGCGCCGCCGGCCGCCACCGCCGCATCATGCTCCTCGCGCGTCAGCGCCGGACCTTGCAGCACGTCGCGCGAGCCACGCCGCACCTTGCGATCGATCGCACCGGGTGGAGTCGGCCCATCGAGCCCCACATCGACGATGCGCAGCGCGTGGCCGCCCTGCGCGGCAAGCACCGCGACCGCCGTTTCGCCACGCGCCGCCGCCGCCGCGACCTGACCACTGACCTCGCTAGGGAAGAGACTCGTGCCGCGCGCCGTATGGCCGTGATCGGCCGCGCCGACGAGGACCCCGGCGCGCAGTGTCGCCGCCGGCGCTCCACCGGTGATCGACGCCCACCGCTCCAGCGCAATATCGAGTGCGCCGAGGCTCCCAGCCGGGCGCACCAGTCGATCGGCGCGGTCGCGGACGGCAATCGCCGCGGCGCGATCCGGCTGCGGCGCATCGTCGCCCGCAGTACCCACCGTGGTCGCCGCACGACGCAGCGCAACCGGCGTCGCCTCGGGCCGCTCCTGCCAGCGCTCCTGCATCACGACCGCCTCCAGCGGCGTGCGCGCCGACCAGCCGGAGGCCTCAAGCCCTGGGCGCACCGGCCGCTCATCCGGCCAGCCGATGCAGAGGTACGCCATCGGCGTGACCTGCTCGGGAATCCGCAGCAGCGCCCGCAGATCTGGCTCGCGGTAAAAGCTCACCCATCCGATCCCAAGCCCCTCGGCGCGCGCCGCCAGCCAAAGGTTCTCGATCGCGCAGGCCGTCGAGTACAGGTCGGTGTCGCGGATCGTGCCACGCCCCAGCACCTCAACGGCGTCGTCGCCGTGATCGCAGCAGATCACGACGCCGAGCGGCGCTTCGACGATCCCCTCGATCTTCTGGTCGAGGAAGGGGCGCGCCCGCTCATCGAAGCGGTCGGCCTGGCGCAGTCGCTCGCGCTGCGCCAGCCGCCGTACTTCGCCGCGCACCTGCGGCGAACGCACGACGATGAACCGCCACGGCTGCATCAGCCCCACCGACGGAGCTCGATGCGCGGCGCCCAGCACCCGCTCGAGCAGCTCGTCGCCGACCTCATCGGGCCGGAACTTGCGGATGTCGCGGCGGGCGCCGATCACCTCGTAGATCGCCGCCCGCGCCGCGTCGGCAAAGCGCCAGCCGGCCGGGTCGGCGGCGCGCTGCGCGGCGCGCGTGGGATCAAAGCCGGCGGGCGTG
>JASGGQ010000117.1:0-8271 GCA_047604965.1 Patulibacter sp. | reverse complement strand
CCCCGCTCTTCCTATCTGAGTTTTGCCCCCTCTCGGGGCAAAATCTCGACGCTCGACAATGAGCCGGTACCGTCACCAGCGTGGACGAAGCAGCGCGCAACCGATGGCTCACCGAAGCGCAGCGCCGCACACGCGAGGCCGGGCTGCGCTCCGGGCAGACCCGCAAAGCGGTGATGGAACTGCTCGCCACCGAAGGGCAATGCCTGCTCTCCGCCCAAGAGGTGATCGACGCGATCACCACGCAGGGGACCGGCTCGCGCGCGTCGGTCTACCGCGTGCTAGAAGACCTCGGCGAACTGGGACTGCTGCGCCGGATGGACGGCGGCGACGGCCTCACGCGCTACGAGATCGCCGACCCCAGCCACCATCACCACCACGCGATCAACGATGCCACCGGTGAGATCACGGCCTTCACCGACCCAGTCCTGGAGGCCGCGATCGAAGCGATCGCGGCCCGCCTGGGGATGAAGCTCACCGGTCACGACGTGACGCTGCGCGGCCTGCCCGCCGACTCTTCCCGATGACCGTCGCGCGGATCGTGCGCGCCACCCGCTGCTCGCCCGCGACCAGCGCGACCTTGAGGCGAACGGTGACCCGGCGCCCCGCCAAGCGAGTCGCTGCGGCCGTGGTGAGCCGGACCCGCACGGTCGCCAGACCGCCCGCGTGGACATTTTTCGGCGCGAGGACCGCCAGCGTGTACTGCCGACCGGCGATCGTTGCGCGCACCCGCGCTGGCACCTGGACGCTGCACCTGGCGCCGTTCGCCGGGCAACGTACCCTCGCCACCGGCGCGGTCCGCTGGCCGCTGATCGTGGCCGAGCGTCCGAGCAGGCGGACCGCCTGCGCGGCGGTCAGCGTCGCCGACTGCTGCTGATCGAGCCGCAGCGCGACTCCCTCCGCGAGCGGCGCCGCAGTCGGTGTCGGCTGCTCGGACACACCCGGCTCAGGCGTCGGCGTCGGCGATGCGGTCGGCGTCGGCGCTGCGGTCGGCGTCGGCGCTAGCGCGTCGCGGCCCTCGATCTCGTCGGCGGTCTTGCCGCAGTCGGCCTTCGTGCCGGAGAAGGTGAGCGGCAGGCAATACACGCCGGGATGCTGGAAGACCGCGTAGAGATCGAGCTGCTGCCCAGGGCGCGTCTTCGCGGTCGCCGCAGCGCGCGAGGGCACGGTGCTGAGCAGGAAGTCGCTCGCTTCGTAGAGGTCGCTGAGATCGACCTGACCCGGGCCGCGGACGTCGCCGAGCCGCCAGGTGAGATCGCCTTCCAGCCCGTCGAGCGAGGCGTCAAGCGCCTCGAAGGAGAGCCCGAGGTCGCGGCCGTTGGTCACGCCGATCACATAGCGATCTCCGCTGCCCCACCAGGCCTCGAAGGGCTGCGCTCCGCTCGCGGTCGGCGTCGGCTGGCGAAGGATGACGTCATCGGTCGCGTGCCGCGTGCCGACGCTGCTCCGCGCGCCGTCGATCAGATCGACCGCCAGGTCACCCGACGTGAGCTTGGGCCGCAGGACGGCGAAGTCGGACTGGTCGAACCCGTCGATCTTCTTCGGCGCGATCACGTGCGGGCCAGGCAGCCCGTCCTGCGGCGAGGCGGACGGCGTGCCGACCGGGAAGGTCACGTCGCCGTCGTGCTGCGCCTGCTCGCAGGTCTTCGCGCTCGTCGGGTCATACCCGCTGACGCTGCCGCCGACGACGACCGTCATCACCCGGCGCGTCTGCGTGCGCGCGTGCGTATCTGCCTTGATGCCGTCCCACGCCATCGCCACGCAGTAGATCCCGGGCGCGCTGAAGTCCCAGTTGGCATGGACGTGCGCTGCGGCGGGGAAGGCGCGGGCCTGCGGCAGCCCGCGGTTGGTCGCGAAGTACGGCGCGCCGCCGCCGAGCGTCGCCCCGAGGTTGCTGCCAAGCCACACGCTGCCCGGAGCCGCAGCGCCGTCGAGGCTCGTCACCGACTCCAGCCGCCAGTGCGGCGCGCCGTCGAAGTCGCTGCGCTGAAAGTTCTCACCCGAGTACCCGAGATAGGGCACGCCCTCCGGCGCGGTGCTCGCGGGGATCCGCCACAGCGTCGTGCCCGCCGCGCCGAGGAGGGTCTGGTCGTTCCAGATGCCGTTGATCGGCGATCCGTACGGCTGGGGCACCTGCACTTTGCCCGCATCGGGCAGGTGGACAACCGTGTTGGCGAAGTCCCACCAGCGATCCCACCCCGTGCTGGTCTGGTGGATACCAGCGATCAACTCGCCGTCGTCGCCCAGGCGCGGCGCGATGTCGGAGTGGCTGGTCTCCAGCACCTTGTTATTGGCCTGATCCCAGACGTCCACGTCCGGGTTGTCGTAGTAGGTCGGCGGCAGCTCCGGCCCCGCGCCGCACTCGGCATCGCCCCAGGTGTCCCAGTCGCCGACAACGAACCGCACCGTCTCCACATCGCTGGAGACCGGCGTGAGATCAGGCAGGAAGGCGCGAGCCTGGAAGTCCAGGCAGTAGACGCCCTCGTTGTTGAAGGTCACCGGGGCGAACCCGAAGTCCTGCGCTCGCGGTTCCGTGCGAGCCGCTGGATCGATCGAGCTCCAGAGCGGAACAGGAACGCTGGTCGTATCGACGCCCCGCTTTCGCGGCCCGCCCTGACCAGAGCCGAAAGCAAACATCCGACCCGGTGAGACACCCCCGACAACGCTGATGCTCACCCGATCGCTCCTGAACCCGTCGGTGCGGCCGGTCGAGTCGGAGATCGAGTCCGGCGGGATCAGGACCGTGTTGGACCCGAACCGGTCTTCCGGCTCCGGGTCGTCCCAGACGCCGGTCTCGATCACCTGCGCGCCATCCGGCCCCATGATCCGCCAGTCCGCGGAATGCGGGATCGGGTAGCGGCCGATGCCCCGGATGTGGACGACCGCGTCGTCGGTGTCATGGACCGGTTCAGATCCCTCCGCCGAGGGATCGTAGCCCCGCGTCTCGTCGTCCTCGTCGTAGCCCGTCCAGTCTGCCCGCCACAGCCCGAGGTCAAGCTTGGTGTGGGCATCATCAAGCCAGGAGACGGTGAGCTGCGTGCGATCGACGAGCACGGCGCGTCCTGCGCCGTCGGTGGCGCCAGGGTCGGCAAGAGAGGCGGCGGGTGTAGCGGCGAGACCCAGGGAGACGGCGGACAGCAGCGCCGAAAGGGCGCGCCAGCGCATGCGAGAGAGGTGGGTCATGAAATGCGGGGGCGGGAACGGAGTAGACGGGGAGGCGCGACGCATTGCGGGGCGGCCGGCTCGGTGTCCGCGCCGCCCCGCGGGCAACACCCGGGCAATTGATGAGAACCAATCTCATCTAAAGTAGCACGTCGCGCCCGATAAACAAGATTGAGTCTCATAAAGACTGCTCCTTGCCGTGGCTCCTGCGGACGATCACGTCGCCGCGTACTCGCTCCCCTGCCGCCGGGGAGCGGGCGTGATCGCGGCGCAGTCCTCCAACGCGGCCTGCCACAGCTGCTGATCGAGGCCGTGGCCGATCGCGACGATCGCGGAGCTGCGCGGCTCGCCGTCGGCCCAAGGCCGGCCAGGCGCGCTTTCGAGGTAGCCGAGGACGCCGTGGATCACGACGGCATGCGGGAGGCCGGCAATCGCAAGGATGCCCTTCACGCGGTTGAGATCGGGGCCTTTGAACGCCATCAATCCTTGGAGCCACTGCATGGTGACCTCCAGATCCAGCTCCCGATCGGTCTGCGCGCAGACCGTCTCAACCTCGGGGTGTGCGGCGCGGCTGCCGAGGGTGAAGCGGTGCCTGCGCTTACCCCGTGCCGGGACGACCGTCTCCTCGACGCGGCTCGGCGCGAAGGCGCGCAGATCGAAAAGCTCTGCGGCGGGTATGTCGCCGCGCACCGCCGTCACCACCCGCGCATCGGCGTTGAGCGCGGCGATCTGCTCGCGCGCGGCGGTGACCCTCGCCGCTCCCGCCACATCGGCTTTGCTGACGACGACCGTCGACGCCAGCTCGATCTGGCGCTTGTACTGCGGAGTCCGGTGATCGGCGAGCTGATCGCGGACGCTGCGCGCGTCGACAACGCAGATCACCGCGTCGAGGCGCAGCCGATCTGAGCGCGCGGCCACCGCCTCCACGACCGGCCCCGGATCGGCGAGCCCGGTCGTCTCGATCAGGATGTGATCGACGTCGGCGTACGCCATCGTCATCAGCGCGACCCGCAGATCGCTGGCCGCCGAGCAGCAGAGGCAGCCACTGGAAAGCTCCAGGAGCCGATCGCCGCTGGTGGCCAGCAGCTGCCCGTCAATGCTTACCTCCCCCACCTCGTTGACGATCAGCCCGACCTTGCGGCCGGTGCCACCGGAGAGCACTGCCGAGACCAACGTCGTCTTGCCGGCGCCGAGCGCGCCGGTGAGTACCGTGACCGGCTTGCGGCGCGACGGCGCGACTCCGCCTGAGATGTCCTGCACGGGGATCCTCGCCTCCGCCATCACGCGCTTGCCGCTCCCGCCAGCAGCTGCTCGCGGGTCGGCCACGGGGGCAGGTCGTCCGGCAGCGTGCGCCAGTACGCGGGGCCGGCGTCGAACTCGTCGTCGCTCAGCAGGCAGGCGTCGAGCGCGGCGGTGATCCCGGCGCGGTCGATGCCCTGCCCGATGAAGACCAGCTCCTGGCGGCGGTCGCCGTACGGCGCCTGCCAGGTGCGGTCATAGGTGTCCTTCATCTGCTCGCTGACGGGCCAGCGCGACTGCGGCACGCTCGCCCACCACAGGCCGCCCAGCCCGGTGCGCAGCACCCCGCCGGCCTGCGACCACTGCCCGACGAGATCGTGGCGGGTCGCCAGCCAGTAGACGCCCTTGCTGCGCAGGACACCGGCGAAGGTGTGCCCCTGCGCCGCAGCGAATCGCTCAGGGTGGAACGGCCGACGAGCGCGGTACGCGAAGTGGCTGATGCCGTACTCGTCGCTCTCACTGACCTCCTCGCCGCGCATCGCCTGGAGCCATCCGGGTGCGTCGGCGGCGGCGTCGAAGTCGAAGAGGCCGGTGCCGAGGATCTCCTGCGGGTTGACCTGGCCGTGCGCGGCGGTGACGATCCGCGCCCGCGGGTTGAGGCTGCGCAGCGCGGCGACGGTGCGCCGATGCAGCGCGTCGGTCATCAGGTCGCGCTTGTTGACGATCAGCACGTCGGCGAACTCGACCTGATCGGCGAGCAGATCGACGACGCTGCGCTGATCCTCTTCGCCCAGCGACTCTCCGCGCTCGGCGATCAGCTCGAACTTCTGCCAGTCCGCCAGGAACGCGCCACCGTCGACGACGGTGACCATCGTGTCCAGCTGGGCGAGATCGGCGAGCGAGCTGCCGTCCTCGAAGGTGAAGGTGAAGGTCTCCGCGACCGGCAGCCCGTCGCGATTCTGGAGGACGTGCTCCAAGACGGTCGTCTTGCCGGCACCGAGGAAGCCGGAGAGCACCGTCACCGGCAGCGCTGCCGGCTTCGCGGTCGCGGAGGGCCGCTGGAGCGGCGCGCCGAGGTGGTCGTGCGGGCTCACGCCGCGCGGCGTGGGTCGGTTGGATCGCCGGCGGCAGCCTGCGCGCGTACGTCGAACGTCGCCTCGCCGGCCGCGTGCGGGTGCTCGTGCTCGTCGGTGTCGATCAGCTCCCACGCCGGGAACGGATCCGGCAGCGCCCGCCACCGCTCGGGCCCCTGCACCATTTCGTCTTCGGTCAGCAGCGCACCGTCCAGACGACCGGTCAGCTCAGCCTGGTCCATCTCGGAGCCGATGAAGACCAGCTCCTGACGGCGGTCACCCCACGGCCCGGAGAGATCGGGCCGCTCATCCTCGGCCAGCTCGGCGAGGTACTCGGCGCGCGTCGCCTCGTCGATCGCGGCCAGCCATTCCCCGGCGGCACCGACGGTCAGCACCCGCCCGGCCTGCGACCATTCGCCGACGAGGTCGTGGCGCGTGGCCAGCCAGAAGAACCCCTTGGCGCGCAGCACGCCGTCCCAGCCCTTCGTGATCGCCTGCTGCAAGCGCTCGGGATGGAACGGGCGATCGGCGCGGTAGACGAAGTGGCTGATCCCGTATTCGTCCGTCTCCGGGATTTCCTCGCCACGCAGCGTCGCGAGCCAGCCGGGCGCCTGCGCTGCGGCCTCGAAGTCGAAGCGGCCGGTGTCGAGCACCTGGTCGAGCGGCACCTCCGAGCGAGTCGCGCGTACCAGCGTCGCGCGGGGGTTGAGCGTGCGCGTGATCGCCTCGATCCGCTCGATCGTCTCCGCGTCGACGAGATCGGTCTTGTTGACGATGATCGTGTCGGCGAACTCGACCTGATCGACGAGCAGGTCGACGATTGAGCGGTCATCTTCGTCGGAGAGTCCGATCCCTCGCTCAGCCAGCTCGTCGATGCCGTCGCACTCCTCCAGGAAGGTCGAGGCATCGATCACGGTCACCATCGTGTCCAGCCGCGCGAGGTCGCTGAGGCTGGTGCCATCTTCGTCTTCGAAGGTGAAGGTTTCGGCGACGGGCAGCGGCTCGCTGATTCCCGTCGATTCGATCAGCAGTGCGTCAAAGCGCCCCTCCCGCGCGAGCCGCCCAACCTCGATCAGCAGGTCCTCCCGCAGCGTGCAGCAGATGCAGCCGTTGCTCATCTCGACCAGCTGTTCTTGTACATGGTCGATCTGTGCCCCGCCGCCGCGGATCAGCGCCCCGTCGACGTTGACCTCGCTCATGTCGTTGACGATCACGGCGACGCGGCGCCCCTCGCGGTTGCGCAGCACATGCTCAAGGAGGGTGGTCTTGCCGGCTCCGAGGAAGCCGGAGAGGACGGTGACGGGCAGGCGGGCGTCAGACATGCCGCACACGTTACCAAGACTGAGACCCATTCTCATTATGTTCGTGGTGTCGAGGCGGGCGGTCAGCAGCCGGGCGGTCGCGGCCGGGGTGATCAGGAGCCCGAGCACGAGAATGTTGCCGATCGTCTGGACGTTGATGACGACGGCGAGGGTCCCCAGCCCGGTGCCGGCGACGACCAAGAGATCAGGATTCGGGAGATCCCACGCGAAGTCAGATGAAACCCGGTCGACGCGGCCATCATCGAGCAGCGGTGGGCCCGCCTGGGCTACCCCCGGGGCCGGCCGACACGTACGCGAGAACGGTTCTTGCTCCCAGGTGGTTGGCGCGCCGGTCGAGCTGCGCGATGCTGACGCCATGAGCGGCCACACCATCCACGAGCACCACGATCACCAGCATGGTCCGGGGTGCGGGCATCCTGCGGTGCTGCACGACGGCCACGTCGACTACTTGCACGACGGACACCTGCACCACCCGCATGGCGACCACGTCGACGAGCATGTCATTGCCGTCGACGCCGAGCACCCTGATGTCTGCACGCCGGAACATGCGTGCGGCAGCCACGAGGTCGCCCACGAGCACGGCCCGGGCTGCGGCCACGACGCTGTGCCACACGGAGATCACACCGACTATCTCGTCGACGGGCACCTGCATCATCCGCACGGCGATCATTGCGACGATCACGGCCCGCTCACCCTGGCCGCGTAAGCCATCAGAAGCGCCAGACCGTGCCGCGAGAACGAGTCTCATTCGCGTGATACGGTCTGGCGGTGGACCCGGAGCTGCGTGACCGCTGGCTTGCTCACGCCGAGCAGCAGACGGCTGCGAACGGAAGGCGCTCCGGGGCGGCCCGGACGGCGGTGGTCGAGCTGCTCGCCCGCGAGGGGCAGTGCCTGCTGACGGCGCAACAGCTCACCGATCTGCTGCGCGCCAGCGAGACGGGGATTGGATCGGCGGCGTCGGTCTATCGCATCCTCGATGATCTCCATCAACTCGGACTTCTGCACCGCTTCGACGGCGGCGATGGCGTCGCGCGTTACGAGATCTCCGATCCCGCCCATCACCACCACCATCTCGTCGACGAAGCCAGCGGTCGGGTGGAGCCGTTCACCGACGACGAGCTCGAACGCGCGATCGTCGCGGCGGCGCAGCGGCTCGGCGTCCAGCTCACCAGCCACGACGTGATCCTCCGTGGACGCCGCACCCCTCCGCGCAGCTGACGACCGCCGGCCGAAGCGCGGCGTGGAGTCGCTGCCCGCCGATCCCGGCGACCGCCCCGCTTGACCGCCGAAATGGGCGGGTTTGTTACAGCGGCGTGTTACGGCGCCTGGTGGACACCCGGCCGATTCGTACCCCCACCAACGACGAACCCCCCGCTTTCGCAGGGGTTTCGCAGCACGCGCCCGAAAGGATTCGAACCTTTGACCTTCGGTTCCGTAGACCGACGCTCTATCCAGCTGAGCTACGGGCGCAGGACGGG
>JASGGQ010000116.1:0-8312 GCA_047604965.1 Patulibacter sp. | reverse complement strand
CCCGCCGCGCCGACCGCTGGCGGGCCCGCCTCGATGGCGCGCCGCGGCAGCCGCCCGCCGGAACGCTTGGGCCGATGCGGCTCGCCGGGGGCGAGGCCGCCCACCGCGCGGCGGTCGCCGAGACGATCAATCGCATCGACGCCGGAGAGCTGTTTCAAGCGAACATCTGCCTGCGCCTGGAAGGACGGTTGACCGGCGCGCTCGCGGCCCTGGTGGCGCCGGTGCTTGAGCAGACCGACCCGTGGTTCGGCGGATGGATCAACGATGGTGCCGGACACGCGATCCTCTCCGCCTCGCCGGAGCTGTTCGTGCGGCGGCGCGACCGGGCCGTGGCGACCGGGCCGATCAAAGGCACGCTGCCGCGTGGCGTTTGCTCGGTGCAGTCCGAATACGGCGATGATCCAGCGATCGCCGGACTGCTTGGATCGGCCAAAGACCGGGCCGAGCACGTGATGATCGTCGATCTGATGCGCAACGACTTCGGGCGGGTCTGCGACTACGGGTCGATCGCCGCCGACGACGTGCCGCAGGTGCAGGCGCACGCCGGCGTGTGGCATCTCGTTAGCACCGTGCGCGGGAGGCTGCACGAAGCGATCGGTGACGGCCGCCTGCTGCGCGCGACCTTCCCGCCGGGCTCGGTGACCGGCGCGCCAAAGGTGCAGGCGCTGCGGGTGATCGCGGCCGTCGAGCAGTCGGGTAGGGAGGCATACACCGGTGCGCACGGCCTGGTGTCGCCCGTCAGCGGCCTGGAATTCGCGGTCACGATTCGCACATTGGAGGTTGCCGGCGACGCGGCGTGGGTGGGCGTTGGCGGTGGCATCGTCGCCGACTCCACGCCCCACGGCGAGCTCCACGAGGCGCTCGGCAAAGCGTCGGCGCTGCTGGCAGCCGCTGGGTCGGCGATCGAACCCGGCGGCAGTCCGCAGAGGCTCGGTGCGGCGCCCCCTGCGGCGGACGTGGAATGGCTGGCGTCGCGGATGCCTCGCCCAGACGCCCGCAGCGGGCTGCTGGAGACGGTTGCGTTGCGCGATGGCCGACTCCGGCGCTGGTCGTCACACCTCGCGCGGCTGCGGCGCTCGGCCGACGCACTCGGCTACCGCTGGCCGCCGCGATTCGACGAGGCGGTCGAGATGGCGTTGGCGGGCGGCCCGCGAACGGGCCGCCTGCGGATCGAACTGCTGCCCGGCGCCACCGTCCGCGCCGAGGTGGTGCCCTTTGCTGCGTTGCCGCCGGATGGGGTGGTGCTCGCGCCGCTCGTCATTCCGGGTGGGCTCGGCGCGCACAAGTGGCAAGACCGGCGCCTGGTCGACGGCGCGCAGCAACGCTGCGGCGCCACTGCGCTGCTGCTCGACGCCAGTGGCGAAGCGCTCGAAGCGGCGTGGGCGAACCTCTGGTGGGAGGAGGATGGCGGCCGCCTCTGTACACCGCACGCCGACGGCCGGCTGCTGCCAGGCATCGCGCGCGGCGCACTGCTCGCTGCGGCGCCGCACCGAGCCGCAGCGGTGCCGGCGCCGACGCTCGCACGGCTTGCAGGCCGGCCGCTGCTGCTCACCAGCGCTCGCGGCGTCACACCGGCACGCCTCGCCGGCACCGCGCCAGACGACGCCTCATGGTTGCGGGCGCGGCAGCTTGCCGACCAGTTCGGCGCGCTCCTGGATCGCACCGAGGACGCGGCGTGAGCGGCAAGCGCGACGCGCGATGGCGTCCTGCCGGTGCGGCAAGCTGACTCGCTGTGCCGCTGCAATTGCTCCTCGGTCCAGCCGGTGCCCGCAAGACCGGGCGGCTGCTCGACGCACACCAGGCCGCTGCGGCCGCCGGGGCACCGGCGTGGCTCGTCGCGCCCGGCAGCGCCGACCTGGCGCAAATCCGCCGCGAGCTGCTGGGGCTCGAAGCGCTCGGCGGGGTTCGCCGTACGCCAACGCCGTACGCCGACCTGCTTGGCGCGCCGGAACTCGAACGCCGGTTGTTGCGGCTCGCCGGTGGCCCACCGCTGCTCTCCCAGGACGAACGGCGTGCGATCGCGCAAGCCGTTGTCGCGACGGCGATGCAGGATCGTGCGTTTCAGGCGCTGCGTCCCGGTGGTCGGCGCGGCTGGCTCGCCGACGAACTCGTGGCGCTCGCCGACGAGCTGATCGTTACCGGCGATCTCGACGGCGGCGCGCGCGCCGGGCTGGAGGCGTGGGGTCGCGCAGGCGGCGGCCAGCGTGGCCCGGAATTGGCGGCGCTGTTGCACGACGACGCCGAGCGCCGCGCGGCACTCGCGGCGGCTTCCGGTGGCCCGATCGACCGGGCCACGGCCGCGCAGTTCGTGGCGCGGGCGTTGCGTGACGGCTCGCTCGATTTGCGCGGGATGCATCTCACGCTCGCCGGCTTCGACGACCTCGACCCGGTGCAGCGCGGCCTGGTCGTGGCGCTGGCAGGCTGCGGCGCGACGGTGCTGCTCTCGCTGCCATACGCCGAAGATCGCGAAGCGCTGGCGGCGTCAGCCGGCCTCGTGCAGCAACTGCGGGCCGCCGGTGCGCAGACCCAAACGCTGAACTTCGACGCCACACTGGTCGAGGTTGAACCGGCACTGGCGGCCGTCGGCGCGCAGCTCTTCGAAGCGCTGCCCGAGGCGCCGCCGGAAATCGCGGTGGTGGCGGAGGGCGCACCGGCGATCCTGGAACTGCGAGGCGCCGGGCCAGATGAGGAGCTGGCACTGATCGCCGAGGCGATCGACGACGCGCTCAAGGGCGGCACGCCGGCCACGCGGATCGCCGTGGTGACGGCGCAAGTGCGGCTGCATGGGCCTGCGATCGTGGCCGCGTTGCGCCGACGCGGCGTGGCCGCGCACCTGGCGGCGGGCGCCGACGCGGCAGCGACGCCGATCGTGCGCGGCACCGTCGCGTTGCTGCGTGCCGCTGGTGCTGGCGGCACCGCTGCAGATCTCGTGGCCTGGCTGGCGGTCGTCGACCGCGACGGCGCCGATCAGCTCGACGCCGAGATTCGCCGCCGCGATGCCCGCTCGACGCTCGACGCGCTACGGCTCTGGTCTGGCAGGCGAATCACCGAGCTCGACCGCCTGCGGGACGCGCGCGGCGGACGACCGGGCGCACTGGAACTGGTGGTCGCCGAGATCCTCGGCGAGCAGGCGGCGCGCTGGGCGGCGTCCACCACCACCACCACGGCCACCACCACCGATGGGCGGCTCGAAGGAGGCGTCGAGCGTGCGATCCGTGCCGCAGGCGAAGCGGCGCAGCTGCTCGAACGTCGGGCGCGGCTCGTGCGGCGTGCCTGGGCGCTGACCCCACCGCTCCCGCTCGCCGCCGGCCTCGACGATCTCGCTCGCGCATTGGAGGAGCTGCGGCTCGAACGCGAGCCGGAGCCGGCCGGGAGCATCGCGGTCGTCGGTCCGCTCGCGGTGCGCACGCGAACACTCGACCGACTGGTGATCGCGCGGGCCGTCCGTGGCAGCTTCCCGGCCAGCGAATCGAGTCGCCGCATCCTCAGCGCCGCCGATCGCGGAGCGTTGGCCGCCGACTACGGCTGGCCGGTGCCGCTCCAGCCGTCGCACGGCGCGGCCGAGCGCTACCTCGCGTACGAACTGGTGACCACCCCGACCAAACAGCTGATGATCGGTTGGCACGACGGCGACGGCGATGGCGGCGCGTGTGAGCCTTCACCGCTGGTCGCCGAGCTGCGGCGGGTTGCCGGTGATGCGATGTCGCGCCGTACCCTTGGCGCTGGGCACGCAGCGCTGCTGGGTGGCGTCGCCGAGTCGCGCGACCAGCTGGCGCGCGCCGCAGCCGGCCCACGCCACCGTGAGTTCACGCACGCCCGGTCGGCGCGGCTTGCCGCCACGTCGCGCGGCCACTATGCCGTGCGAGAGCTGCAAGCGGCGTCGCGCTGCACCGCCCAGTGGTTCGTCGAGCATCATCTGCGGCCTCGTCCGCTGGACCCGGACGCGGCGCCGCTGACTGCCGGGCGGCTGCGTCACGATCTGCTCGCCGACCTGCTGCAACGCGCGCTCGACGACGAAATCACGCTCGTTCCCGGCGCGCTGCCGGCGCTGCAGCGCGAACTGCGCGCGGCGGCACAGCGGCGCGCCGACGCCGCTACGCCCGGCGGAGAAACGCTTGCCGAACGCCTGCTGCGCGAGCGGGTCGTCGCCGAGCTTGAGGCGACGCTGCCGGCGCTTTGCGGCACGGCGCAGCTTGACCACCAACCGGGCGCGCTGGAGCTGGCGTTCGGAGGGCGCAGCGAACCCGCGCCCGAGGCCGACGGGGAAGAGCGTGATGCCGGCCGTCCGCCGGTCGTTGTCAACCGCGCCGGCCAGACGCTCACGCTCTCCGGCCGGATTGACCGGCTCGATCTGTCTGCCGACGGTTCGGAGGTCGTCGTCGTCGACTACAAGGGGGCCGATGTGGATCCCTACCGCAGCGGCGGCTGGGTCGAACGCCGCGAACTGCAAGCCGGGCTGTATGCACTCGTCGCGGCCGAGCTGACCGATGCCACGCCGGTCGCCTCGCTGTACCAGCCGGTTCCCGGGCCGCTCGATCGGGCGCCGCGCGGCGCGGCAGTGGCGCCGTTGTCCGGTCGGCGGCTCAACCGCGCAGATGTCATCGGCGAAGCGCAGTGGGACGCGCTGCTCGACGAACTGATGGTGCTCGCCACCGAAGCCGCAGCGGCGATCGACGCCGGCCAGACCGAGCCATGCGCGGCCCGGTGCAGCGACGGCGGCTGCCGGCACCCTTGGCTCTGCCGCGTGCAGCAACGATGAGTGACGCACCCACATCAGCCGCCGCGCCCGATCCTTCGCCGCAGCAGCGGGCCGTGCGCGCGCGCGCCGGCCAGCCGACGGTGCTGGTCGCCGCCGCCGGCTCCGGCAAGACGCGCGTGCTCACCTGGCTCTTTGCCGATGCGCACCTCGACCAGCAGATTGCGCTCGATCGGATCTTGGCGATCACCTTCACCAACCGCGCAGCCGGCGAACTGCGCGAACGCATCGCCACTGCGCTGCGCGGCACCGCGCTGGGCCGCGATCCCGACCTGACCGAGGCGTGGATCGGCACCTTTCACGGCATTTGCGGCCGGCTGCTGCGCGAGTTCGCGCACTACCGTGCGCTCGACCCCGGCTTCGTCGTGATCGACGAACTTGCCGCCGCCGAGCTTCAGGCGGCGGCGTGGGAGGATGCGCTGCAACGCCTCTTCGCGCGAGCTGGCCAGCCGGCCGCCGATCTCGTCGCGCAGGTTGGCGAACAGGCGCTGCGCGGCGCAATCGTCGAATGGTGGACGGCACGCCGCAGTGACGGCGACGTGCATCCGGTGCTGCGTGCCCCGACGACCGGCGCCGCCGAGGTACAGGCGGCGTTGCGCGTGTTGCGCGGCGCTGCGGGGCGCCTCAGCGACGCGATCGACGTGCTCCGCCAGCCAAACAGGTCGAGCCTGCGACTCGACCAGGCCACGGAACTGGTGGGCGCCGTCGTTGCCGCCAGTGATCAGATCGCTCGGGTCGTCGAGCAACGGCCGCAGGACGTCGCCGAGTTGGCGGGGGCGATCGCGGCGCTGCCGAACGGTAAGCCGCATCGTGGCGCGCCGCTGAACAAGGCGGCGAGCGAGGTCGACGCCTTCATCGAGGCGCGCGACCTGTTGGCGCGCCGCCTCGGCGAGCTGGCCGCCGGGCCGCGCGTCGCGCTGCTTGCCGAGCTCGCGCGTGAATTCTCCGAGGCGTATGAGCGCCGCAAACGCGCTGACGAGGCGCTCGATCACGACGATCTCGAACTTGAAGCGCTGCAACTGCTGCGCGGCGAGCCGCTGGTGCGCCGGCGGCTCGCCGAGCGCTTCGAGCGGATTCTCGTCGACGAGTTTCAGGACACCAACCGCCGACAGGCCGAGCTGATCGAACTGCTCTCCGGCCCCGAGCCGTGGCTGCACGCAACGCCACAGCCGGGACAGCCTGCGGTCACCGTCGTCGGCGATCCACGCCAAGCGATCTACGGCTTTCGCAACGCCAGCGTCGAACTGATTTGCGCGGCGCAGCGCGACGCGCCGGAGGGCGTCGCGCTGGAACTCACCACGAACTACCGATCCGACAGGGCCGTGCTGGCAGCAATCGACCGCGCTTGGCAGCGGCTCGATCCCGAGCACCAACCGGTCGATGCGTACCGTGGACCAGCGCCGCTCGATGGCGAACCGGATGGCGCGCGGGTCGAGCTGCTCATCACGGCGCAGGATCGCGCGAACGGCTGGGACGGCGCGCAGCTCGGCGGGCGGGCCGGGCAGCGTGGTGCCGCGTTGCTGGCCGAAGCGCGCTTGATCGCCGCGCGCGTCGCCGAGCTGCGCCGCACGCAACCGCACTGGTCGATCGCCGTGTTGGCGCGGCAACGGCGCGTGCTGCTGCCGGTCGCTGGTGCGCTCGCCGATTTGGGTGTCGAGGCGGTGCAGGATGGCGCGGAGGGCTTTTGGGAGCGTCTGGAGGTCAGCGATCTCGTGGGCTGGCTGCGACTTGTGCGCAACGCCCGTGACGATGCGGCGCTGCTGATGGTGCTCGCATCGCCGCTGGTCGCGCTCAGCACCGACGGGCTCGCAGTCGTCGGCGACTGTGCGGCAGACGGCCCGGCCGGTACGCGACTGGCCGCAGTCATCGCCGCCGCCGAGCAAGGTCAACTGACGGCCGACGATGCCATGCGAATCGGTGCTGTTGCCGAGCTGCTGGAGCGTCAGCGCCGGCCGGGGCGCGCGAGCGATCCGTGTGGTCTGCTGGATGAGCTGATCGATGCGACGCGGTACGACGAACATCTCGCATCGTTGGAGGAGGCAGAGCGGCGGCTGGCGAATGTCGGCCGGCTGCGGCGGCTGGCGACCGATGCCGTCGCGGCAGGGGGCGATCTCGGGGCGTTGGTCGACCGCGCCGCGAGCGAGCAACGCCACGGACTGCGGGCGCCGGAGGCGGCGCTTGGCGGCGGTGGCGCGGTACAGCTGATGACGGTCCACCAGTCGAAGGGCTTGGAGTTCGATGTCGTGATCGTCGCCGGGCTCGGCCAGCAGGGACGCAACGTGGTGCCGGCGCTACTGGGCGGGGAGAGGCGCGTTGGCGTGCGGCTGCGTCCGTCGCCCGGCGCGCCGTCGCAGGCGCTGTTCGATCACGATGCGCTCAAGGCCGAGCGGGCGGACCGCGAACGCGAAGAGCTGCGGCGCGTGCTGTATGTCGCGTTGACGCGCGCCCGCGAACGGCTGCTGGTGAGTGGCGTTGCGCAGTGGGGGAGTAACGGGTCGCCGTTCGCCGGTGTGCCGGGCGATCAGGCGACCGTGATCAGCTGGCTCGGGCCGGCGCTCGTGCCCGAACTCGATCGATTGGTGGAGCGGGCCGCACAGGTGCCATGCCTCAGTGCCGACGGGGTGCGCGTCTCGGTCAGCACGCCGGCCGGCACGATCTTGCCGGCGCAGTTGCGTGCGCCGCAGCGGGTCGAGTTGCCGGTCCACCGCCCGGCGGTGCTGCGGGTGCCGGCCGGAGCTCCGACGCCGCCGCTCACTGCGCCACAGGTGCTCTCCTACACCGCACTCAGTCGCCATGCGGCGTGTGGGCTGCGGTTCTATGCCGAGGAACTGCTGCGGCTCCCGCCGACGCCCCACCGGCCGCTGATCGCGCAGTCCGCCGGGGTGCTCGATGGCGACGATCAACTCGTCCTCTTCGGCGGCACTGGCGGTGGGAGCGGGGCGACCGGGGCACAGGCGCCCGAATCTGCCGGCGCTGGTGGACTGCCGGCAACGACGGTCGGCACGCTTGTGCATGCCGCGCTGGAACGCGCGCCGCAGTCGCCGACTGCGGCGCAGGTGCGGGAGCTCGTCGATGGCGAACTGGTGGCGCTCGGCGTCACCGCGATCGCCGATGAGCGGGAGCGGATGGTCGCAATGGTTGGCGCCGTCGTGCAAGCGCCGATGTGGCGTGAGCTATGGCATGGCGGGCCGCCGGAGCGCGAGCGGAGCTTCACCGTCGCGCTTGACGATGGTTCGCTGCTGACCGGGGTCGTCGATGCGCAGCAACGTGGCCCACAGCCGGGAGAGGTGTTGGTCGTCGACTACAAAACCGATCGGCTTGCCGGGGAGGTCGATCTCGATGAGCATGCCGCGTCGCGGTACGCACTCCAGCGCGCTGCCTATGCGTTCGCGGCGTTGCGCGGCGGCGCGGAGGCGGTGCGCGTCGTGCATCTGTTTCTCGACGGCGGCGTCGCCAGGCCTGCGACGTTGCGCGTGTCGGCTGCCGAGCTGCCGGCACTCGGGCGGCAGCTGCGGCGGGCTGTCGCCCCGGTGGTCGCGGGGGAGGCCGGCGCGGC
>JASGGQ010000115.1:0-8349 GCA_047604965.1 Patulibacter sp. | reverse complement strand
CCATCCACGCGCCACGCACATCCACCGCACGCCGCCGTGGAATCAATCGTCTAGGGCCTATCCCGGTAGGGCTGCGGCATGCGGCCCTACCAGCCAGTTCAGCTTGCCGGATCCGTTGTCGCCCACTCCGCGATCACGTGCGAATCGGCGATCACCGTGCCATGCACGCCAACCGCCGATCCGCCATCTGCCCGGCCCATAGGATGGCGCGCGTGGCGCACGAGTCCCCGCAGCCCGCCCCCGCTCTCACCGCCCGCGGCCTCACCCGCCGGCGGCAAGGACGCACGATCCTCGACGGCGTTGACCTGGACGTTGGCGCCGGCGAACGGGTCGCGATCCTCGGCCCCAACGGCGCCGGCAAAACGACGCTGCTGGAAGTGATCGCCGGGGTGCAGCCGGCGCACGGCGGCACCGTCGAGCCCGGCCCGCACGCGCTCGGCTGGGTGCCGCAACGCCCCGCGCTTTACGAACGGCTGACCGTCGCCGAAAACCTGCGGCTCTTCGCCGGCTTGACCCCCGGCGCCGGCAATCCGGCTGACGCCACGCAGCGTGCGCTGGACTTCGCGCAGCTGCGCGACCGCGCCGGGCAACGGCTCGACCGGCTCTCCGGCGGCTGGCGCCAGCGCGTGAGCCTCGCGATCGGCCTGCTCGGCACGCCACGCTGCCTGCTGCTCGACGAACCGCACACCGCACTCGACCCGCCGCAGCGCCTCGCGCTGTGGGAACTGATCGACCGCCTCGCCGAGCAGGGCACCGGCGTCGTGATCACCACCCACGAGCTGCACTCCGCCGAACGCCACGCCGATCGCGTCGTCGTGCTGTGCGACGGCCGCGTCGCGTTCTCCGGCACCGCCGCGCAACTGCGTGCGCTCGGCGGCGACCACGACGACCTCGACCGGGCGTTCGCGCGCGTCGTCGCCGGAACGGCCGACGGCCAACACGCAGCCCCCGAAGCGGGAGCGGGCGCATGATCGCCGCGGTGCTGCGCAAAGACCTGCGCGTGCTGCGGCGCTCCCCGGCGCTGCTGGCGCTCGTCGTGCTCTACCCGCTGCTGGTTGCGATCGGGCTCGGGTTGAGTCTCACGCGCGAACCGCAGCCGCCGACGATCGCTGTGGTGAACCTACTGCCGAGCGGTAACACCGGCACCGTCACGATCGGCGGGCAAACGCTGTCGCTGGCCGATCTGCGCGGCTCGCTGACCGGCGATGATGTCCACACGATTGACCTGCCGACCCGTGCGCGGGCCGTCGCGATGATCGAGGCCGGCACGATCGACGGGGCGCTCGTGATCCCCGCCGATGCTGCGACGACGCTCGCCAACGAGCTGGCGACCGGTGGGGTGAGCGGCGGCCCGCAGCTTGAGGTGCTGTACGGCGCCAGCGGGCCGCTCGATGGAACGCTCGTGCGTGCGCTCGTCGCCAGTCGCATGCGCGACGCCGAACGGGTGCTCGCCGGTGAGATCGTGCGCGTCGCCACCGGCTTTTTGAAGATCTTGCGCGACGGCGGCACCTTCGACATGCTCGGCCAGAAGATCGACGTGCTCGGCCTCAAGTCGGCGGAGACGGTGGTGGCGGCCGGCGCCAGCCAGCTGCCGGAAAGCAAGCGCGGCGGCCTCGACGCGGCGGCCCGCTTCGCCCGCCTGGCGCGCCAGAACCTCGACCTCTCCGACGACATTCTGCGCAGCATCGCCAAGCCGCTCGACCTCAAGGAAACGGCGATCGGCCAGGGTGCCAGCCGTTCGCTGTCCGGCTTTGCCGTCGGAGTCGCCGCCGCACTCTCGCTGATGCTCGTCGCGATGACGCTCGGTGCCGGACTGCTGGCCAGCGAACGCGAAGAGGGCACGCTGCGCCGGCTGCTGCGCGGCGGCCGCGGTGCCTGGCAGCTGGTGACCGCCAAGCTGCTCGCCGCCGGGATCGTCGCCGCCGGCTCGGGGCTGCTGCTGCTCGCCGGTGTCGCGACCTTCGGCGCGTTGGCGTGGACCGGCGCCGCGCTGTGGCTGCCGGCGTTGCTGCTCGCCGGCCTGGCGTTCGGCGCGTTCGGCGTGCTGCTCGGTGCCGGCCTGCGCGACGCGCGCGCCGCGACACTCGCCGCGATCCTGCTCGCCGTTCCGGTCGCGGTGATCGCGCTGATTCCCCAGCAGGCGCTCAGCGGCGGCATGGTGCAGATGCTCGATCTGATCTCCGCGCTGGTGCCGTTCAAGGCTGCCCGCGAACTGCTTGACGGCGCCGTGGCCGGCGAGGCCGACGGTGGTGCGGCGGCGCAACTCGTCGCGCAGTGCGCGGCGTACGCGGCGTTCGCCGGCCTGCTCGTGCGCCGCGCCCGCGGGTAGTCGCCGCCGGTAGGAACTTGCGGCGACGCTCGCGCTTGGAGGCTGCTGCTCAGGACGTGGTGTGGGCCAGTTTCAGCGGCCAGGTTGTCTTGCGGCTCTTGCGCAGCTTGCTGCGGTGGACGCCACCGCCGCTTGCCGGCCCGTAGAAGCGCCAGCGCCAGCCACCGCTCGCGCAGCAGTTGGGGTCGGCCTTGCGGTACTTCGGCCAGGCGATCGCCGCGCGACCGCGGTAGAGACCGGTCGTCAGCCGGTACCCGTCGACCCACTCCGCCATCACGGCCGGGGCGCCTCCTGACCCGCTCGTCGCGATCCCGGCGTGGAGCGCGCCCCCGGTGCCGCCGCTGCCGAGCACCCACAGCGCGTCGGGAAGTTCGTCGCCGTCGATGGTGCGGCAGATCACGCTGAGCGGCGTGGTTCCGGTGGACGCACGGTCGCCCCAGCTCTCCCAGGTTTCGGCAAGCTCGGCGTCGTGCGCGATAATCAGTGCCTTGAGCGTCTCCTCATTGCAGGCGTCTGAGGCGGGCGTCAGCTGGTCGGCGCCCGCCGTGCCCGGCGAAGCCAGTACGGCCGCGACGGCCAACGCGGCGAGGGCAACGCTGGCGATCCGGCGGCCTGCGACGTGTGCGGGGTGCGTATGAGCCGGGAGTTCGAATGCAAGCGTGAACACGCCGCGAGTCTCTCACGCCGCCACCTCTCACGCCGATCCCGCCGTCGCCACACGACGGACCTGCAACCGCTTCTTGCTCCCGGCGGTCGCAACGCTTCCAGCGCGGCGTTGATTGGGGCGCGGTTCGTGCGCGACACCCAAATCTATTGACCGACTGGTCAGTCAATAGTACGATGCGCGTCGTGGATGATGAGATGCGCGACTTCGAGGCGGTCGAGTTCGAGCACGACGGCATCAGCCGGACCGTGTTCCGTCAGGGATCAGGACCGGCCGTGATCGTGCTCGCCGAGCTTCCCGGCATCACCCCTCGGGTGTTGGAGTTCGCTCGGCGCCTTCCTCCGCGCGGCATGACGGTGATCCTCCCCCAGCTGTTCGGCACGGCGGGTCGAGATCCGGCGGCGCGGAGCCGGATCGGTATGGCACGCATGGGGATTGGCGTCATCGGCTCGCTGTGCGTCAGCCGCGACTTCGCGATCCTGGCGACAGGACGCACCTCACCGATCGTCAACTGGCTGCGGAGCCTGGCTCGCAACGAGCACGAGCGCAGCGGCGGTCCGGGCGTGGGAGCAGTTGGGATGTGCTTCACCGGCGGGTTTGCGCTCGCGATGGCGGTCGATGATCGACTCGTCGCGCCCGTCCTCTCACAGCCGTCGCTGCCGGTCGGGCTGACCGCTTGCCATCGTCGGTCAGTGGGCCTGTCGGTCAGCGACTTCGCCGCAGTCAAGCGCCGATGTGCGTCCGGCCAACTCGACGTGCTTGGGTTGCGGTTCAGCAGCGACCGGCTCTGTCCGCCAGAGCGCTTCGCGACGCTGCGCGAGGAACTCGGCGATGCGTTCGTTGGGATCGAGCTCGACCCCGACGACGCCAACCCGGACGCCTTGATCGCGCCGCACTCCGTGCTCACCGAGCACCTGATCGACCTGCCAGGTCAGCCGACCCGAGCCGCCCTCGATCAGGTGCTCGACTTCCTCGACACCCGGCTGCGTGGCGCATCGACCGGAGGCACCCAATGACTCCCCCGCAAGGGCTCAACGGTGCATCCAGCCGCGCCGAGGCAGCCGCCCGCACTCGCCGCGCCCTGCTCGACGCCGGACTGCGCCTCGCCGGCGAGGGCTCACTCGGCGCGCTGCGAACCGACCGGGTCGTCGCGGAAGCAGGACTCTCCAAGGGAACGTTCTTCCACCACTTCGGAACCCGCGAGGCCTACATCAACGAGCTCCTGCGGGACTTCTACGACGAACTGGCGGCCACCGTGCTTGACGCTATGGCCGTGCAGAAGCCGGGCGCGGGACGCATGCTCAGCGCGACCAACGCATACCTCGACGGATGCGCCGGCAACCCCGGCGCGCGCGCACTGCTGTTGGAGGCCCGCAGCGATCCGTCTGTGGCGACCGCGATCACCGAACGCAACCTTGCCTTCGCGCAAGTGCTGGCCGAGGACTTCGCCGCGCTCGGCAGCTCCCATCCGCTGGAGCGCGGCCAGCTGTGGGTCGGCACGACCGCCGAGGCCGCGATCCTCGAACACCACGCTGGCAAACCGCTGCCGGCAATCCGCGCCGCACTGGCCGAGGCGCTCACCGGACGGCGGGAGCGCTGATGACCCGCGCCTGCGCCTGCGCCCGCCGCGCCTGCGCCGCGCCCGAGGGGAGCCACCGCCGGTAGGCTTCAGCGTCGTGCCGTTCCCTGAGCAACGTCCGCGTCGACTGCGCCGTACTCCGGCGCTCCGCGAGCTTGTCGCCGAGACGTCGCTGGCACCCGGCGATCTGATCCTGCCGCTCTTCGTCGAGGAGGGACTCTCCGGCCGCCGGCCGATCGAAGCGATGCCGGGCGTCGACCGCGTTGGCCTCGATGAACTGGCGCGCGAAGCGGAGATCGCCGCGACGGTCGGCCTCGGCGGGCTGCTGCTCTTCGGCATCCCGCAGCGCAAAGACCTCAAAGGCTCCGGCGCCTACGACGAGCACGGGATCGTGCAGCGCGCAATCGGCGAACTCAAGCGCGCCGTGCCGGAGCTGCTGGTGCTCGCCGACGTGTGCCTCTGCGAATACACGAGCCACGGCCACTGCGGCGTGCTCGACGGCGCCGAGGTCGACAACGATGCTTCGCTGCCGCTGATCGCCCGCACCGCGCGGTCGCTGGCGCAGGCCGGCGCCGATGTCGTCGCGCCGAGCGACATGATGGACGGCCGCGTGCGCGCGATCCGTCGTGAGCTCGACCAGGCTGGCCTGACGCAGACGCCGATCGCCAGCTACGCCGTCAAGTACGCCTCCGCCTTCTACGGGCCGTTCCGCGACGCCGCCGATTCGACGCCGGCCTTCGGTGACCGTCGCGGCTACCAAATGGACCCGCGCAACGCCGCCGAAGCGCTGCGCGAAGCCCGCGCCGATCTCGACGAAGGCGCCGACCTGCTGATCGTCAAGCCGGCGGTGCCGTACCTCGACATCCTCCAGCGCGTCAAAGCGCAGACCGCCGCGCCGACGATCGCCTACCACGTCAGCGGTGAATACTCGATGCTCAAAGCCGGGGCCGCCGCCGGCTTCCTCGACGAGCGCAGCGCCGTGTTGGAGACGCTGACCAGCTTGCGGCGTGGCGGCGCCGACGCGATCATCACCTATTCCGCTCGCGATGCTGCCGCCTGGCTGCTCGCCGCCCGCTGACGCGCCCCTGCCCCCGAAGGACGGCTGCCGATCATGACCATCTCCCTCCGCGACGCACGCTCAGCCGAGCAGTACGAACGCGCCGTCAAATACCTCCCGGGCGGCGTCAACTCGCCGGTCCGCGCGATGCGGTCGATCGGCCGCAACCCCGTCTTCATCGAGCGCGGCAGCGGCGCGGAGATCGTCGACATCGACGGCAACCATTACGTCGACTGGGTCTGCTCGTGGGGGCCGCTGATCCACGGCCACGCCCATCCTGAGATCGTCGCGGCGATCACCGAGCAGGCGGCACGCGGCACGACCTTCGGCGCGGCGACCGTCGGCGAAGTCGATCTCGCCGCCGAGCTGTGCCGGCGGATTCCGTCGGTTGAGATGCTGCGGATGACGACCTCCGGCACCGAAGCGTCGATGAGTGCGATCCGGCTCGCGCGCGCCGCCACCGGGCGCACCGCGCTGCTGAAGTTCGCCGGTGCCTACCACGGCCATGTCGACGGCCTGCTGGCCGACGCCGGCTCTGGTTTGGCGACGCAGGGGCTGCCGGCCTCCCCGGGCGTGCTGCCGGCCGCCGCCGCGCAGACGATTGTCGTGCCGTGGAACGACGCTGAGGCCGTTCGCGTGGCGTGTGAGCGGCATGCGTTCGCGGCGATCCTCGTCGAGCCGTTCCCCGGCAACATGGGCGTCGTTCCCCCCGCCGACGGCTTTCTGGAGTTGCTGCGCGAGCAGGCGACCGCGAACGGCGCGCTGCTGATCTTCGACGAAGTGATCTCCGGGCTGCGGGTGGCGCGCGGCGGCGCGCAGGAGCTGACCGGCGTCCTCCCTGACCTCACGATCCTCGGCAAGATCGTCGGCGGTGGGTTGCCGGCCGCCGCGTTCGGTGGTTCGCGCGAGCTGATGGAGCAGATCGCGCCGGTCGGCGACGTCTACCAAGCCGGCACGCTCGCCGGCAGTCCGCTTGCGGTGGCGGCCGGCCTGGCGGCGGTGCGCCTGCTGGATGATTCGGCGTATCTCAAGCTCGCGGCGACGACGCAGGCGCTCGCCGGTGGGCTGCGCGAACTTGCCGCCGGCCGGCCGCTCGTGGTGCAGAGCGTGCCGGGCCTCGTGACGCTTTTCTTCTCCGAGACGCCGGTCACCAACTACGAGCAGGCGAAGGCGTGCAACCTGGAGCGCTACGGCCGCTTCTGCCGGGGACTGCTGGCGCGTGGCGTATACGCACCGCCGTCGCAGTTCGAGGGCTGGTTCCCGTCGCTGGCGCACACCGCCGAGCAGCTCGAATTGACGCTCGACGCCGCTGCGGTCGCGCTCGACGCCGCGTTCGAGCAGTGACGGGGCCGTCCGCCGCAGCGACCGAGCCGCAGGGGCTCTACGACGCCCTGCTCGCCAGTGCCGGGGGCCCGGTGCTCGGCGCGCGGGTCGGCACGGTGGCCGGTGCTCCGTCGATCGAACGGCTCGATCCGGCGCGTGCGGTGGCGCTGCGAGCCGCGTGGAGCGGTGCGCGGCTGCATGCCGGCGCGGCCGGCCTGCTGGTCGCCGACGACCGCGACGTCGCGCTGCTCGTCGGCGACTGGTGCTTTGCGCACGCGCTCGGCGCCGTTGCCGCCACCGGAGATCTGCAAGCGATCGCCCTGCTGTCGGCGGCGATCGAACACGGCTCAACTGGGCCGAGCGGCGAGCCGGCGCGCGCCGCCGAATTGGCCGAGATCTGGGGCGACGCGGGCCGCAAGCTCGCCCGCACAGGGTGACCACGTAGCGCGCGCCCCGGCGCCAGAAACCTGGTCTGCGCGGGGGCGTGACTCCGCCAGGCTCCCCCCGTAAGCTTCTGCGCGATAGATTGGTCGCCTTCCGAGCTGCCCTCTCGAACCGCCTCTCGTGCCTCATACCTCAAAAAACACGTCGCCTTACACTGCGGACCGGAATATCCCCGGCGCGTTCGAAGGCGAAACCGTCACCCGCCGCCGTCTGATGTCGGTCGCCGCGAACGCCGGTGGTGGCGTCGCGGTCGGCATGATCGCGTTGCCTGCCCTCGGCTTCGCGCTCGGCCCGAACTTCAAGAAGGAGGAGGTGCGCTGGGAGACCGTTGGCCGACCGGACGAATTCTCCCCCGACAAATACATCTCCCGGACGATCACGATCGTCGCCGGAGCCGGCCAAACCGGCAAGAGCACGGTGTACCTGCGTCAGCGCAACCCCGACATCGACCACGAGCCCGAAGACGAGTACAACCAGTACATCGCGATCTCGACGCGCTGCATGCACCTGGGTTGCCCGGTGCGGTACGTCCCAGCCTCCCAGCGCTTCATCTGTCCCTGTCACGGCGGCGTGTACGACTTCCTCGGCGAGGTCCAGGGTGGCCCGCCGGTGCGTCCGCTCGACCGCTTCTACACGCGAGTCCGTGGCGGCCTCGTTGAGGTTGGCCCGCGCTTCAGCGTGAACTCCGAACTGCGCCGCTTCTCGCCGCGCGATCCTGCCCAGGATCTCGACGGCATCGGTCAGTACCTGTTCCCGAGCCGGCCGACGATCCGCAAGATCCCGGGTACCTGAGCCATGCTGAAACTGCCTTCAATTCCCGGCGGCGCCCCGCCGCGCCCCGGCACTCCCGCCGCGCAGCCGCGCAGCGCTAAGGACAACGCCAGCGAAGCCGCGATCTCGGCGCTCGGCTGGCTCGACGAGCGCACCGCGATCTCCGGCACCGCCCGCTGGGT
>JASGGQ010000114.1:0-8370 GCA_047604965.1 Patulibacter sp. | reverse complement strand
CCTGCCAGTTGGTGTTCGTACGAACACCAACTGGCAGGCCGAAGAGCGTGCGCGTCAGGCGCTCGCGCCGGCGGCGCGCGCCATCTCCATCTCGCGGCGCGCTTCGCGCAACTCGTCGCGCAGGTGCGCGGCATGTTCGAAGCGCAGCTCCTCTGCGGCCTGCGCCATCTCCTCCTCAAGCTCGACGATCAGCGCGGCCAGTTCGGTCGCACTCTTGGTGTCGCGATCTGCGGCGCTGCGTCGCGACGGCTTCTTCGGCACCTTGCTTTCGCCTTGCAGGAACTCGGCGATATCGCTGACGCCCTTGGTGATCGCGGCCGGCGTGATCCCATGCTCCTCGTTGTACGCGCGCTGGATCGCGCGGCGGCGGTCGGTCTCCTCCAGCGCGGCCTTCATCGCCGCCGTCTCACGATCGGCATACATGATGACGGTCCCGTCGACGTTGCGCGCGGCGCGGCCGATCGTCTGGATGAGCGAGGTCTCGCCGCGCAGGAAGCCCTCCTTGTCGGCGTCGAGGATGCCGACCAGCGACACCTCCGGCAGATCGAGCCCTTCTCGCAGCAGGTTCACGCCGACGAGCACGTCGTACACGCCGAGCCGCAGGTCGCGGATAATCTGGATGCGTTCGAGCGTGTCAACCTCGCTGTGCAGATACGCGACCTTGAATCCCAGCTCGGTGAGGTAGCTGGAGAGATCTTCCGCCATCTTCTTCGTGAGCGTCGTGACCAGTGTGCGCTCGTCGCGTTTGGTGCGCTCGCGAATCTCTTTCATCAGGTCGTCGACCTGATTCTTCGTGGGGCGAACGTCGATCGCCGGGTCGACGATGTGCGTCGGCCGCACGATCTGCTCGGTGACCTGCGTCGAGTGGCTGCGCTCAAACTGGCCGGGGGTCGCGGAGACGAACACGATCTGCGGCGTGTGTTCCAGAAACTCGGTGAAGGTTTGCGGGCGATTATCGAGCGCGCTCGGCAGGCGGAAGCCATAGTCGACGAGCACCTGCTTGCGCGAACGGTCGCCCTCATACATCGCGCCGACCTGCGGCACCGTCTGATGAGACTCGTCGAGGAAACACACGAAGTCGTCGGGGAAATAGTCGAGTAGGCAGTACGGTCGGCTTCCGCGTGGGCGGCCATCGAGGATCGACGAGTAGTTCTCGATGCCGTTGCAGAAGCCGGTCTCGCGCAGCATCTCCATGTCGTACTGCGTGCGCTGCCGCAGCCGGTGACTCTCCAGCACCTTCCCCTGCTCCTCCAGCTCGGCGCACCGCTCGGACAGCTCCGCGCCGATCCGCTCGACCGCTTCGGCGATCTGGTCGCGGTCGACGTTGTAGTGCGTGGCCGGCCAAATCCCGAGGTGGCCGAGGTCGTCGGCGATCATCTCACCGGTCAGCGTGTCGAAGTGCTGGAGCCGTTCGATCTCATCGCCAAACAGCGTGATCCGGTACGCCGTCTCGGCGTACGCCGGGAAGACTTCGATCACCTCCCCTTTCGCGCGAAAGCCGCCACGCGACAGCACGGTGTCGTTCCGGACGTACTGACTCTCAACGAGCCGCGCGAGCAGCTCCTGCCGATCGAACAGCCCGCCCTTGGTGAGCGTGATGACCTTCTTGTTGTAGAAGTCCGGCGAGCCCATCGCGTAGATGCAGCTGACCGAGGCGACGATCACCACGTCGCGCCGGGAGAACAGCGCGGCGGTCGCGGCGTGGCGCAACCGGTCGACCTCCTGGTTGATCGCCGAATCCTTCTCGATGAACAGGTCGCGACTCGGAACGTACGCCTCCGGCTGGTAGTAGTCGTAGTAGGAGACGAAGTATTCGACCGCGTTGTCGGGGAAAAAGGTCCGAAACTCGTTGCAGAGCTGGGCGGCGAGCGTCTTGTTGTGCGCCATCACCAGCGTCGGGCGCTGGAGCTGTTCGATCACGCCGGCCATCGTCATCGTCTTGCCGGTGCCGGTCGCGCCGAGCAGCGTCGTGAAGCGGTCGCCGGCCTCGATCGCCTCGCTGATCGCGCGAATCGCCTGGGGCTGGTCGGCGGTGGGCTGAAATGGGCTATCGAGTCGGAACGCCGGCACGTCCTTGGAGAGTAGCGGCCTGGGGGAACGGACGTTCGGCATGTACCGCCAGTGGAGGGCAACGGCGGACGCCAGAAGGCGGCGGAGGGCGACGTCACCCGCATGCCCGCCATCCTTGGCGCCACCGGCAACCGGCGAACGACCTCCCGGCGGCCCGTATGCTGGGCAGGTGTTCGCCTGCTCCGCGCTCCTACGTAGACCGCGCGCCGTGTCGTCTTGCGCGGCGACGCGGTAGGCGGTGCGCACGGCTCTATTGAGGCGCGGTGCGCGCTGGGGGGCCGTGCTGCTGGCGGCATGCGCCGTTGGCCCACCGAATGCCGCCGCAGCCGGCACGATCCTGCGTCCACTGAGCGACGCCGTGTCGTATGCCGCCGACCTCACCGCCAGCGACGGCGGACACAGCTGGTCGGGGACTGAGCAGATCGTCGTGCGCAACGCGGGCTCGACCGCGGTCGATCGCGTGTGGCTGCGGCTCTGGGGCAACGGCGCGACCGGCTGCACCGGCCCGCGAGCCGTCACGGCGACGGTGACCGGCGGCGGCAGCGGCGGCCGGCTCCTGCGGCGCTGCACCGCGTTGGAGGTGTTGCTGCCGGCGCCGCTGGCCTCGCACGCGACGACCACGCTCACCCTCGCACTGACCATCACCGCACCGAACCTCGCCGATCGCTTCGGTATCACGAACGACATCGCCCTGTACGGCAACGCGCTGCCGGTCGTCGCGCAACGCGACCGCAGTGGCTGGCGGCTACCGCCCTATTCCGCGTACGGCGAGAGCTGGGTGACCACCTGGGCGCGCTTCTCGCTGCTCCTCCACCACCCCGCCGATCTCCAGGTGGTCGCCGCCGGAACGACGACCACCGCCGCCGACGCGAACGGCACCACGGCAACGACGACCAGCGTCGTCGAGGCACGAGACACCTTCTGGGCGATCGGATCGCTCGGCGAAACGACGCGACGCACCAAGCGCGGCGTGCTCGTACGCGCATGGTCACCGCAGGGCAGCGGCACCTCACGCATCCGCGCCGCCCGCGACGCCGCCGGCGCACTCGACCAGATCGAACGCCACCTGCCGAACTATCCGTACGACGAGTACGACGTATTGGTCGCGCCGATCCAAGCCGGCGGCGGCATGGAATACCCGACGGTCGTCATCACCGACGGCTCGGAGACGGTGACCCGTCACGAAACCGGCCACCAGTGGTTCTACGGACTCGTCGGTGACGACCAGTACCGCGAACCGTGGATCGACGAGGGATTCACCACCTTCTTGGAGACGTACTGGTCGTCGGCGACGGCGCAACCGCGACCGCACTGCTACCCGGCGCGCCGGTTCGCCGTCAGCGATCCGACGACCTTCATCACCAGCTCGATGCGCTACTGGAACGCGCACGTCGGCGAATACTCGCTGGCGTACGCCAATCCCGCCTGCGCACTCCAAGAGGCCCGCCGCCGGCTCGGGAACGCCCGTTTTACCGCGATCATGCGCGGCCTCGTGACAACCTACGGACGCGGGACTATGACCGGCGCCGATGTGCGCGCCGCCTTCGGCACCTCGCTGCGCGACCTCTGGCCACGATGGGGGCTCGCGGCGGGACGCTGACGGACCAACGGTGCCCCGGGTCGCCGACCCCCGGGGCTGGCGCCGATGCGCGGCGACTCAATCCCTCGGCAGCAAGACCGTGTCGATCGTGTGGATGATGCCGTTGCTGGCCCGCCCATCGGGCACGAGAATTGTCGTGGTGCCAACGGCGTTCTTGAGCACCGTCGTGTTGCCTTGCACCCGGACCCGCAGCCGTCCGCCTTGGAGCGTGGTCAACAGGCGGCCGTTCTTCAGCTGGCTCGCGCGAACCTTGCCTTTGACGATCTGGAACTTGAGCAAGTTCGTCAACTGCGCCTTGCCGGACGGTTGCAGCAGCGTGTCGAGCCGCGACCCAAGCTTCGTGAACGCGTCGTTGTTCGGCGCGAACACGGTGTAGCTGCCATGTGCGAGCAGCGTGCTAAGCCCAGCGGAACTCACCGCCGTCGAGAAGGTCCGCAGGTCGGGATTTTTGCTGATCTGAACCGCGAGCGAGTCTTTCGTGCTGAGCCCGTTCTCGGCGTGCGGCGTCTCGGTATGGCCCGCGCCGGTCGTCGCGTGAGGCTCCGGCGTACCGCTCCCACCGGCCTGCGGTGTGGTGGCCACGATCGCGGGCGTCGTCGCGGCGGGCGTCGTCGCGGCTGCGGTCGATGGATCATCGCCACCTCCGCATCCGGCACCGGCGAGCGCCAGCGCAATCACGGCTGGGGCAACGGCGACTCGGCGTGCGTGCATGCGGGCGATCTCCAAAACGGGGCGGGGCGACATCGAGCGGGTGCCCGCACGGTCGTGCGGGTGTCGCCGAAGCGTAGCTCGCCGGGAGGCGTCCACTACGCAGTTTGCGACGGCAACCCCAGTTCGCGCCACCACTGCCGGCGGTAGCGCTGCTGCGCATCGAGAACCTTGCCGACGTATTCGCGTGTCTCCTTGAAGGGGATCGCCGACACCCGGAACGGTTCGCCGCGTGCCTTCGCCTCGCTCACCCACCGCTCAACGTTCCCCTCCCCGCCGTTATACGCGGCCAGACCGAGCGTCACGTCGGCGTCGAATCGGCGCAGCAAATACCGCAAGTACCAGGTGCCATAGGCAATGTTGATTTGCGGCGTCGCCAGATCGGCGGTTTCGAACCGTATACCGCCGCTCTTGCGCGCGATGAAGTCGGCGGTCGCGGGCGTGATCTGCATCAACCCGACCGCCCCGGCCGGCGACGTGCGAGGCCGGAAGTGCGACTCGGTGTAGATCACCGCAGCGATCAGCGACGGATCGATGCCTTTCGCGCGCGCCTGCTGACGAATGATGTCGTCGTGCTGCAACGGTAGACGGAACTCCTTGACCGCATGCCCGAAGTACGGGCGCAGCGCAACGTAGCCGCCGGCCGCGATCATCGCGAAGGTCAGCAGCCATACCGCGAAGCGGCGGACACGAGTGGGCGCCTGGCGGCGCGCGCGGGGGGCCACCACCGTAGCTTGCCACGGCAAGCAGGCGGACGGTCGCCAAGCCACGATCACGACGGGCGGCGGAGCGGCGCTGCACGGAACCGCCCGTCTTGCAGCCCCATCCTCGATACGTTGCATGAGCCGGCCGGTGTCGGCCACGTTGTTCGATGCCCGATTTCGCCCCCCGTTCTGCTTCGTGGCGCCGCCCCGTCCTCCTGAGCACCGCTGCTGCGGCGACGGTCGCCGGCGTGCTTTCGCAAACGCCGGTGGAATCCAGTCGCGCCGATGTGGCCGCCGATCGTGCAGCGGCGACGAAGGTACGCGCCGCGATCGCCGCCGAGGAGAAGCGCATCTCGTCGACCGCGAACGGTCTGGCCGCCGCCGAGGCTCGCTTGGCGAAACTGTCGGCGCGCGAGGCGAAGCGCCGTGACCAGTTCCTGCGGGCGCAGGATCGCCTGGTGCGAGAGCGGATTCGCCTGACGCGGCTGGAAAAGCGGTCAACACAAGCAAAGGGGTTGCTCGCGCGAACGCTCGCCGAAACGTATCGCCGGGGCCAACCAGATCTTGCGACGATCGTGATCTCCTCGCGTGGCCTGAGCGACGCGATCGATCGTGTCGAGTACGAGCAGCGCGTCCACCGACGCAACGCCCGCGTGCTCGAAGCGACCCGCAACGCCCGCGCCGATGCCACCAAGCAGGAGGCGACGCTCGCCAAGCAGGAGCAGAAGTTTCAGGCGCTTGCCGCCGAAGCGGCCCAGGATCGCGACGCCGCGAACGCCGTGCGTACGGCGCTGCTGCGTCGCCAAGCCGCGCAGCTCGCCCGCCAGAACGGTGCGAAGGCCAAGCTCTCGACGTTGCAACGGAGGATCCGCACCGCCGAACTCGCGCAAATTCAAGCGGTACGCGCACAGGTCAATCGCGCTGCGGCAACCTCCGAAGCACCGCGCATCACCGGAACATCGGACGCCGATGCGGTCGTCGCGCGTGTCGTTGCCGCAGCCAATCAGATCGCGACAACCCCGTATGTCTGGGGTGGCGGTCACGGCGGCGCCAGCGGTGGCTACGACTGTTCCGGGTCGGTGAGCTACGCCCTGGCAGCCGGCGGCCTGCTCTCATCCCCGCTCACCTCCGGCGGCTTCATGAGCTGGGGTGTCGCGGGCGTCGGGCAACGGATCACCGTGTACGCAAACGCCGGCCATGCGTACATGGTCGTCGATGGCCGCCGCTTCGACACGTCGGCGCTGCGAGCCGGTGGTACGCGCTGGACCAGTGCGGCGCGCAGCAACGCGGGCTTCGTCGCCCGCCACCCCGCCGGACTGTAAAACGGTCGGGCAGGCGCGGCGCGCGTGGCATGGCCGCGCTGCGCACCGCGCGTCATCGGTGCAAACTCCGTCCAGCCGGTGAGTTCAGCCTGCGGGAGCCGCTGCTTCGCCGACGATCGCGTCGAGCAGGGTGGCCAGTCGCACGTTGAGTTGCGCTTCGCTGCCATCGTTGGCGACCACGTAGTCGGCTCGCTGCGCCTTTTCCTCCTGCGTGAGTTGCGCGGCGTTGCGTTCGCCGACCGCCGCGTGGCCGCGCGCGGCGGCACGCTGCGCGCGCAGCGCTTCCGGTGCGGTCACGGCGACGGTCGCGTCGTAGAGCGCGGCCATGCCCGCTTCAAAGAGCAGCGGCGTCTCAACCACTGCCGCGCGGGGCTTCGGCGGGAGGTGCGGCTCGCCGACCAGCGCGTCCAGCGTTGGCTGTCCGCGCGCCGCCTCGTCCGCCGCGAGCCGAAACCGCCAGATCGCTTCGCCAACGAGCGGCCAGATCTGCTGCTGAAGCCACTCCCGTTCGGCCGGCTCGGGAAAGACGCGCTGCGCGATGGCCGCACGGTCGATCGTGCCATCGGCCGTGAGCACGCCCCGCCCCCACCGTTCGGTGACCAGCGCCCGCAGCGGCTCCCCGGCGTAGAGGGCGTGAACGATCCCGTCGGCGGAGATCGTCGCGCACCCCAGCTCACCGAGCAGGCGCAGCGCCGTCGACTTGCCGCCGCCAAGGCCACCGGTCAGGCCGACGAACGGAATCTCATGGGCCGGCGCATCGCTCATCGGGCTTCACCCCTCATGCTGCAACACGTTCGCAAGCGTCCGAAACGGCTGCGGCCGCCTGTCCTCATGCGAGAACCGGCGGCCGCAGCGCAGCTCAGCTGAGCCGAAAAACTACGCCTCGCTGGTCGCTTCCGCGTCGGCCGTGGCGTCGGCATCGGCGTCTTCGCTGGCGACCGGCGCTTCAGCGACGTCACCCTCCGCGATCTCGCCTTCAACGTCAGCGACGCCTTCGACCTCCGCAGCCTCAACCGCCTCGGCAGCTTCGACCTCGGCGCCTTCAACGTCAGCCACGTCACCCTCGACCAGTTCGGTCGCATCAAGCGACACCGGCTCGTCGGTGCTGGCGTAGCCGGCGTAATCGGCGGCGTCGTACCCCTCGTCGGTGACCTCGTCGTAGCCGTCTTCGAGCGTGCGGGTCGGGAGCACCTGGCCCTCGACGCGCTTGACCGACAGACTCAGGCGGCGGCGTTCGTCGTCGATCTCCAGCACCTTGACCTTGACGGTGTCGCCCGGAGTGACGACCTCACGCGGGTTCTCGACGTGATGGCCGGCCAACTCGGAAATGTGGACCAGGCCTTCGACCCCATCGAGGATCTCAACAAACGCACCGAAGGTGACGACCTTCGTGACGGCGCCTTCAAGCTCGTCGCCGACGTTGTACGTGTCGACGACACGCTGCCACGGATCTTCCTGCGTCTGCTTGAGGCCGAGCGAGATGCGCTGGCGGTCGCGGTCGATGTCGAGCACCTTCACCTGCACCGTCTCGCCGATCGAAAGCAGCTCCGACGGATGGTTGACATGCGACCACGACAACTCGCTGATGTGGATCAGGCCATCGATGCCGGCGAGATCGACGAACGCGCCGAAGTCGACGATGTTCGAAATCTGGCCTTCGACCACATCGCCGGGGTGCAGGCGATCGAGGATCTCTTGACGCTGCTCCTTGCGCTCCTCTTCGAGCACGGCGCGGCGGGAGAGCACAACGTTGTTGCGCTGGCGGTTCAGCTCGATCACGCGGCACTCGATCGTGGTGCCCATGAACTCGTCGAGGTTGGCCACGCGACGAATGTCGACCAGCGATGCGGGCAGGAAGCCGCGGATGCCGAGGTCGAGAATCAGGCCACCCTTGACGACCTCGATCACGTTGCCTTCGACGGCCTCGCCGGATTCGGCGGCGGCCTCGATGCGGCGCCACGCCTTC
>JASGGQ010000113.1:0-8477 GCA_047604965.1 Patulibacter sp. | reverse complement strand
CGCCGAAGCCGTCGCAACCACCGAAAACGGATCAGTCGCAACACTCGCCGGCCAACGATCCGGAATCCCCAGATCAATCTGGATGTCAAGCTGCTTGACACCGACGAGCGGGTACTTGCACTGATAGCTCAGATTCGAAGTCTGAACAGCACTAGCGGGCGAAGCAGCAACGCCGAGAGCGGCGACGGCGGCCGATGCGGCGGCCACGGAGCGGAACGTGGACATGGAGCGAACCTTCGTGTTGGGACGGTGGACACTCGGTGTGATCGAACGCCTCAGGGCGGGATTGGTCACACACCGGAGCCCTAACCCTTGCTTGCCGGCGCGGCGTTGTCAAGTGCTTCGTCGCGCCTCGTGTGGCAAAGCTGGTCAACCTCAATGGGCAGAATTCCCGAGCGCCGACGCAATCCAGTGCGCCAGCCAACCGAGCGTGGCGACCACAACGACGACTTTGGCGGCCGTCGCCAGCATGTCTCCCACATCGGCATTGGGCGCCGGCGTCGGGAGCGGCGTCGATGTCGGACTCGGCACCGAGGTTGGCGTCCCCGCATCGGCGGAGCGCAGCTCGATCAGGGTGACGTCGGCACCAACTGGCACCGACCACCGTTGTACTGCGTCCCACGTCGCGGTCACCTCGGCAGACAGACTTGGGCGCGTGGCTTGCACATTCCATTGCCCGGCATCGACAGCGATCTCGGCCGAAAGCTCCGGCACGGCGACATCGCTTTGCGCGAACGCGGCGTTCTGCCATACCGCCTTGGGCTGCCAGAGCGCCAACACGTACGAACCATCGGCGCGCTGGAGCAGCACGCGGCGCAACTCGTTCTCGCCAGGCTCTTCGCCATCGACCTCGATCGAGAGGCCAAGCGGCGTCGCCGCGCCCGGCGCGACACCAAGATCACCGATCGTCGCGTTCATTCGAGCGACCGCCAAACCGGCCGGCTTGGCCTCGGACAGCGCGTAGCCGGAGCCGCTCTGCTGCGCGCGGTACAGCCCATACCCCTCAACCGGGGCAGAGGTCAGCGCATTCGACGACGGCTTGCGGTCGATCAGTTCGTACAGATACGTGCGCGCCACGCCACGGCGGAAGTTCTCCAACAGCAGTCTCGGCAGGTACACAGCCTGCGCCTGCTCGCTCACCCAGCTGGTGCTCAGCACCGAGCCAGCCGTCGTGTACCCCGACTCGGTCGCGTACGGCCCACCGTCGCCGCCGAGCTGTTTCGCACAGCCGAGCACCGTGTCGGTTCCGCAGGCGACATCGAGCGCCTCTTCCGGGCCGCCCCACGCCGGCGGGTACGGATGGAAGTTCGGGATGTCGGCAAGCGACGGCTGCCACCCGGCCTCCAGCAGCGTCGCCGTATTCGCCGCGCGGCCCAGGGCCGGACTGAGCAGCGGCAGCTCGCGCAGCTCGCTGAAGCTCGATTCGTCAAGGAGGCGCTGGAGCGTGGCACGATCAGCGAGCGTGATCGCCGCCCAGCCCGAAGTGTTCTTGAGATCGGGTTCGTTGACCGGTTCGAGCGCCGCCACCACGTCGCGCAGCGGCGCCGTCGAGGCGGCCAGCAGCGCCCGCTGCAGATCGGCGTCGCGCGTGGCGCGATCGGAGGTGCTCGCAAGTTCGCGGCTGATCAGCGCAGTGAGATCAACGCGCGCGGCCTCGTCAGCGCCAAAGGTGTCGGCCAGGTCGGCGATCCGCTCGCGCACCCGCGCGCAGGCACTCTCACTCAAAAAGCAGGTGTCGTCGCGCAGGTGCCGGATGCCGACGGCGCGCAACGCCTCTTTGAGTTGCTCGACGCTCGCCGTGTCGTAGGCATAACCCGGGAAGGAGAAGTGCGTCTGCACGCCGATGCTGTCGCGGAACGCCGCTGCCGGCTCGGCCTCAAGCTCAGCCCCGTGCGCAGGCGCGGCTGCTGCGGCGGCTGCGGCTGCCACGGAGACCATGCGGCGCACGCGCGAATGCAGCGCACGCCGGACGCGCGACGAGACGAAAACTACGGAGGGCTGGGACATGGGCGGCTCCGGGCCGATCGGACTGGCGGCGCGCTCGACAGCGATGGCGGGGCGACCAGGACGATCGCAGACGCTAACCGACGTGCCGGCCGCCGCGCCGCGACGATGGTCAACGCTGGCGCGTTACCGGTCTGCGCGCGCGGCCGTGCTGCGCCGCGCCTGCACCAGCGCGAGCGCCCCGCGCTTGGCGACCGCCTGCCACGCCTGCTGCGTCGCCTCGGCCGAGCCGGTGGTCGCGGACGAACCGGTCGCGTTGTTCGCACCGGCCGTCGCCGCCGCGCCGCCGGCTGCCTGCGCCGGGTCGATGGTCATCCCGTCAGGGGCGCTGCCATCAGCCCGCAGTTCGACGAGAGTTACATCGGCGCCGACCGGCAGGCTCAGGCGCTGTGTGCGCTGCCAGCTGCCGGTCGGCCCGTCGCCGAGACTCGGCCGCGTCGCCGACGCCGTCCAGGTCGCGCCGCCGATCGTCACCTCGATCGGCAGATCGGAGACCGTCAGATCGCGCTGCCGGAAGATCGCGTTGCTCCAGACCGCCTGCGGCTGCCACAACGCCAGCACGTACGAACCATCAGCGCGCGCGAGCAGCACACGCCGCACCACCTCGTCGCCGACCGCATGGCCGCCGGCCGCGACCGTCACATCGAGCGCCTTCGCCTCGCCGCCAGTGCCGAGATCGCCGATCGTCGCGTTCATCCGCGACACCGCCAGCGCCGCTGGCTTGGGATCGGCGGGCACGATCGACGCGCCGGACGACTTCGAGCGCCACAGACCGTACCCCTCAACGGCAGCGCTGCGCGACGGCCTGAGGTCGATCAACTCGTACAGGTAGGTGCGTGCCACCCCGGCCCGGAAATTCTCCAGCAGCAGTCGCGGCAGGTAGATACTCTGCGCCCGTTCGCTCACCCAGCTGGTGCTCAGCACCGTGCCGGCAGTGGTGTAGCCCGATTCGCTGGCGATCGGCTCGGTGGCACCGCCGAGCTTGCGGGCGCAGCCGAGCACGGTGTCCTCACCGCAGGCGACCGTCAAGCCGTTTTCCGGCCCACCCCACGCAGGCGGGTACGGGTGGAAGTTGCCGATGTCGGCGCGCGCGCCGCTCCAGCCGGCGGCCAGCAGCGCTGCCGTGTTGTCGGCGTGACCGATTGCCGGGCTGAGCTGTGGCACGCCGCGCAGCGCTGCAAAACGCGGCTCGGCGAGCAGCCGCCGGAAGGTGTCGTCGTCGGCGAGTGTCGCGCTCTCCCAGCCTGCTGTTTGCTTGAGATCGGGTTCGTTGACCGGTTCGAGCGCCGCGACCATCGACGCCAGCGGCGCAGTCGTCGCGGCGGCCAGCGCCCGTTCGATGTCGCTGTCGCGCGTCGCGCGATCGGGCGCACTGGCGAGTTCGCGGGTGTAACCGGCGAGCAGATCGACGTTCGGTGCGCCGTCGCCCAGCGCGTGCTGCATCGCGGCGAGCCGGCCACGCACGCGGACGCATGCTTGCTCGGTGTTGAGGCAGAGGTCGTCGCGCAGATGGCGGATGCCGAGCGTGCGCAACATCGAGGCCAGCTCGTCGGTGGTGGCAGTGTCGTAGGCGTAGCCGGCAAAGCCGAAGTGCGTCTGCACGCCGATGCTGTCGCGGAACGCCGCCGCCGAACGCGCGGTGAGCATCGCCGCCGCTCCGCTCGCCGGCGCAACCAGGGCGCCAGCGAGCGTCCCGATGCTGGCCGCGACCAACGCGGCGGCGATCCGCAACCGGCGGGCAGGCCGGACGGTCGGCGTGAGTGCGATCGGGTGATGGAGCGTGAGCATTGGCATCCTTGCCGGGCCACGAGGGCCTGATCGTCAGCGTCCCTGCCGCCCGATCTGTTCGTGTGGTCGGCGGCGAACCGGCGGCGCCGTAGCACTCGCGGACGGTCGTTCAGGTCGTCCGCGCCAGCCAACGACTGCCCAGCGTTGCTCCGCGCGACCTAACAACCCACAAACAAGTGTACTGTGGGGGAGGTCACGGCCCTGCCGCCGCGCTCGCGCTACCGTGCACTGATCGTCCGCTGTCCCCGATGAACAAGCCGAGCCACGCTATGTCCCACGCTGGCCCTGCGACCGCCGTGTCGCCCCCGTCCCCGCGCACCCCCCACGTCGCCGCATCGCGCTGGCTGGTGGTACTCAGCGTGCTCGCCGCGCTCCTCGGAGTCGCCGCGCCGGCGCGCGCGGCCGACGCGCTCGACGCCAAGATCACGGCGGTGGCGCTGCCGGACAGCTCGGCCGGCGCCGCCAGCATCCCCTTCGCGGTCACGCTCAGCCAGAGCGGCAGCGCCAAGGTCAGCGGCGCGCGCCTGGAACTGCCCGGATTCCAGCTGACCGCCGGCACGAACGCCGGTCAGCAGATCGGCTCGATCAGCCTCAGCGCGAACGGCCAATCGGCCGACCTTCCACTGCTGGCTAGCGGCGATCCGGCGCTCTACATCGCGCAGTACACGTACATCCTGCCGCTGCTCGGGATGTCACATCAGATCAATGTCGGGATCGATGTCGCCGCGAACTCCGGGCTCGACGCGGCCGGCAACGTCGTCGACCGTCCCGGATCGACCGTCATCAAGCTCGACGACCTCTCCTCGTTCGGCAACCTCACCGGCGCGATCGAGCGCTTCGTGCTGCGCTTCAACGCGACCGCATCGGGTACGGCGACCGCGACTGCCGGCGCATTGAATCCCGTCGCCGGCGGCACCTACACGCTGCGTGCATGGGTCGGCGGAGCGGACGGCAGCTCGTCGGTCAGCGAGTGGCCGGTCACCATCACCGGCGACGCCACGCCGGCCCCCACCGCGACGCCCACGCCGACCGACACCACCGACACCACCACCGCGACCCCGCCAACGACCGACACGCCCGCCACAGCCGACACGCCCGCCGACACCACCACGGCGACGCCAACGCCAACCCCGACCACCACCACGCAGAGCACGCAGAGCACGACGACCCCGGTCACCCTGACAGTGCGCCGCAAGCGCGGCAAGATCCGCGCCGGTGGGATCGTCGCGTTCCGCGTTCGCAGCTCGGCGGCAAGCGGCGCCGCCGTCGCGATCCGCTCCGGCACCACGACGCTCAAAACGGTCCCCGCCGTCACGACCAGCGGGCTGACGGTGAATGTGCGCATCCCGCGAACAGCGGCCGGCAAACGCTGGAAGCTGGTGTTCGTCGTCCCCACCCAAACCAGCTCGGCGACGGCGATCAAGCTCAAGGTGCCCAAGCGCAAGAAGTAGCCCTGGCACGGCCCGCCCCGACCGGACGCCAACCCGCGCCAGCCGGCCAGAGTACGCTGCTGCGGTGCGTTTGATCGTCGCTCGTTGTGAAGTCCGGTATTCCGGGCGCGTGACGGCCGTCCTGCCGATGGCACTGCGGCTGCTGATGATCAAGGGCGACGGCTCGGTGATGGTCCACGCCGATACCGGCGGCTACAAGCCACAGAACTGGATGACGCCACCGACGGCGATCGACTTCCACGGCGAACCGGTCGAACGGATCCACGTACGCAAGATCGGCGCCGACGACGCGCTCGACATCGCCGTCGAGGAGATCGTCAGCGATGTGACGCACGACATGGGCGAGGCCGCCGCGCTGGAGAAGGATGGCGTCGAGCGCGATCTTCAGGAGGCGCTGGCCGATGCGCCGCACTTCTGCGGCGAGGGGCTGCGACTCGTGCGGCGCGAGTGGCCCACCGACATCGGCCCCGTCGACCTGATGTGCCGAGACGGCGAAGATGGCTGGGTTGCCGTCGAGATCAAACGAATCGGCACGATCGACGCCGTCGAGCAGCTCACGCGCTACCTGGAGCGCATGCGCGAAGATCCGGTGCTGGCCGACTGCCGCGGCATCCTCGTCGCGCAGAAGATCGCACCGCAGGCCCGCACGCTGGCCGCCAGCCGCGGGATCGACTGGGTTGAGGTCGATCTGGCGGTGGTGCGCGGCGAACGCGAAGCCGCACTCACCCTCTTCGGCTAGCCTGAACTGGTTAGTCCACCTGCAAGAAGCCGCCCAGTTCGATGTTTGGCGTCCCCGGTTCGTCCAATTCGGCCCCGCCACAAGCGCAGAGGCCAGACTCTTCAACGGTGTTCGCGCGTCCTTCTTCGTCGCGGCTGGTCCGAGCCGGCGGCGCTTTCCTGCTCGGCGGCCTCGTCGCCGCCGCGATGGCACTCCCAGATTGGCAGCGGCTGCTCCCGGAAGCCCCCAAGGGGCTGCTCGCCGTGCTGTTGGCCTGCACGACGCTGATGCTCGCCAGCGCGGCGCTGCGTCATCGCCAAACCCTCGGCGTGTACCGGTGGTCGCTGCCGCTCATCGCTGCCAGCATCGCCTGGGGCACACTCTCGTGGATCGTCGATGGGGCCGCGCGGGAGGTCGCCCAGCTCGCCATGGCGCAGCTCGCCGGACTCGCCGCGCTCGTCGCCTCCGGGCGGCGCCCGTACGACGGCATCCACCGCCTCGAAGCAATCGTGCTCGTGTACGGGTGCGCGGCGCTGCTCTGCTTCCTGCTGCCGGCCTACCAGTGGCTCGGCGACCTCGGCATTCCGGCACTGCTGATGGTCGTCGCAACGATCACCATCGTCGGCTCGACCGTCTCGCTCGTGCTCTCGCAGGGCTGGCGCCCGTCACCCGGGGTGCTGCTGCTGCTCACCGGCGCGCTGCTGATGGCGACCGCGCAGCTGCTCGGCGTCGATCGTCGCAGCAGCGAGCTGCATCCCAGTGCGCTGCTGGAACTGCTGGCACTCGCGGCGCTGGCCGGCGGCGCACTGCTCGGCGACCCTGGGCTGCCGGTCGTTGCCCGGCCGCAGATCACGAACCTCGCACTCGCAGCCGGCACCGTCGCCGCGCTCGGCGTGCTGATACTGCACGGTCGCGGCGAGGGCGGCGGGATGCTCTCCGACGCGCTGGCAGTCGTCGTGCTCTGCGCACTCTTCGGCCGGGCACTCTCACCGTCGAGCCGTCCGCCGCGCACCGACCCGTCGGAGATCGGCGGGATCGACCGGCTGACCGGGCTGCCCGACCGCTACGAGCTGGAGGCGACGCTCGAACGCGAGCTTGAACTGGCCGATCACCGCCGGATGCCGGTCGCACTGGCGGTGCTGAGCATCGAGAATCTGCACGAGATCAACGAGACGCTCGGCCACCGGGTCGGTGACGAGGTGCTGCGCGAGTTCGCGGCGCGGCTCGCCGGCAACTCCGGCGCCGACGTGCCGGTTCGCCTGGCGGGCAACACCTTCGCGCTGATCTTGCGCTCGCACCGCAGCGAACGGGAAGCGCGCCGCGCGCTCGAACAGCTCACCACGCGATTGCAAACGCCGCTTCAGGTCGACGGCGTCTCGCTGGCAGCGCAGGTACGAACCGGACTGGTCTTCTTCCCCGCACACGGCCGCACCGTCGGCGAGCTGCTGCAACGCGCGGAGATCGCTGGCCAGGAGGCGAAGGACCGGAGGGCGTCGCTGATGATCTACAACCCGGCACGCGACCTCCGCAGCCGCGAACGGCTGCTCTTTGCCGCGCAGCTACGCGAAGGGATCGAGCGCAACGAGTTGCGCGTCTTTTTCCAGCCGAAGATCGAGCTGGAAACGGCGCGGGTCGTCGGCGCCGAAGCGTTGGTGCGCTGGCATCACCCCGAGGAGGGGTTGCTGCTCCCGGAGCGATTCCTGCCGGTCGCCGAACGGACCGGCCAGATGGGCGAGTTGACGCAGTGGGTGCTGAGCGCCGCGCTGCGCGAGGCTCAGCGCTGGCGCTCACATGGCTTTGCACTGCATGTCGCAGTCAATCTCTCGCCGCAGAACCTCGCCGACGGCAGCCTGCCGGCTCGGATTGCCGAGCTGCTGGCCCGCCACGGCGTCGGCGGTGCCGCGTTGCGTTTGGAGGTCACCGAGGATGTCGCGATGGCCGATCCGCAGCGCACCGCACAGGTGATCGGCGCCATCAAGGAGCTCGGCGTGCGCGTCGCACTCGATGACTTCGGCACCGGGTATTCGTCGCTGGCGCACCTCAAGCATCTCAACTGCGACGAGCTGAAGATCGACCGGTCGTTCGTACGTGACATCGTCAGCGACGAAGACGACCGCGTGATCGTCTGGTCGACGCTCGATCTCGCGCGCAACCTCGGGATGCGTACCGTCGCCGAGGGCATCGAATCCCCGGAAGCAGTGCAGATGCTCGCGATGATGGGCTGTTCGATGGGGCAGGGCTTCCACTACGGCCACCCGCTCGACGCTGACGCCTTCTTGGCATGGTGCGTCGAGCAGTACCAGCTTGGCCAGGTGCGACTGCTGCGGCCACTCGAGCAGCCGCTCACCGGCCAGCATGATCTCGCGGGAGCCGCCGCCGGCCGCAATGCCGCACGCCCTTTTGCTCGGCGGCACCTCGATGTCGCACCGCAGCCGCAGCCGACCGATTCGGACGCGCGGCCGGCCTGACCCTGCGATCCACCGTTGGTCGAGCGTCGAGATTGTGCCCCTCTGGGG
>JASGGQ010000112.1:0-8519 GCA_047604965.1 Patulibacter sp. | reverse complement strand
GTAGCGGGTCATCGCCAGCGCCCCTGCGGCGAGCGTGACGGCGAGCGCCGGCATCCCCATCACGAACACCTTCTTCGGTTCATCTTGGGCCCACAGCAAGGTCGAGATGATCGTCGCGATCGGGATCGTAATCATGATCGCCGCACCGACCCACGGGATCAAGCGCGCCGTCTCAGTCCAGCCGTCGCCGAGCAGCAGCGGCACCAGCCAGTCGCAGGTCGCGACCAGGCCGACGACCGGGAACGCCATCGCGACACCGGCCAGGCCCAGCCCCCGTTCGAGCAGCATCTTCGGGGCGGCGCCGGCCTCCATCATCCGCGCCAGGCCGGGCAGCCCGACCCGCCACGCCGACTCGAAGACGAGCGTGACGATCACCAGCAGGCGCCGCGCCTGATCGAACGCGCCAAGCGACGCACGACCACTGATCGCAAAGAGCAGCATCGCGAGTCCTTGGTCGCGCAGCATCGTCGCCAGCCACGACGCCTGGAAGTACGCGCCGAACTTCGCGAGACTGCGCACCACGCCGCCGTTCCAGCGCGGCGTCACCCAACCGAGCGGCCCGGTGAGGATCAGCAGGCTGCTGCCAACGGCCGCGCGGGCGACGTTCGCGATGCCAACGCCGACGAGTCCCATGCCGCCGGCGACCAGCCCGATCGCGAGCACGTTGTACACGAGGAACTCGACGATCTCCGCCCGCACGATCGGCTGGTATTCGAGCTCGCGTTCGCAGGCGATCGAGTTCGCGCTGCGCATCACGTCGATCACCATGCCGACGAGCATCAAGCTCATCGTCAGTGCGCCGTCGCTGCCGCCGACCGAGAGGGTCGTAAAGGCCAGCAATGACCCGAGCGCGGCGACCGGCCAGGTGACGAGCTGCTGGAAGGCGAGCAGCGCGGCGTACTCGTAGCGTTGCGGTGGCTGCTCGCGGCGGATCAGGCCGGGGCCGAGGCCGCCGTCGGCGAGGAAGCGACCGAGCACGATGATCGTCAGGCCAAGCGCGACGACCCCGTAGTCTTCCGGCGAGAGCAGCCGTGCGAGGAAGATCGTCCCGAGCAGCCCGAGGCCGCGCACGACGACGGTCCGCACGCCGACGAGCATCATGCCTTTCGCGGTCTTGTCGCGAACTTGGCGTTGCTCCTCGGTGATCTCGTCGTCGGCGGCGGTGACCATCCGCAACGTTTCCAGCGCCTCGTCGGAGTACCCGGTGCCGCGCGGCGGGCTGTCGGCCGTCGCAGCGTCGCGCGGCTGCTTGTCGGGCGCGGCGCGGCCTGCCGCTGCATCGTTCGGCCGATCGCTCATCGAAGGCCGCCGCTCACCGGGGCTCCCTGGAAGGCACCGAGCGCGTCGCGGTACCGCTGCTCCAGCGGCGCGGTAAGCGCCCGCCAGCTGTAGCTGCGGACGGCCGCACGGGCAGCGATGCCGGCCGCGACGCCGCGTTCGCCGGCATCCAGCAGCGCGGCGACGGCATCCGCGAGCTGCGCGGGAGTATCGCGGATGGCGCCATGTTCGCCGTCGAGAAAGCCGATCCGTTCGACGCCGACCGGGGTGCCGACGACCGGGCGCGCGGCGGCCATCGCTTCGAGCACCTTGATGCGGGTGCCGCCACCGGTCCACACCGGCACGACGACCAGCGCGGCAGCGGCCAGCTCGGCCACGATGTCATCGACGAGGCCGGCGACCTCCACCCCGGCCAGTCCGCTCGCGGCGGCGCGCACCGCCTCCAGTGGCCCGGAGCCGACGACGCGCAGCCGCGCGTTCGGCTGCTGCGCGACGACGCGGCCCCACCCTTCGCGCAAGAAGCGGACCAGCCCTTCGCGGTTGGGTGCCCAGTGGTAGGCGCCGAAGAACAGCACGCGACCGGGTTGGCCGGAGCGTGGGTCGAGCTCGAACAGCTCGTCGTCGACGCCGTTGGGGACGAGCGTCGTGTCGCGCGCGCCGAGCCGGCGGAAGTAGGCGTCGTCGTGCTCGCTGACGGTGATCGTCAGCCCGGCCGCTCGCACGGCGCGCCGTTCGGTCTGTGCGAGGCGGCGCGCCCGCACGCGCAGGCGCGCCGCTTCGCGGCGGCCGTCGGCAGCGTCGGCGAAGTGGCGCAGCATCTCAGCGTCGGCGTTGTGTGGGCTGGCGACGAGCAGCGGGCCGCCGGGCAAGCGGGCGACATATTGCTCCATCCACGCCTCTTCGAGCTGCACGATCGCGGCGCGGCGGGAGAGCGCCGCCAGGCGCGCGGCGAGCACCGGGTGGTGCGGCTCCGGTTCGCCGATGAGCTCCTGGCGGGCGCGCTGCGCGAGCTTGGCGGCCCGCCCGGCCGGCGGATGCGGATGCACTTCGGCCTGCCAGCCGCGGGCGCGCAGCTGGGCGAGCTGCCGTGCGGTGCCATCGAGCGCGAGCAGGTGCGGCGTCGCGCCGGCCCGCTCGATCGCTTCGACGAGCCGCAGCGTGCGCTTGCGCCCACCGGAGATCGGGGGCAGTGGCAGCGAGGGGCAGGCCACCACCGCGCGCGGTGCGCCAGCGGTCACGACGCCGGGACGAGCAGCAGGTTCGTGGACTGCTCGGCTGCCGGGATGCTGGCCGCCAGCGCCGGCAATTCGTCGAGCGTGAGCCGGCGGCCGGGGGGCGACGGTGTGTCGAGTTCCCAGCCTCCGGGGGTGCCGAGATCCCAGGCGTGCGAGAAGCGCGCGGCAACCGTGTGCAGGAAGCGCTCCAGCGTGCCTTGGCGCTCCAGCCCGTACGGCCAGAACTCCACGCACCACGGCACGCCCGCGCGCAGCAGGCTGCCGGCGCCATCGAGCACCTGCGTTTCGTGGCCTTGCACGTCGACCCACACGAGGCCAACATCGATCAGCGGGATGCCGGCATCGGCAAGCGCCACGTCGAGCGTCGTGGCGTCGACCGTGATCGTGGTGCGATGTTCCTCGCCAAGCGCGCCGGCCGCCACGTCGTCATCGGTGCGCACGCGGTGGTCGCCGATGTTGTCGTCGGACTCTTCGAAGGTCAGCTGGCCGGGCTGCGAGGAGACGGCGGCGGCGCGCACGAGGCCGCGATCGAGCAGGTCGTTGGCGGCGAGGTTCATCCGCAGCAGCCGCAGGTTGCTGGGGTGCGGTTCAAACAGCACGGCGCGGGCGGCCTGCTGGCGCACGAGCGCGCAGAGCGACGCCGTGCCGATGTTCGCGCCAACATCAAGGAAGACCTTGCCGGCGAGTGGCTGCTCGCCGAAGCCGTCGGCGGCCAGGCAGGCGGCGGCGCGTGCGAGCAGCGGCTCTTCGTAGCGGCCGTAGAACCAGATCCAGTGCGTGACCTCCGATTCGTCGCGCAGATCGATCACGTAGCGCAGGCCGCGATCTTCGCGCACGACGATCGGCGCGCTGCGACGGATCAGCTTGCGCAGTTCGTCGCGGCGGATCCGCAGCCGTTTGCGTTCGTCGGCACCGGCGTAGTTCTTGGCGACCCGCAGCGGTCGCAGCGCGGCGTTGACGGCACCGCCTTTGCCGGGCCCGGACGACTCCGGGGTGGTCATGCGGCGTGCGCGGCGGAGGACATCGCGCGCCATGCTAGCCGCCGCTCCGGTGAGCGGGGATGCTTTGCGTGCAGCGCGGCATGGTCCGCGACTCCGGGAGCAAGCCGCCGCGCACGCTCACGCGACGTTGAAGGCGCCGGCACCGACGGAGAGCCCGCCATCGACGCGCAGCGTGCTGCCGTTGACGTACGCGCCGCCGTCTGAGATCAGGAAGGCGACGGCGGCGGCCACCTCGGCCGGCTGGCCGAGCCGGCCGGCCGGAATCGACGCGGCGACCGCGCGCGGGTGTGCGAGGTGCTCGTGACGGCGCAGCATCGCGGTGTCGATGGCGCCCGGCGCGACGCAGTTGGCGGTCACGCCGCGTTTGCCGAGTTCGACGGCGGCGGTGCGAGCGAGCCCTTCGAGCCCCCACTTCGCGGCGGTGTAGGCGACTTGGCCGGGCGGCACGACTTGGGTGACGGCCGAACTGATCAGCACGATCCGCCCCCAGCGACGCCGCGCCATTTGGATCGAGACGCCGCGCACGAGCCGAAAGACGGCGGTCAGATCGAGTTCGACGAGGCGATCCCAGTCGTCGTCGGTGGTGCTCGGCAACAGTTCGATCTGTTCGTCGCCGGCATTGGCGACGACGACGGCGATGCCGCCGTGGCGTTCGGTGAGCGTGGCCAGCAGCGCGTCGCTCGCGTCGCGGTCGCAGCTATCGACGGCGTACGCCTCGGCGCGTCCGCCCGCCTGAGCGACCTCGTCGACGAGCGCCTGGGCTTCGTCGCCGATCGAGCGGGCGGTGAAGGCGACCGTCCAGCCGCGTGCCGCCAGCGCCGTCACGACCGCCGCGCCAATCCCGCGAGAGCCGCCGGTGACGAGCGCACATGCGCCATTTTGTGCTGACTTTTCGCCGGTAATAGCTGGGACCATCGGAAGAGCGCCGGTCGGCTTGTGTGACGAACGCTACACGACGGCGCATCGTTGCTCTACTCTTCGTGGGATGAAGGTTCCCGGTCCCCCAGGCCCGGCGCCACTGTCCCCACGTGTCGTCATCACCCACGATTTCGCCGAGATCTACGGCGGAGCTGAACGGGTTACCGAGGTGCTCGCCGCCGAGTTCCCCGACGCCCAAGTCTGGACGATCCTCGGCCGGCAGGAGATCGCCGACCGGATGGGCATCGGCGATCGCTGGCACAGCCTCCTGCCGGAGCAGCCGACGCTGCTCAAGCGCTACCGCCTGCTGACGCCGCTGTACCCGGCGTTCACGCACGCCCACCGGTTGCCGGAGGCCGACGTGATCCTCAGCTCCAGCTATGCGTTCGCGCATCACCTGCGCACACTCAACGACGCGCCGCAGGTGTGTTACTGCCACGGCCCGCTGCGCTTTGCGTGGTCGATGACGGAGGCCTACCAGTCGATCTGGTCCTCCTCGTCGGTTGGCGATGTGGCGTTCCGCTCGCTGGCGGCCGCGATGCGCCGCAGCGATCGCAAGGCGGCGCGGCGCGTCGACCGCTATCTCACGCAGTCGCCGTACACCGCCGATCAGATCAAGCGCTTCTATGGCCGCACGCCGCAGGTGATCGGCGCGCCGATCGATTGCAACCTCTTCAAGCCCAGCGGAGGCGCGCGGGAAGAGTTCTTTTTGATCGTCGGCCGGTTGATCGAGCCGTACAAGCGCGTGGGGATCGCGGTCGAAGCGTTCCGCCGGCTCGGCTTGCCGCTGGTCGTCGCGGGCGACGGACCGGCCTTCGACGAGCTGCGTCGCACCGCACCGCCGAACGTCACCTTCCTCGGCCAGCAGGGCGACGATGAGGTCGTCGATCTGATGCAGCGGTGCCGTGCGCTGCTCTTCCCCAGCCAGGATGATTTCGGGCTGGTGCCGGTGGAGGCGATGGCGTGCGGCGCGCCGATCGTCGCGTACCGTGGTGGCGGCGCGACCCACACCGTCGTCGATGGCGTGACCGGGCTGTTCTTTGACGAGCAGACGCCGGAGTCGATTGAGGCGGCGGTCCGCGCGTTCGATCCCGCGGCGCTCGACACGTCAGCGATTCGCATTCATGCTGAGCAGTGGGATGTCGGTGCGTTCCGCGCGCGGGTGCGGGCGGCGGTCGAGGAGGCCGCTGGGTGCCGGGTGCCGGGAGCCGATGCGCCGCCACCGCTGACCGGCGGCCAGCCGATACCGATGCCGGTGCGGATGGGTTTCGGCGCGTCCGGCGGCGGCCTCGCGGCGTAGGCGGCAGTGCGGCGTCGGCGGGTGGCGGCGCGGTGGCGCTGCGGGCGACAGGCCGCTGTCGGGCCGGCGCATTACGCTGCGGCAGGTGTCTCCCGCCTCCCCGCGCGATGCGGGCCCGTTGCGGGTCCTCGTCGTCAATCAGACCGCTGCGATCAGCGGTGCCGAGCATTCGCTGCTGACGTTGCTGGCCGCGCTTGACCCGGCCGATGCGGCGGTGACGGTCGCGTCGCCGCCGGGGCCGTTGGCCGAGCGGGTGCGGGCGTTGGGCTTGCCGCATGCGTCGATTCGCGGGACCGAGGCGAGTTTTCGCCTGCATCCGCGTACGACGCCGCCGGAGCTCGCGGCGCTGGCGCGTTCGGCGTGGCAGGTCGCGCGCGTTGCGCAGGTCACGCAGGCGCAGGTGGTGCATGCCAATACGACGCGGGCGGGGTTGATCGCGATCGGTGCGCGGGCGTTCGGTGCGCCGGCGCCGCTGGTGCATGTGCGGGATTGGGCGCCGCCGGGACGCGCGGCCGATCTGGTGCTCGGGCTGGTGGCGCGCCGTGCGGGCGCGATCGTCGCCAATTCGCGGCATGTCGCCGAGCAGTTCGCGCGGCTGAGCGTTGCGGCGCGTGGCCGCCGCGCCCCGCAGGTGATCTACAACCCGGTCGATCTTTCGCGCTTTGATCCGGCGGCGCATGATCGCGACGCCGCGCGCGTGCGGTTTGGGTTGCCGGCCGACGCGCCGCTGGTGGGGGTCGTCGGCCAGTTGACGCCGTGGAAGGGGCAGGATGATGCGATTCGCGCGTTGGCGTGCTGCGGCGTCGCGGAGGCGCAGTTGGTGATCGCGGGGTCGGCGAAGTTCGCGGGCGCCGCCGCACGTTTTGACAATGCGGCGTTTGCGCGGTCGTTGCCGGTGCTCGCCGACGAGTTGGGGGTCGGCGACCGCGTTCATCTGCTGGGCGAATGCGATGAGGTGCCGGCGGTGCTGGCGGCGCTCGATGTGCAGCTGGTGCCGTCGTGGGAGGAGGCGTTTGGCCGGGTCGTCGTGGAGGGGATGGCGATGGGTTTGCCGGTGATCGCGACCGGTCATGGTGGCCCGCCGGAGTTGATCGACGATCAGCGCAGCGGCTTTGTGCTGGCGCCGCGCGATCCGCAGCGGTGGGGTGCGCTGCTCGGCGAGTTGCTGCGCGACGATGGGCGCCGCCGGGCGGTTGGCGAGGCTGCGCGACAGGCGGCGCAGGCGTTTGGTCCGGCCCGCCACGCTGGGGCGATGCTCGCGGCGTACCGCGATCTCGCGCGGTAGACGGGCCGGTTGCTGACCGGTCGGCGTGCGGGCCGCCCACGCCAGGCCGATGAACTGCGCGCGTTCGCGCGGCGACCAGGGCGACCAGGGCGGTCAGTCGGTCCCGGCGGCCTGCCACAGCGCGGAGATCGGGAAGGCCCAGAGGCGTTCCCCCAGTTGGTGGCTGTCGTGTGCGAGGCCAAGCACGGCGCCGCCGAGGAAGCGGTCGCCGAGTCGTTCGGCGAGCGTACGGATGCCGTGCAAATGCTGCGCGCGGTAGCTCTCAGTCGCTTTGACTTCGATCAGGAAGACGGCGCCGTCCGCGAACTCGATGACGAGATCCACTTCGATGCCGTCCCGATCGCGGAAGTGGTAGAGCGAGAACTCCTCCTGCGACCAGGCTTGCTGACGCAGCAATTCGGCGGCGACGAACGCTTCGATGTGGGGGCCGAGCTGCGTGGCGGCGGTGAGGTCGAGGAGACCGTCCGGGTGTTGCCGGAGCAGGCGCAGCGCGAGGGCGGAGTCGGTGACGCTGACCTTCCGGCGGCCGACCTCTCGCTTCGTGAGGTTTGGCCCCCACGCGCGAAGGGCGCTGGTGAGGTAGAGCGCGTCGAGCGTGGAGAGGTACGGTTCGACCGACGACGCGGAAAGCTCGAGATGTTCGGCGACGCGCGTGCGTACGAGCTCGCCGGCTTGGTTGGCGGCGATGAGGCTCAGTACCGCCGGGAGCCGGTCGGAGCGGAGCCGGGGCGCGACCTCCGCCGCATCCCGCTGGAGGAGACGCTCAACGTAGCTGTCGAGCCAGTGGTGTCGCATCCGCTGATCGAGTCCGCCCAGTTCGGGGAAGGAGCCACGGGCAAGCGCGTTCACATAGTCGCGGCGGGTCCAGTCGCTGCGTAGCCCCTGCGGGTTGCGCGGGAGGTGGCGCAGCCAGTGCGCGAAGTCTTCGCGCTGCCCGGCAAGTTCGCCCTGGCTGAAGCCGTGGAGATGCAGCGAGACGGCGCGGCCGGCGAGGGAGTCGGGCGCGCGCCCGGTGCGCAGCAGCTCTGACGAGCCGGTGAGCAGGAACCGGCCTGGACGCCGGTCGGCATCGATCGCCGCCTTGATCGCGAGCAGGAGCTGCGGGGCACGCTGAATCTCGTCGATCACGAGCGTCCGTTCCGGGTATTGGGTGACGAAGGCGTGCGGGTCGTCGAGCGCGGTGGTGCGCGTCGGTTCGTGATCGAGCGTGACGGTGTGGTGCGCCCGGGCCTCGGTCAGCATCGCGGCGAAGGTGCTCTTGCCGACCTGCCGGGCGCCTTGCACAACCACCGCCGGAAAGGTCGCCAGCAGGTCGCGCCCCAGTGGAAGCAAGTGCCTGGGAGTCAGCGTCATGGCACCGATCCTACCCTCGAAACCGAAGAAACGCGACGCCGACACCGAAGAAACGCGACGACCAAACCGACGAAACGCGACGCCGAAACCGAAGAAACGCGGTTGGCGGCAGACGCGAATGCGGCCCGGCCGGTGGGCGCTTCGCCGCG
>JASGGQ010000111.1:0-8625 GCA_047604965.1 Patulibacter sp. | reverse complement strand
GTGCAGGATCTCGCCCTTTGCGGCGGTGATGGAAGGGGAGCGTGGCGTCGCGGGGAACGTTTCACTCGCGTCACCGCTGGGAGGCAGATTCTGCAACCTCCGCTGCATCAGGGGGAAAATCCCTGCTATTCAGCGACGCCGCCGGCAGCCTTGGCTCGAACAAGAGTCCAAGTGGGAGAGAAGTATTGCTGGGTGGGAGAAAGTGGGATAAGGTGGCAACGCGAGCCGGAGTGGAGGGGCTCCTCCCACCCCTCCACTCCGGCTCATCTCTTTCCATGGCGTTCCGCGGCACCTATCAGCACACGCTCGATGTCAAGCACCGCCTGACGATTCCGTCCCGCTTCCGCGACGATTTCGCCGAGGGCCTCGTCGCCGTCAAAGGCGTCGATCCGTGCGTCGAGCTGTGGCGGATCGACGAATACGAAGCGCATGTCGACGCCGCGACGCAGAACTACGCGGCGATGTCGTCCGAGCTACGGCAGACACTGCGACTGATGCAGGGCTCCGCCTTCGACACGATGCTCGACAAAGTCGGGCGCGTCGGACTTACCGCGCAGCTCTTGGCGCACGCCGGACTCGACAAAGAGGTCGTGCTCGTCGGCACCGGCCGCTGCATCGAACTGTGGGACCGCACGCGCTGGGAGCAGATGGAAGCCGGCCTGCCGGCAGCCGTCGGTCAGATTACCGCGCAACTCTCGCCGCTGGCAGGAGCCGGGGCGTGATGACCATGCACGTTCCGGTGCTGCTGGAGGAGGCGCTTGCGCTGCTCGATCCGCAGCCTGGGGACGTCGTGATCGACGCGACCTTCGGCGCAGGCGGGCACTCGCGCGCGATCGCCGCGCGGATCGGTGCCGCCGGCACGCTCATCGCAATTGACCGCGATCCAGAGGCTCGCCGCCGCTTCGACACATTCGCCGATGAGGTCGCATGCGCCACGCGCTTTGCGGCGGCCGACTTCGCGACAGGACTCGGCGAGCTGGAGTGCGAATCAGTCACCGCCGACGGCGTGCTGTTCGACCTCGGCGTCAGCTCCCCTCAGATCGACGACACCGACCGTGGCTTCTCCTACTCGCGCGACGCGCCGCTGGACATGCGGATGGACCCCGCGCAGCAGCTCGACGCCAGCCGGATCGTCGCCGAATGGCCGCGCCGCGACCTCGCACGCGCCTTCAAGCAGCTCGGAGAGGAAAAGCATGCTGGCCAGATCGCCACGGCGATCGAGCGTGCCCGAACGGACGCTCCGATCTCGACGACCGGTCAACTCGTCGAACTCATCGAAGCGGCGGTTCCCGTACACCTGCGGCTCGGTGGTGGACATCCCGCCAAGCGCGTCTTTCAAGCGTTGCGGATCGTCGTCAACGGCGAGCTCGATCAGGTTGACGCGGCACTGCCGGTCGCGTGGCGGCTGCTGCGGCCGGGTGGCCGGCTCGCCGTCATCAGCTTTCATTCGCTCGAAGATCGCCGCGTCAAGCAGTTTTTGGCGCCGCTCGGCAAGGCGTGTATCTGTCCGCCGGAGCTGCCGGAATGCCGCTGCGGTGGGGAGCCGGAAGCGGAGCTGCTCAGCGGCCGGCCGGTGGTTGCCGGCCGTGAAGAATCGGCAGCCAACCCACGATCGCGCTCGGCGAAGTTGCGCGCGGCCCGCAAGCTGAGGGAGGCGCGATGACCGCCGTGCGTGTTCAGGAGCAGTTCGATGCCGCGCGCGCCGCAGCGTCGTCGTCGCGTCCACGTCGCGCGGGTAGCGCTACGCGCCCCGGCAACGCCGCCGGACAGCAACGGCGTTCGTTGGAGCGCAACCTCGCGCGCCGCGAAGCCGCGCTGCGCATCAGTCGCCGCGTCAGCGGGCCAGCCGGTGGGATCTCCCGTCCGGCACCGCAGCAGCCGCCCGCGCAGCCGCCGACCGTTTCACCGGAGCCGATCGCTGTCGAACGCCCGGGTGACCTGGCGCCGGTCGCTGCGCCGCCGCGCCCGGCGAGTACACCGCGAACCGCGAACGATCCACCTGCCGTGCGGACTGCGGCGATACCGGCGCGCACACCGCAGCCGCGTGGCGGCACCCCACGACCGGCAGCTCGCGCCGGTCGTCCGGCGGCGGCGCGCACGCGCCCGGAGGTGCCGGTACGCGCCGATGGCGTCACGCCACGCGGCGTCGACCTGCGCGTGCCGACGGTCGCGGGCCGAGCGAGCGCCCCGGCAACGGTGAGCGCCGAAGCTGCGATCCCGGAGGTTCGGCAGAGCCCTCAGCAGCATGCGCCGCGCCGGCTTGTCGTGCTGACGGGCACCGCCGCGCAATCCGAGCGTGGTAGTCGCCGCCGCCTGAGCACGGCCGCCGTCGTGCTCTCCGCGCTCGTCGCGATCGTGTTGACCGTTGGCGTCGTGGTCGCCGCACAAATTCGCGTGACGCAGATGAACGAACAAATCGGCCGCGATCTCGGCCAGATCTCGCGGCTTCAACAGGCAACGGTCGCGCAGAAGGAGCGCATCAGTTCGCTCGTCACCAGCGCACGGATCGATGATGAGGCGGAGCGCCAGCAACTGATCGAACCGGACCCGGTCGACGTGACCTACCTCGAAACCGGCGACCGCACCAAGATCGCCGCGCGCGCCGCGCAGATCCTGCGGTCCCAGCCGGTCACGCCGGTTGGCGGCGTCAAACCGACCACACCGACGGCCTCCACCGCCACCTCCACGGCATCCGCCAGCACCGTCATCGCCAGCCCCACCACGACGACTCCGTGACGCAGGACCGCCGCCTGCGGATCCTGGGCCTGGTGGTCCTGATGCTGTTCGGTGCGGCGTGGGCGCGCGCGGCCGAGCTGACGACCGTTCAACGCGGGTCGCTACAAGCCAAGCTCGCAGAAGGCCGCCAACCGGAGACGGTTGCCGCGCCGCGCGGCACGATTACCGATCGCACCGGCCGCGTGCTCGCGATCTCCGAGGCGGCGGCCGACATCTCCGCCTCGCCGATCGTCGTCAAGGATCCGGTTGGCACCGCCGCGAAACTCGCGCCGATCCTCGGGGTCGACGAGGCCAAGCTGCGCGTCAAGCTCAGCAGCGACGACGGGTTCGCGTGGATCGCGCGCCTCGTTCCCGGCGATCAAGCGAAGAAGATTTCGGCATTGCGCTTGCCAGGTATCACCGTATCGCCGACGACCCGCCGCTCCTACCCGCAGGAGACGGTCGCCTCGCAGCTGATCGGCTTCTCGGGTATCGACGGCAAAGGTCTCGCCGGCCTGGAACTCTCGATGGAGCAGACGCTACGCGGACGCGACGGCAAACGGCTGCTGGTGTGGGGGCGCGGCGGTGACGACGCCCGCGTCGTGTACGTCAAAGACGAACGGGCGACGCAGCCCGGCAAGAGCGTGAAGCTCACGATCGACGCGCTGATCCAAGCTCGCGCCGAACAAGACCTCGCGAAGTACGGCTCGATGTTCGGCGCCGCATCCGGCACGGCGATCGTGATGCAGCCGACGACCGGCAAGGTGCTGGCGATGGCCAGTTGGCCGAAGGTCGACGCGAACAACCCGACCGACGCGCCAGAGGAGGCCCGCCAGATCACCGCGACCGGCTTCAACTACGAACCGGGCTCGACCTTCAAGCCGTTCACTGTCGCCGGCGCATTGGAAACCCGGGCGATCACGCCAAGTTCGAGCTTCATCGTGCCGTACGCGATCCAGGTCGCCGATCAGCGCATCGAGGATGCCGAGGAGCACGGCACCGAAACGATGACGCCCAGCGACATCCTCGCGAAGTCCAGCAACGTCGGCACGATTCAGATTGCTCGCGACCGGCTCGGCGCGACCCGCTTCGATCAGTGGATTCGCAAGTTCGGCTTCGGTCAACCGACCGGCGTCGAAGTCCCAGGTGAGCAGCGAGGCCGGCTGCTTGACCCGCAGGACTACTCCGGCAGTTCGATCGGCAACCTGCCGATCGGCCAAGGCGAACTGGTGACGCCGATGCAGCTCGCCAGCGCCTACGCGACGCTCGCCAACGACGGCGTGCGCGAACAGCCGACGCTGATCGACGAGATCGATGGGCAGCGCCAGCCGCAAGCGCAAGCCGAGCGGGTCGTCAGCGTCCGAACGGCGACCGAGATCCGCCAGATGCTCAAGCGCGTGACCGAAGCCGGAGGCACCGGCGCGCAACTCACGATCCCCGGGTACGAGATCGCTGGCAAGACCGGCACCGCGCAGCACGTTGATCCGGCGACCGGAGAGTATTCGCACTCGTTGTACACCGCCTCGTTCATCGGCATGGCGCCGGCCGATCGGCCGCGTGTCGTGATCGCCGTCGTGATCGATAAGCCGTCCCGCGGCGCCTACTATGGCGCCGAGGTCGCCGGCCCGGCCTTCAAAGACCTGATGCGGTGGACACTCAACTACCTGGCGGTGCCGACCGACACGGCATCGAGCACGACCCAACGCAGCACGAGCGGAGCGTGACGGCGGGGCCCATCCTCCCGGCCTGCTGGAATGTCTCTGATGGCGTCCCTCGGTGACCTTGCCGGACTCGGCGTTGTGCATGGAGATCGGCAACGGCCACTCGGCTCGGCGCGGATCGACTCGCGCGCCGTGCAGCCCGGCGACCTGTTCTGCGCGATCCCCGGCTTTACCGCCGACGGCCACGATTTCGCGGAGGATGCCGTGGAGCGTGGCGCGGCGGCGTTGCTGGTCGAACGCCGACTTGCGCTCGACGTGTCGCAGCTCGTCGTCGGCGACGCGCGGGCTGCAACGGCACCGGCCGCCGCCCTGCTCGCTGGCGAGCCGACCCGCCGGCTGCGGACCGTCGGCATCACCGGCACGAACGGCAAAACGACCAGCACCTACCTGGTGCGCCATCTCCTGGCGGCGGCCGGCCACCAGAGCGGGCTGATCGGCACCGTCGAGCAGATCGTCGGCGGCACACGGCAAGCCGGCGGTCGCACGACCCCCGAAGCGCCAGATCTCCAAGCGCTCTTTGCTGCGATGCTCGCCGCTGGTGACACCGCCTGCGTGATGGAGGTGTCGAGCCACGCGATGACGCTGCACCGCGCCGACGCGATCGAGTGGGCCGCCGTCGCGTTCACCAATCTCTCGCGCGACCACCTCGATTTTCATCCGACGCTCGAGGAGTACTTCCAGGCCAAGCGGCAACTGATCGCCGCCGCCCCACAGCACGCCGTCGTCGATCTCGACGACGAGTACGGCCGGCGGCTGGCCGCTGAGTTCCCGCAAGCACTGACCGTCTCGATCGACGACCGATCGGCGCAGCTGCACGCGACCGCGCTGGCACCGGACGCCGCCGGCACGAGCTTCGCTGTCGGCGGGCACCGCACCCGCGTCCCGCTGCCCGGCCGCTTCAACGTGCGCAACGCGCTGACGGCACTCGGCATCGCCGCACAGCTCGGGATTGATCTTCGCGATGCGTGCGCAGCGCTGCCCGGCGCGCCGGTCGCACCAGGGCGGATGGAGCGGATCGACGCCGGGCAGCCGTTCGCCGTGTTCGTCGACTACGCCCATACGCCTGACGCATTGGAACGCGTACTCGATGCGGCGCGCACGTTGACCGGCCAACGGGTGCTCTGCGTGTTCGGCTGCGGCGGCGACCGCGACCGCGGCAAGCGCCCAGAGATGGGCCGAGCCGTCGCGCGGCGCGCCGACGTGGTGATCGTGACCAGCGACAACCCGCGCAGCGAAGCGCCGCAGGCGATCATCGACGACGTGATCGCCGCGATCGACGGCCCGCATCAGGCGATTGTCGACCGTCGCGCTGCGATCGCGCAGGCGTTTGAGCAAGCGCAGCCCGGCGATGTCGTCGTGATCGCGGGCAAAGGCCACGAGCAAGGGCAGACGATCGCGGGCGTCACGCATCCGTTCGATGACGCGCAGGTCGCGCGTGAGCTGCTGACGGCCGGTGCCGGCCGATGATCGACTGGACGCCACACCAGATCGCGCACGCCGCCGGCGCGCAACTCCGGGCCCACGACGCAACGACGCCGGCTCACGGACCGACGCACGCCGTGATCGGATCGAGCGACGCCACGCCGGGCGCGCTCTTCGTGGGGCTGCCGGGCGCGAAGCTCGACGGTGGCCAGTTCGCTGGTGACGCGCTGGCGCGCGGCGCGTGGGGCGTACTCGCTCGCGCGCCGCATCTTGATGGGCTGGCGGCGGCGGGGAGCGTGCCGGCCGGTGCGGTGCTGCTCGCCGCCGACGATCCGCTGCGCGCGTTGCAACGGCTCGCGGCCGCGTGGCGCCGCGCGCTCGGCGCGACGGTGATCGGCGTGACCGGCTCGACCGGCAAGACGACCACCAAAGAGCTGATCGCCGCGATGGGCCGCAGCGTCGTTGCCACGCACGCGACCGCCGCCAACTTCAACACCGAGATCGGCCTGCCGCTGACGATCCTCGGCGCGCCGGCCGGAACCCAGCTGCTCGTGCTCGAGATGGGGATGCGCGGCCGCGGCCAGATCGCCGAACTGTGCGAGATCGCCGAGCCGGACATCGGGGTGGTGGTCAACGTCGGCCCCGCGCACCTGGAGCTGCTGGGCAGCATCGAAGCGATTGCCCGAGAGAAGGGGAGCTTGCTCGATCACCTGCCGCCGGATGGGGTGGCGGTCGTGCCGGCTGGCGAGCCGCTGCTGGCACCACACCGCCGCGACGGTGTGCGGTGGGTCACCTTCGGCGATGGTGGCGAGCTTGCGCCCGCCGATCTTCCCGCCGAGCTGGGGCTCGCCGGCCTGCCGGCGCATGTGCAGCTCGATGGGGCGGCCGCACTAGCCGCCGTGCGGGCAGCCGGCCTCGAACCGCGCGGTCCGATTCCGCCGCTGCCGGGGGCCGGGCGCGGCGCGGCACACCAGGGGGTCGCGGGGAGCACCGTGGTTGATGACTGCTACAACGCCAATCCAATGTCGATGCGTGCCGCGCTCAGTGAACTCGCGCAACGCGATGCGCCGCGCCGCGTCGCCGTGCTCGGCGACATGCTCGAACTCGGCAGCGGCGAAGCGGCGCTGCACGCCACCGTCGGCGACCAGGCCCGCGCGGCCGGCGTCGGGCTGCTGGTGACCGTTGGAAGCCGCGCCGAACACGCCGCGCGGCGCTTTGCGCAGCAGTCGCCGGCGGCAGCCGGCGACGCGCCACGCGAAGTGCTGAGTTTCGCGACGGCCGCAGAGGCCGCACAGGCGCTGCCGAGCCTGATCCGCGAAGCCGATGCGATCCTCGTCAAAGGGTCGCGCGGGATCGGTTTGGAAGTCGTCGTCGATGCTCTCATCAATGATCGGGAGGGTCCATGGTCGGCCTCGTGATCGGCGGCGCTGCGGCGCTGCTCTTCTGTGTTTTCCTCGCGCCGCGCTTCATCGAGTTTTTGCGTGAGCGCAGCTTCGGGCAGCACATCCGCGTCGATGGCCCGGCCGGCCACCACGTCAAAGCAGGCACGCCAACGATGGGCGGCGTCGTGATCCTGATCGCGCTCTCCGTGCCGTTCCTCGTGCTCACCGCTGGCGATTGGCGGGCCGTCGGCGCATGGCTGACGGCGATCGCGTGCGGCCTGATCGGCTTCTCCGACGATTACGTGAAACTGATCAAACGCCGCTCGCTTGGCTTGCGTGGCCGCACGAAGCTGCTCGGCCTCGTCGCGGCGTCGGTCGTCCTGTGGCTGGTCGCCACCAAACTCGCGCACCTGCCGCCGGTCCTGCGGCTGCGGTTCGTCGACTACCAACTCGATCTCGGTGCGCTCGGCGGCATGCCGTACCTGGTGCTGATCTACCTGGTCGTCGCCGGCACCACGAACGCCGTGAATCTCACCGACGGCCTCGACGGGCTCGCGGCCGGGTGCACCGCGATCGTCTCGCTTGCCTTCACCGCGATCTGCGCGGGCATCGGCGGCCAGCAGGATCTCGCGCTGCTCGCGGCCTGCCTGGCGGGCGCGTGCGTCGGATTTCTGTGGTTCAACGCCTTTCCCGCGACGGTCTTCATGGGCGACACCGGCTCGCTGGGGATCGGCGGCGCGCTCGCCGGTCTCGCGGTGATGACCCAAACCGAGCTGCTGCTCGTCGTGCTCGGCGGCGTGTTCGTGATCGAAGCGCTCTCCGTCATGATCCAGGTGTTTTCGTTCCAGACCTTCGGTCGGCGTGTCTTCCTGATGGCACCAATTCACCACCACTTCGAGATGAAGGCGTGGTCGGAGACCAAGATCATCCTGCGCTTCTGGATCGTCGCTTCGGTCTTTGCGACGATCGGCTTCGTGCTCTACGAACAGTCGGTCGCCGGCTGACCTGACGCGGCGCGCTGCTGGCGCGCCGCAATTCACCTTGGTGCTGAGTAACGCAGGGAACGATCGCGGCGCGGCGAAACCACGCGCGATGACCACCGTCGCGCCGAACGGTCCGGGGAGCGTTCGCCCCCGCCACCTGCTGCTGCTGGCGACGGTCGCGCTGACGGTGATCGGTGCGCTTGCGGTGCTGTCGGCAGCTGACGGCGCGTCGAGCGGCAACCCATTCGGGTATTTCGCGAAGGCCGCCGGCTTCGGCGCTGTGGGGCTGATCGTGATGGCGTACTTGGGACGCGGCGGGCTCGGCGGTATCGCGCTGGCGCACCGCATGGCGACGGTCCTGCTGGTGCTCGGTTTCGTTGGCGTGCTGTTCGTGATGGTGCC
>JASGGQ010000110.1:0-9149 GCA_047604965.1 Patulibacter sp. | reverse complement strand
GAACGTCTTGATCAGCACGACGAACGGTGCGAGCCAGTCCGGCGCGCCGGGCCAGAACGGGATCGCCCAGCCGCCGAGGAAAATCGTTGTCGCGATCCCACCGGCGACGACCATGTTGAGATATTCGGCCGCGTAGAAGCTCGCGAAGCCGCCGCCGCCGTACTCGGTCATGTATCCGGCGACGATCTCCGAGTCGGCTTCGACGAGATCAAATGGGGCGCGGTTGGTTTCGGCCATCGCCGCGATCACGAACACCAAGAAGCCGACGAACTGCGTGACGACGAACCAGGTGTGCTGCTGCTGGTATTCGACGATGTCGACGAGCGAAAGGCTGCCGGTCGCCATGATCACGCCGACGAGTGCGAGCCCCATCGAGACCTCGTAGGAGATCAGTTGCGCGGCGGCGCGCATCGCGCCGAGATAGGAGTACTTCGAGCCGGAGGAGAAGCCGCCGAGCACGAGGCCGTAGAAGGCGATCGAGCCGAGCGCGAAGGCGTACAGCGGGCCAATACCGACGTCGATCCCGTACAGCCCGACCGGCTGGCCGAAGATCGACACGACGCCGCCGAGCGGGATGATCGCGAAGGTCGCGACCGCCGCGATCACGGCGAGCATCGGCGCGAGGTAGAAGAGGAAGGCGGCCGAGCCGGACGGGCGGAAGTTCTCTTTGCCGAGCAGCTTGAGAATGTCGGCGCCGGCTTGCAGCGTGCCGTACGGGCCGGCCCGGTTGGGGCCGTAGCGATGCTGGAAGCGGCCGAGCAGCTTGCGTTCGATCGTCACCGCAGCGGGAATCAAGGAGAAGCCGATCATCGCGATGATGACCGCTTTGATGACCTGGACCCACCAGGTTTCGACCGCGTAGGTCGCGGCGATCGGCAACGGCGAAACGTTCATGCGTTGCGCACCTCAACGGGGCCGGCAGCGCCCGCCGGACCATCGCCAAGCTCGTCGGCACCGCCGCCCGGCACGCCGGCCTGCGCGACGACGGTGCCGGGCGGCACCCGCGAATCCAGTCGCGCGGTGGCGGAGATCTCCGCGCCATCGACGCGCAACGCAACCTGCGCGCCTTCGGCGATCTTCAGCCGTTGCGCGTCGGCCGGCGCGAGCCGCGCTTCGGAGACCGGCACGAGGAATCGCAACGCCGGGGAGGCGGCGACTTCGGGGTTGCGCCACGGCGAGCTGGCGCGCGCGAGGCGCAGGACGCCGTTGGCGGGCGGCACGACCGGCGCGTCGCCCTGAGGATCGAGCGGCACCTGCGCGGCCGGCCAATTCGCGGCGGCGTCGCGTTGCGGCCAGCGCGCTCCCCGGCCACCGATCTCGTCGAGCGTCAAGCCAGCGAGGAACGGCACGTCGTCAACGAGTTCGGCGAAGACCATGCCTGCGGTGTGTAGCGTCGATCGGTCGCCGAGCCGCTGAGCGAGCTGCGCGAGCACCCACCAGCCGGCGCGGATCCCGTCGGGGCGGCGGATCGCCGGGCGGGCGCGCTGCACGCGGCCGTCGAAGTGCGTGACGGTGCCTTCTTGTTCGGCGGCGGCTTCCTGCGGGAAGACGACATCGGCGTAGGTGGCGATCCCTTCGGTCAGGAAGCTGGAGAGCGCGATGACGTTCGCGTTGCTCAGCGCGGCCCGCCAGCGCGCGCGGCCTTGGAAGTCGGCCAGGGGATCGGTGCTGAGCGTCAGCAGCGCGCTCAGCGAGCCGTCGGCGAGGCCGTCGGCGAGGCCGGCAAGGTCGCGCCCTTCGGCGGTGACGGGGCGCAGACCGGGGCCGGCGTCTGGCAGTACGCCGGCTTCACGCAGGCCACGGCCGTTGGCGGTCGCCGGTACGCCGAGCAGCCCGGCGCCGTCGCGGCCGTCGCCGAGCTTGAGCGCCTCGGCGATCCGCAGCAGCGCACGCGCCGATTCGTCGGGCGAGCTGCCGTGCAGCAGCGTCTCGCCGTACAGGATCACGCGATCTTCGCCGGCTGCTTGGAGCGTCGCGGCGAGTGCGGTGATCGCGTCGGCGTCGGCGCCGGCTGCGGCGGCGGGCGTCGCGACATCGCCGCCGGTCAGCGCGGCGGCAAGCGCCTTGAGAAAGCCCTCTTGACCACCGGGCGCGTACCGCAGGCTGTGGGTCGCGCGCGGATCGAGTGCCGACGGACGCGCCGACGCGATCGAGAGTTCGGTACCGAGCCGGCGCGCGCCCTTGCGCAAGCGCAGGTCCAGCGTCGGGGCCGCTTCGATCGGTTCGAGGTCGAGCAGCAGCACATGGTGGGCGAACTCGACATCTGGCACGGTCGCCTGAAGCGCTGGGTCATGCAGTGCGAGCAGCAGCTCGCGGGAGGGGCCGGGCGCACTGCGCGATTCCAGGTGCGGGCTGTCGAGCTGATCGCGCAGCAGCCGCTGCAGCAACCAGCCCTCTTCACTGAGCGTACGTCCGCCGGCCAGGCCGACGGTGCGCTCGCCGGCGCCCTTCAGCAGCGCGGCGGCGCGGTCGAGCGCCTCCTCCCAGCTGGCGGGCGCCAGCTGGCCATCCTCGCCGCGCACGAGCGGCTCGCGCAGCCGTTCGTCGGCGGTCGCGGCCTGGTAGGCGAAGCGGCCCTTGTCGCAGAGCCAGCCGTCGTCGACCTCTTCGTTGATCCGCGAGAGGGTGCGCAGCACCCGCTCATCGCGCACGGTGTGGGTGACGTTGCACTGCCCTGGGCAGTAGGTGCAGATCGTGCCGCCGCCTTCGATGTCCCACGGGCGCGCGCGGAACCGGTATGGGCGACTCGTCAGCGCACCGACCGGGCACAGCTCGATGATGTTGCCACTGAACGGGGCGACGTACGGGTGGCTGTCGAAGGTGCCGACGTAGGTGTCGGCGCCGCGCTCCAGGAAGACGAGCTGGTGATCTTCGCTGACCTCCTGACTGAACCGCACGCAGCGATAGCAGAGGATGCAGCGTTCGCGATCGATCGCGATCAGCGGCGACAGCTCCAGCGGCTTGGTGAAGTGGCGCTTGGGTTCGGCAACGCGCGAGAGCCCCCGGCCCCAGCCGTAGGAGATGTCCTGGAGCGGGCATTCGCCGCCCTTGTCGCACACGGGGCAATCAAGCGGGTGGTTGACGAGCAGGAACTCCAGCACCGACTCTTGCGCAGCCTTGACCTTCGGCGCGGTCGTGTTGACGACCATGCCGTCTTTGACCGGTGTCGAGCAGGCCGTTTGCAGCTTTGGGATGCCTTCGACTTCGACGAGACACATGCGGCACGCGCCGACCGGTGCGCCGAGCTTCGGCTCGTAGCAGAAGACGGGAATCTCAACGTCGCCGAGTTTGGCGGCGTCGGCGAGCATCGTCCCTTCGGGCGCGACGACGTCGCGGCCGTCGATCGTGAAGGTGATGGGCGTGCGCTGGGGGCGGGGCATGAAGAGGCGGTCGGGCAGCTACGCGAGGGCGTTGATCGGGGTCCAGGCGTGGCCGTCGCCCGGCGCGAGGCCGAGCATGAAATCTTCGGAGGCGCGCTTGGCTTCCAGGTGCGCTTCGAACTCGCCGCGGAACTTGGTGACGAGCGAGCTGACCGGCATCGCCATCGCGTCGCCGAGCACGCAGAGGCAGTTGCCCATGATCTGGCGCTGCACCGATTCGAGCCGGTCGAGATCCATCGGCGTCGCGAGGCCCGCTTCGATCCGTTCGAGCATCCGCAGCGTCCAGTTGGTGCCTTCGCGGCACGGCGTGCATTTGCCGCACGATTCGTGGCGGTAGAAGGTCGCGAGCTTGAGCGCCACCTCGACCGGCGAGGTCGTGTCGTCGCAGACGATGATCGCGCCGGAGCCGAGCATCGAGCCGGCCTTGGCGATCGTGTCGAAGTCGTAGGTCAGATCGAGGTCGTCCTCCAGCAGCACCGGCGAGCTGGAGCCGCCGGGGAACCAGAACTTCACCCTGTGCCCTGGGGTCGTGCCGCCGGCGAGCCCTTCGATGATGTCGCGCGCGGTGGTGCCGAGTTCGATCTCGTAGTTGCCGGGGCGCTGCACATGGCCGGAGATCGAGATCAGCTTGGTACCGGCGGAGCGTTCGACCCCGAGCTTGGCGTACTGCTCGCCGCCCATCCCGAGGATCACGGGAATCGTCGAGAGCGTCTCGACGTTGTTGATCAGTGTCGGGCCTTGGTACAGGCCCTGGTTGGCGGGGAAGGGCGGCTTGAGGCGCGGGTTGCCGCGCTTGCCTTCCAGCGAGTCGAGCAGGCCGGTCTCCTCGCCGCAGATGTAGGCGCCGGCACCCCGGTGGACCCACAGGTCGAGGTCGAAGCCGGAACCGAGGATGTCGCGGCCGAGATAGCCGGCCGCTTTGGCCTCTTCGACCGCGGCTTCGAGCACGTCGGCCTGGTGCATATATTCACCGCGAATGAAGATGAATGCCTTGCTCGCCCCGACGGTGTAGGCCGCGATCACCATGCCTTCGATCAGGCGATGCGGGCACTTCTGCATGATCTCGCGATCCTTGAAGGTGCCCGGCTCGGACTCGTCGGCGTTGCAGACGAGGTATTTGTCGAGTTGGCCGGCGGGGATGAAGCTGGCCTTCATCCCGAGTGGGAAGCCGGCGCCACCACGGCCGCGCAGGCCCGAGATCTTCAGCTCTTCGACGATCCCTTCCTGTGGACGGCGCAACGCGTCCTTCATCACCTCGTAGCCGCCGCGGCGTTCGTACACGGCGCGCGTATACAGGCCGGGCTCATCGATCCCGTCGAGCAGCAGATGCGGGGCGGCGGGCGCGGTCATGCGGCACCCGCTGGCGGCGGCGCCGATTGCGGGCCGGCGGCACCGTGCGTCGGGCGATCGCCGGCCCCGGGGTCGGCGATCTTGCGGTGGTTGATCTGCCGCTCGGGGAAGATCTCGCTGGCGCGTCCCTGCGCAACGGCATCGAGGATGCCGGCAACTTCGTCGGTGTCGATCGGCCCGATGAAGAGCCCATCGACCGAGATCATCGGCGCGATGTCGCAGGCACCAAGGCACTCGAAGCCGCGCACATGGAACTCCGATTCGCGGCCGGCCGACTCGGCCTCGAAGCGGTGCAGCAGCGCGTCGGCGCCTCGCAACGAACAGGAGATGTTCGTGCAGACGTAGATTGTGGAGCTGCCGACCGGTTCGGTTTCGAACTGGTCGTAGAAGGTCGCGACCGCCATCAACTCGGCGGGCGTGCGCTGAAGCACGGCGCCGACCTGCTCGATCGCCTGCGGCGAGCACCAGCCATGCAGCCGCTGTGCGGCCCACAGCGCCGGGATGATGACCGATTTCGGATCGGGGTAGCGTGCGAAGTACGACTCGATCTCCGCCCGCAGCGCCTCCGGGACCGGCGTCGTCGCGGGATCAGGAATCGTCGCGGGCGACTTGCTGAGATCGTTCGGGGTATCCCAGCCGGGCGTTCGCGAGCCGTGGGCGCTGCGCGGGATCGCCTTGTCGCGCGGGCCGAGCGGGCCCGGCTCGCCCGCGACCTGTGGGGAGTCGCGCGTGGTGAGGTAGGGGCCGTGGCTCATCGGGCGTTCTTCAGCAGACGCGGGGAGTCAGTGAGCCCGATCGCTTCACGGCACGCAACGATCACGCCCTGCATCCTTGCACTGCGCGCGGCGCGCGCCAACATCGTGCGACTTGTTGCAGGCTTCGGCGCCGCGACAGGCGGGGCGCCAGCCGGTGACTGCGACCACGCTCAGGCTCGCCTGCGCGGTGCCACCACGGTGACCACGCCCCGGAAGCTGCGACGATCCGCACCTGAATGTCCGGCCCTCCGCTTCCCCGCGTGCGGCGCCTGCTGATGCTGGCCGTCGCGCCGTTGCTCCTCGCCCTCGCAACCCCGGCCCTGATGCCAACCCCCGCGCAGGCACGCCCGTTCTTCGGCTATGGCGACGGGCGCGCCGACATGTTCTCCGACCGCCGCTGGCTCGCACTGGGCCTGCGGCATGTGCGCCGACTCGTCGAGTTCGACGTGCGCAGCTCGCCCACGAAGCTCGCGGCGCTCGACCAGTGGATGGCGGCGGCCCAGGCGACCGGCTCCAAGCCGCTGCTGGCGATCGACCGCTCATGGACGCGCGGCCGCGAACACACCCGTCCGACGGTCGCGCAGTATCGCTCACTGATTCGCTGGCTGCGCACGCGCTATCGGTTCACCCAACTGACCCCGTGGAACGAAGCAAACTTCCGCGACCAGCCGACCGCCAAGAGCCCGCGCCTGGCGTGGCTGTACTACCTCGCCGCCCGCCAGGAGTGTGCCGGCTGCCTGGTCACCTCGCCGGTCGTGCTCGCAGGCAAAGGCGTCTCACGCTCCTGGCTGACCGAGTTTCAGCGATACGAGCGCGGACGCATCCGCGTTTGGGCGGTCCACAACTACGGCGACGCGAACCGTGGCGAAACGACCGGACTGCGGTGGTTTGAATCGCAGGTCCGTGGGCGCATCTGGATCACCGAAGCGGCCGGCTGGGTGCAGTTCCTTGGTGGCGACTATCCGTACGATCAGCAGCGCGCCGCAACGGCGATCACCCGGATTTTCAGGACTGCGCGTGCCGACCCGCGGATCGATGCCGCGTACTTCTACCAGTGGCGTGGCACCGACGATCGTGCCGCCCGCTGGGACTCCGGCGTGCTGAACGCCGACGGCTCGCCGCGCAAGGGGTATGACGCGCTGGTGCGCGGGCTGCGCCGCTGAGCAGGCCACCCCCGGCAGGGAGACGCACGACGGCGGCGCTCCGGTACGGTGCGCGGTCGTGCGCAAGATTTCGACTGTGATCGCGACGATGTTTCTGTCGCTCGTGGCCACCACCCCGGCCGCCGCGACGACCTTCGGGATCGGCGATCAAAACACCGCCCTGTTCTCCGATTCGCGTTGGTCGGCGCTGCCGCTCAAGAATGTGCGGCGGATCGTGGAATGGGATACGCAGACCGACGCCGCAAAGACGGCCAGCCTCGATGCGTGGATGGCGGCCGCGCGGAGCACCGGCGCGACACCGCTGCTGGCAATCGACCGCAGCACGACCGCTGGCAAGACGACGAAGAAGCCGACGATCAAGCAGTACAAGGCGCTGATTTCGTGGCTGCGGGGCCGCTACCCGTTCTGGAAGCGCCTCTCGCCGTGGAACGAGGCGAACTACCGCCTTCAGCCGACCTACAACAACCCCAAGCTCGCACTCGACTACTACAAGGCCGCCAAGCAGGCATGCAGTGGCTGCACCGTCACCTCGCCGGTGATCCTCGCCCCGAGCGCCGGCGGCAACAACGTCTGGCTGACGAAGTTCCTCAAACTCGGCAGTAAAAATATCCGCCTGTGGGCGTTCCATAACTACGGCGATCTCAACCGCAAGACCGACAAAACCCTCAAGGCGTTCGAGCGGCAGGTCAAAGGCGATATCTGGATCACCGAGGCGGCCGGCTGGGTGCTCTTCAACGTTGGCAAATGGCCGTACAACCCGCAGCGAGCTGCCAGCGTGATCGCCTACACCTTCAAGGTCGCCAAGCAGCACAAGCGCGTGAAGTACGTCTACTTCTGGCAGTGGCTCGGCACCCCCGGCACCGATGTCCGCTGGGACTCCGGCTTCTTCAACGCCGACGGCACCGAACGGCCCGGCTACGCCGCACTGAAAGCCGGCCTCGGCCGATAACGCATCGATCCGCTGGCGACAGACGGCTGCGCCGCGATCGACGTTCGAGCATCGCGCATCTTCCGGTGCCCGATCGCGTGAATTGCAATGCACGCGATCTGCGTCGCTTCGCATTGCACTCGTGCGCACCAGATCGGTAGATTCCGGCGTCGGCCGGCGCCCGCCCCCCCTGCGGGTGCCGGCCGTGCTGACCCGTGCCCCGTGTCGTCGAACTGCCCGCCGTTGACGCCACCGTCGGCGACTGGCTGATCGAGGCAACGATCGCCGAAGGCGGGAGCGCAACGGTCTACCGCGCACGGCATCTCCATGACGGCCGCACCGGCGCCCTGAAGCTGGCGCAACACGGGGCGAGTCGTGCCGCACGGCAGCGATTCGCGCGCGGCGCGGACGCGCTCGCAACGTTGCAGCATCCGCGCATCCCCGCCCTGCTCGATCGTGGAGCGCTGCCCGACGGAACGCCGTGGCTCGCCGAAACGCTGATCGACGGCGAACCGCTCGCCGACCAGATCGCGCGTGGCGCCGAGCTGCCCGTTGCGACGCTGGCCGAGCAACTCGGCGACGCACTGAGCCACCTGCACCAGCGGGGATTCGTCCACCGCGATCTGAGCCCACGCAACATCCTCATCACGCCGAACGGGGACCCGTACCTGATCGATCTCGGGATCGTGCATGGCGGTGACACGCTTGGATTCACCGCCGACGAGACGATCCTCGGCACTGTCGGCTACGCAGCGCCCGAGCAACTGCACGATGCCGCCAGTGCCGGCCCGCCGGCCGATCTCTACGGGCTGGCGGCCTGCATCTTCACCGCGCTGACCGGCTGCGCACCGCACCCCGGGCAGACGCCCCGCGAAGTGCTCAGCCGCCGGCTGCATGGCGGGCGGCTCCAGCTGGCTGCCGCCAGCGACGAAGCGCACCGTGCGGTGCGGCTCGTCGAAGCCGGGCTCGCCGACGACCCGGCGGCGCGGCCCACGCCGCTGCTGACCTGGAGCCAGCAGCTCGCCGACGCGATCGAGCAGCTCGGTCCCGGACCGCTCGCGCGACACTTCACGACCAGTTCTTCGGATGTCACGCAAGAACTCGGCGCGCCCCGCCGGACATCGCGGAGGCGGCCGGTCGGCCGTCGCCACGTGCTGGCGGCGCTGACGTTCGCCGCCCTACTGGCAGCAGGCGGCTGGGTGGCACTACACCGCTCCGCCGGCCGATCCGATCACGCCACAACGGCCGGCATGACGCTGCCCAACGGCCAGCTCACGCTGCCGCCACCGGCCAGCTCGCCGGCCGAGCTGGAGCCGACACTGCGTCGCGCGCTGACGCCGCTCCGGCACGACCGGACGATCCGGGCCGCCGACGCCACCAAACCGCAGCTGCACCGCGCCGCCCGCGCCGACCGGACCGCCGCATTGCAGCTGCGACAGGTGTTTGCGGCCACAAATTGGGACGATCTGGCGGTCACCGACGCGCTGATCGCGGCGCTCCGCCGACGGGCCGGCGCGGTGCAGCGAGCTGGCGCCGCTCCAACACCCTCACGGCGGCAGCCAAGGCGCGCCGC
>JASGGQ010000109.1:0-9173 GCA_047604965.1 Patulibacter sp. | reverse complement strand
ACTCCGGCGGCGGCGATGTAGCGGATGCGGCCCCCGGCATCGCGCACCCGGCCGGTCCATTCCTCTTCGTCGCCGCCGATCGCGTGCGCTTCATCAAACGGGCCGGCGCGCCGGTACCAGTCGCGACGCACCGCCATGTTCGCGCTCCAGCCGTTGCGTAGGTCGCAGTCGGCGTCGCCTTCGTCGAGTTCGGTGACCCAGCTGCCGTGCCGCCCGCAGCTGCGCGGCGCGTAGGCGGGATCGAGCGACGCGATGATCGGACCGGCGAGCACCGCGACGTCGGCCGGTTGTTCGGCGTCGGCGGCCAGCAGTGCGTCGAGCCAGCCATCCCACGCACGAATGTCGTCGTCGAGCAGGATCACGAGGTCGGCGGAGGTGGCGTCAAACGCACGGTTGCGCGCGGCATTCGGGCCGCCGGGCGCGCCGGCGACGAGATAGGTCGCGCCGTACCGCAGCGCCGCGTCGCGGGTCGCGTCGTCCGGGCCGTCATCGACGACCACGATCTCCACCTCGCGGGCGGCGGCCTGCTGGGCGATCGAGGCGAGTGTGGTGGCCAGCTGCGCGGGACGACCTCGCGTGGGGATCGCGATGCATGCCGTCCGTGCCACGCCCCTATTGTCGCGTGCCGGGCGCTGCGGCGTCGCGCACGGTGGTCCGGCGTGCCGTTTGCGGGGTTACGAGACGCGCAGCGAGGCGGAGCGCTTCGCCGTGACCGAGCCTCCGCTCGTGCCGCCGACCGTCAGGCGCGCATCGAGTCGCACCTTGTAGCTGCCGCGCTTGAGCGCCGGGAGTTTCCAGTCGATCGGCAGCGTGACGTTGCCGGCAAGCGTCCGGGAGAGGGTGGTGCGCGCGACGGTCTTCTTGCCGCGCATCACCCGCACCACGACGCCGAGCACGTTCGTCGCGCTTTGGCCATCCCCCGCGAGCTTGCTGACGTTCGCGGTCGCGTGGAGCGTTCCGGCGCCGCCCTTCGGCAGTTTCAGTCCGGCGACCGTGAGCTTCGCCGGTGCCTTGGCTTTGTTGCGAACCGTGACCGTGCGGACCTTCCCGCCCTTGGCTTTGATGCGCAGCGAAAGCACGCTGCCGGCGCCCTGCGGAAGCTTGGAGGAGATCGTCTCATCGGTCGTCAGGCGCACGGGACCAGTCTGAAACACCTGCGGGCCGGTGTTCGCCGAGTAGGTCGTGAAGGTCAATGCGACGCTCGCCGGCTTGCCGCCGTGCGTGTAGTCGAGCACGCCGCCGCTGCTCAGCCCCGCCGATTCGGTCGCCCCTTTGCTGGCGCGTGCTTGGATCTCCACGCTCGCGTCGGTGCCGCCGCCGGCGCGGGCCGCCCGCGCACCGCTCCCGCTCGCGCCGCCGGTCGCGACGGTGATCGTGAGCGGGCGGTCGTCGCCGCTGGTGAAGCTCAGGGCGTGACCGCTCGCGCTGCCGCCGGCCTGATCGACGACGCCCGCTTTGGTCGGCACGTCGTTGAACGTGCCGGCGAAGCCCGGGCCGCTGACGGCCGCGTCGTACGTGCCGCCCTGCTGGCCGGTGATCGTCGTTGCCAGCCGCGCGGTGCCGTCGCCGAGCACGAAGCCCGACGCGCCGGGCGTTCCGTCGTCGATCACCGGCATCGGCTGCGCGCCGGACGATGTCGCCGTGACGGCCGCGCTGCCATCGGAGCCGAAGATCATCGCCGGGAGATCCAGCAGCGAGCTGAGGCTCGGCAGCGACGGGTTCTGCGGGATCGTGCTTTGCGACGCGATGAAGAGCGAACCGTCGTCGCCGCCGCTCCAAAGCTCGCCGCCGGCCTGGGTCATCTCCCAGTGGTGGCCGCCCTGCGTGATGTGGATGACGCTCGCCGCAGTGCCGCCCGGATCGCCGGCCGCGCTGCTTTGGCGGTTGCTGTCGTAGACGTAGATGTCGGTGCCGTCAGCGACCTGCTCCATGTCATAGGCGAGCACCGCGTGGCCCTCGCCGAACGTGCTGCCGTCGTCGTGGTGCATCGTCACGATCGGGTCGCTGCCGGCAGAAAGCTCCTGGTTGGCGGTCGTCACCTGCGTGCTGACGCTGCGGCTGCGGTGCGCGTAGGCGCGCAGGAACTCGGCCGAGGCTTGCAGCGCGTGCTGGCCGTCGAGCCAGTCGCCAAGCGCGCTGTTGGGGCCGCTGGCGGGTGACGTGTCGAACGGCCGGTTCGTGCCGGGTGCGAACCGCGAGTATGGGAAGCGCCCGGCGCGCAGCGCCCACGAGGCGCGCGTGATGCCGAAGCAGTGCCCGCCGGAGGAGCGCAGCACCGGGTTGAGGATGCCCCATTCGGCGTACGAGAGCGGGTCGGGGATGCCGGTGTTGATGCGGCAGCTCCCGAACGGCCAGCACGGGTTGATCGTGATCCACATGTCGTCGTCGCCGAACGCATCGGTCAGCTCGCCGTACGAGAGGTAGTTGTAGTTCGGGTTGTGGAAGGCGAAGCCGGCACTGTTGCGGAAGTTGTCGACCGTCAGGCTGTCGGTCGTCGTGAACGAGCCGACGTTCACGCTGGCCGGCGGGATGACGGTGACCGGCCCGCTGGTCGCGGTGCGTGGGGTGACGAAGCCGAGCGAGCTGCCGTCGGGAGCGACGGTCGCATCGACGGTGCCGCCGCCGGGGCCGACCTGCACCTTGGTGCCGGGGCACAGGCCGGTGCCGGTGAGCGAGACGGTGGTGCCGGGCTTGAAGCGCCGTGGGGTGTACGCGGTCGCCGACGGGTCGGCGAGCTGCGCGCTGGCGGTGCGCCGCAGCGTGAGGGAGAGCGTGCGATTGAGGTTGCCTGAGGCGCCTTGGATCGTGACGGTGCCGGGCAGGGCGGCGCCCGGCTCAACGTGAACGCGCAGCGTGCGGGTGGCGTCGAGGTTGCCGCCGGGCGCGACGTTCGCGTCGGGCTCGATCGTCGCGGTGACGCCTGATGGCAGGGTGCCGAGCTGGAGTTGCACGCTGCCGGTGAAGGTGATGTCTCGGCGGATCGTGAACGGCACGTCGGTGTCGCCGCACGCGCCGACGCTGACCGACGGGGTGTTGTCGGCCGGCGCCCGCAGTTCGTACGGGTTGCCGACGGTGACGAGCGTGTGGCTCGTGCGGGCCGCCGGGCCAACATTCGCGTTGTTCTGCGGGTCGGCGGTGATCGTGATGTCGGCCGGGTTGTCGAGGCGCGGCGCGCCCGCGTCGGCGGTCAGGCGCATCGTCACATCCGTTTGGGTGTTCGGGAGCGGGTTCGGGGTGAAGGTCGCGGTCACCCCGGTCGGCAGGCCGGCGGCGGAGAGCGCAATCGGGCCACTGGAGCCGTTGAGGCGCGTGATCGTGACCGGGACGTCGGTGGTCAGTCCGGCGAGCACTTTCGTGAGGGCGGTCGATGAGATCGAGGAGTCCGGCAACGAGTTGGCGGGGTAGTCGATCGTGAGGTCGTCGAACCCCAGTGGGGCGTTGTAGGCGCCGGGCACGTCGGGGTTTGCGGCTTCGACCGCTTCGAGCCGGAATGAGGCGATGTTGGCGGTGGCGCTGGTGATCGTGACCGGCGTGGTGAAGTGCGGCGGGCCGATGACGCTCACGAGCCGGCTGTTGCGGGCGGTGGCACTCAGCGAGCCGGCAGTCTCGGAGACGAGCGAGGTACCGGAGTGGTCCGGGAGCGCGACCGCGCCGCTGGCGGCGACCTGGTTGCCGTTGCTGTCGTATCCGAACATCCGCGCGGCGACGCCGGTGGGTGCGGGCGCCTCGTCGGTAGAGAACAGGCCGGCGTAGAGCGTGACGGAGGTGGCGGTGCGGGTCAGCCGGGCCGTCATTGCGCTGGTAGCGAACTCGCACGAGCTGCCGCCGCCGGGGTTCTCTGGGGCGCACACGTCGCCGCCGACGTCCGCGACGACCGAGCCGGAGCGCGCGAGACTGCCGGCGTCGCGGCGGTATGGGCGGTAGCCGGCGTCGGTGTCGACGAAGCGTACGAATGCGCTGTCGGCGTAGTCGTCGTTGACCGGCGTGCCGATCGCCGGGCCGGTTTCGAAGTCAACGGTGGTGCTGTCGGCGCGGGCCGCCGACGACCCCGCCAGCGCGGCGAGCAGCATCGCAAGCGGGATGAGGACGTGGCGGCGCGACGACATGATGGGCGCGACCCTACGCCCGTCGGCCGTCCCCGTCTAGGAATCCATGTTCCGCCTGGGATACCGCAGGTTTCGGAGGGGTGCGGACCCAAACGGTCCCCCACGCTCCACGGCCTGCCCCCTGCGACCCCTGCGACCCCTGCGGGGCGCCCCGAGCCTCGCTCACGGTCCCAAGAGTGCCAGCGGCACGACGGCGACGCCGTCCGGCCGACGGTAGGCGTGTGGCCCGGTGGTGACCACGACCTTGTCCGCAAGTCGGTCGCCAAGCTCGTCACCGAGCCAGTTGAGGTGGCGTACGTCGTGGTCGGTGACCGTTCCCGCGAGCTTGACCTCGATCCCGACGACCCGCAGCCCGCGACCCTCGACGATCAGATCGACCTCCCGGCTCGTATCGGCTGACCTGAGGTGTCCAACCTCGGCCTGAGCGGCCGCCGCATAGACCCGCACCGACTGCGTGACCAGCGACTCGAACAACGCCCCGAGCCATGTGCCAGCCGGGGCACCCACGCGCGTACCTGCCCCACGCATCAGCGACTCGTTGTCCACCCCTACCAAACTCGCGGCGATCGCCGGGTCAACCAGGTGATGCTTGGGAGTCTTGGTCAGGCGCCGTAGTGGTGCGAACGCCGGCGTCCACGCCGGCACCGGGTCGAGCACGAAGATGCGTTGCAGGTACTCGCGGTAAATGTCTACGGTTTGCCGGGCCGGCTTGTCGGCCTCCCCGGCAGTGGCCGCATCGAGAATGCGGCTATACGCGGCATCGGTCGCGGTCGCAGCACCATACGCAGCCAGCCAAGCACGCAGCGCTCGTGGCCGGCGCACCTTCATTCCGTTGTCCGCGAGTTCGTGGTCGACGATCCGGTCGACGTAGCTGTCGATCTGCATGCTCCGTTGACGCTCCGGCCTGTCGCGGATGCCAGGGAAGCCGGAGCGGACGATCTCCTCGGCATAGTCGGCGACGGTCAGCGGCGAGGCACCACCGATCTCAGGCCGCTCGCCGGTAAGCAGTTCCTCAAGCGAAACGGTCGGATCGACCAGCCCCCGTTCGCTGACGGCAAGCGGCCGCATGACCATACGGACAATACGACCAGCCCCCGAATGGATGCGGGTGCCCGGGGGGACCTGGGCGGAACCTGCCAGCAAGAACTGTGCCTCGTCCGGGCTGGCATCGACCGCGCGGCGCACCCTATCCCACACGGGAGGAAGCATCTGCCACTCATCAACGAACACCGGCGGCTTGGCCGCTACGACCAGATCAAGATTCGCTTGGACCGCCTCGAACTGAAGAGGGTCGTCAAGTGAAAGCACGGTTGACGCTCGCTGGCTGGCCGTCGCAGTCTTCCCTACGCCTTTCGCGCCCTCAAGCGCAATGGCCGGCAGCCCGGGGAAGAGCGCGTCCAGCGCCATGTCGATCACGCGGCGCTGATACTCCATCGTCGTGAATCTAACCGATCTCGGCCGTTCTATCAGGCAAATGTAGGCCGTGATGTCCTACAAATCTCGGCGCCGCTGCCGTCGCCTCCCCCCGAAAACGCAAGAACCCCCGCCGGGGCGAGGGTTCTGGAGCGATGGAGCCTATCGGGATCGAACCGATGACCCCCTGCTTGCAAAGCAGGTGCTCTACCAGCTGAGCTAAGGCCCCGTGCTTCGCTCATGGTAGTCGGCTGCGCCGCACGATGCGGGCCGCTATTGCAGCGCGCTCGTGAGCCGCGCGATGTTGTCAACGATCCGGCCCCCCAACGGGCGGGCCAAATGCTCCTGGAGCGTCAGCTCAGCGCTGATCGCGCGGTACCGATCTTCGATCTGGCGCAACTCGTCGACGAACTCGCGGCCATGCACCAGCAGCGTCGATTCCATATTGAGTTCGAAGGAACGCATGTCGAGGTTGCTGGAACCGATCACCGCCACATCGTGGTCGACCGAGAGATGCTTGGCATGCAAGATGAACGGTGCCGGGTAGCGGTAGATCCGCACCCCGGCGCGCAGCAGCACCTCGTAGTAGCTGCGCTGCGCGTGGTAGACCATCCACTGGTCGCCGATCGCCGACACGAACAGCTCGACCGCGACGCCCCGCTCGGCAGCGGTCGTGACGGCCCGCAGCAGCGACTCATCCGGCACGAAGTACGGACTCGTGATGCTCACCCGTTCCCGCGCGGCGTAGAGCAGCGAATTGAACAGTTTGAGGTTGTTCTCGCCATCAAACCCGGGGCCGCTCGGCACGACCTGGCATTCCAGCGAGGTGGCCGCCAGCCGTGGATCGCTGTGCAGCAGCTCGCCGTCGAGCACCTCATCGGTCTCGCTGAACCAGTCGGTCAGAAAGAGCGCGTTGACACCGCCGACGACCGGCCCTTCGACGCGCGCCACCAGCTCCTGCCACTTCAGCCCGCGCCGCTGGTTCTTGCGTTTGCCGTAGGTGCGGTCGATCAGGTTCTGCGAGCCGACGTAGGCGACATGCCCGTCGATCACCAGCAGCTTGCGGTGGTTGCGCAGATCTGGCCGTTGGAACTGGCGCCGCAGCGGCAACACCGGCAGCATCAGGCGGTGCTCGACGCCGATCCGGTCGAGTTCGCGTCGCGTCGCACGGTACGCCGGCACGCCCCGCGACCCGATGTGGTCCCACAGCACGCGCACCTGCACGCCGCGTGCCGCCGCGCGCCCGAGCGCCGCGAAAAACGGGGCGGTCGTCGCATCGAACGCGAGAATGTAGAACTCGCAGTGCACGTAGTGCTGTGCCGCGTCGACGGCCTGCGCCATTTCAACGATCGCGCCATCGTAGTCGTCGTTGAGCCGCACCTGGTTGCCGGTCACCAGCGGCATCGCCCCAAGCTCGCGGTTGAGCCGCACGATCGGTGCCAGCCACGGCGGCCGACGGTCGTCCGGCGGCGCGAGCTGCATCCCGGCGGTGCGCTCCAAGATCCGCGCGTTGGCGCGGCGCTGCTTCTCCCGCCGGGCGCGCGGCAACTTCGGATCGCCGATCAGCAGGAAGATCGCACCGCCGACATACGGCAGCAGAAAGATCAGCATCAACCAGGCGGTTGCCGACGACGGACGACGGTTGACCGGCACCACGATCAATGCGGCGACGCGCACCGCCCAGCCGAGCAGGCCAAGCCCGAAGAGCGTTTCGAGGATTCCGCGGACGACAGGCATTGGCGCACCCGATGATCGCCCACAACCGCTCCTGTTGCACCGCCCACACGACGATCGCGCCCCCAGGCAAGGCTCGTATCATCGGTGCTATGCGGGCGGCGCCATGCCGAACCGCAGCGCCACACTGTGTCTTCCTCCGTTCTCGCACTGCACCACGGCTACCGCGTGGCCGGCGGCGAGGAGCGCGCGGCCACGCAGCTCGCCGAGCTTGCCGAAGCGCAGCTCGGCGAACGGGTCGCGTGGCTGTACCGCGACTCAACGGCGCTCACCGCAACCGCTGCCGCGCGGGGGATGCTCGCCGGCGGCTTCGGCGCGCGGCAGGTCGCAAGCGCACTCGAACAAACCGGCGCCGATCTGCTGCACGCGCACAACCTGTTCCCGACGTTCGGGCCGGCGGCACTGCGATCTGCCCGGCGGGCCGGCGCGGCGGTGGTCGTCCACCTGCACAACACGCGGCTGCTGTGCTCGGTCGCGACGAATGTGCGGCGCGGCGAGGACTGCACGCGCTGCCACGGACACTGGACAGCGCCCGGGGTCGTGCATCGTTGCCGTGGCAGCGTGCCGGAGGCGGTCGTGTACGGCGCGGCCTTGCCGCGCTGGCGGCGCGAGATCGTGCGGCTCGCCGACGCGGTGATCGTCCCGAGCGTCGCGGCCCGCTCGCGGATGTTGCAGCTCGGGCTCGGACTGCCGGCCGACGCGATGTATGTCGTCGGCGGCGTTGCACCGCAGATCGCGCGACACTCGACCGCGTCCAGTGGCCGCTTCGCGTTGCTCGTCAGCCGCCTCGCGCCAGAAAAGGATGTTCCGACCGCGATCGAGGCCTGCGCGCAGGCGGGTGTGCCGCTGGTGATTGCCGGCGACGGTCCTGAACGGCGGCGGCTCCAAGCGTACGCCGGCCGCGAGCGACGCCCTGAACGCGCGCGGCAGGCCGCTACCGACATCCTTGGTGAGCAGCTGCTCACCGTGCTCCCCACCGTCGAGGTGCGGGGCACGACGATCTTCACCGGACAGGTCGACACATCGACACTCGCGGCGCTGCGAGCCACCGCCTGCGTTGCGTTGTCGCCGTCGCTGGCCTACGAAACCTTTGGCCTGTCCGCGCTGGAGTCGATGGCGGCGGCGCTCCCGACGATCGGTTCGCGGGTCGGCGCGCTGCCGGAGTTGCTCGGCGACGATGCGACGGTGCCGCCCCGCGATGTCGCGGCACTCGCGCAGCGCATCGGCGAACTGGCCGGCGACAACGCAGCGGGCATGCGCGCCGCCGCGCGCGCCCACGCGCACGCCAATCCGCAGCTGGTCGCCGCGCGCCTGCGATCGGCCTATGCGGCGGCACGCGAACAGCGCTTCGTGCGGCGCGCGTACCGCCGGTAGATCGGCGGTCGGCGATCGTCGTGCCCGACCACACAACGGACAAGGGCGGCCTTCCGGCCGCCCCTGCGCGTCCTTGCCCTCCGAGGCAAGTCTTTCCGGTGCTCCAGCTCGCGAGGCCGGATCCCTGTCCGACCAGATCATCGGTCCAACGATCAACCAGAGACAGGCGCAGTGGACATCCGTCCGAGCGCACGCCGCGGTCTTGTCCTGGTTGAGACTCCGGGCCTATCCGAAGTCGAAGTCGCGCGGGGGACGCTGCTCGAACCACAGGCGGTCGTGTTCGGGCGTCTCCTGCAAGAAGTCGGGCGTTTCGTCGAGCACGTCGTGATCGCTCCCCGCTTCGACCTCCGGTTCCGGCGCGGCTTCGGGGGCGAAGGCGCTGGCGGCCTCTCCGGCGTCGAAGAAGTCGACCGGCACGCCCGGTGCGGCAGCCGGTGGCGTCGGCGCGCCGGCTGCGGGCGTGGCCGGCGTCGCAGCGGTCCCCGACCAGTATGCCGGTGGCTCCTCGCCGGCCGGTTCCGGGGCGGCGGGCCGGGGCGCGGGCGC
>JASGGQ010000108.1:0-9194 GCA_047604965.1 Patulibacter sp. | reverse complement strand
GCCAACCTGGGGTAGCCGTGGGCTGAGGCGGCGGCTCCCACGCACGCTGGCGGACCTGCGTGCTCAACGGGCTGGCGCCCGCCTGCGCGCGCGGGCCCGCCATCGCACGCACGATCCACCATCCACAGCGCACACCGATCAAGCGCCCAGTGATTGTGGCGGTACCCACCAGTCCGCGCGGTGATGCGTAGAGTGCGGGGCATGTCTGAGCTTGCCGCGACCACGCCATACCTGCTCCCCGACGAGATCACCGAGCTTCAGCAGCTCGTGCGCTCGATCGCCCGCGAGCAGGTTGCGCCACGCGCCGCCGAGCTCGACGAGAAGTCCGAATACGGCTGGGAGATCCGCAAGATCCTCGCCGAAAACGACATCTTCGGCCTCCCGTTCGACACCGAACACGGCGGCACCGGCACCGGCACGCTGATGCTCAACATCGCGATCGAAGAACTCGCGAAAGCGGACGGCTCGACTGCGCTGATGCTGATGACACAAGAGCTCGGCACCCTCCCGATCAAGCTCTTCGGCTCCGATGAACTCAAGCAGCGCGTCCTGCCGGCCTGCGCCACCGGCGAAGCGATCCCGGCCTTCGGCCTCTCCGAACCGGGCGCCGGGTCCGACCCGGCCGGGATGGTCACCAGTGCGCACCTCGACGGCGACGAGTGGGTGATCAGCGGCACCAAGAACTGGATCACGAACACCGGCATCGCGACCTTCTACGTCGTCTTCGCCGTCACCGCCCGCGAACCCAAACGCGAAATCACTGCGTTCGTTGTCGAAGCCGACCGCCCCGGCGTCTCCGTCGGCAAACTCGAACACAAAATGGGGATGCGCAGCAGCCCGACCGGCCAGCCGATCTTCGATGATGTCCGTGTGCCGTCCGCCAACATCATCGGCGACGTCGGCAAAGGGATGCGCGTCGCGCTCGGCACGCTCCAAGTCAGCCGGCTCGGCGCTGCGGCGCAGGCGGTCGGCCTCGCTCAAGGAGCGACCGACTACGCCGTCGGGTACGTCAAAGAACGCGAGCAGTTCGGCCGGCCGCTGGCCGCCTTCCAAGGGCTGCAATGGAAGCTCGCGGAGATGGAAGCCAAGACGGCGGCCGCCCGCGAGCTGCTGTACACCGCGTGCAGCAAGGTTGACGCCGGTGCCCCCGATGCCTCGCGCTACAGCTCGATGGCCAAGCTGATCGCCGCCGACACGGCGATGGCGGTGACGACCGAAGCGGTGCAGTGCCTTGGCGGGTACGGCTACGTCACCGAATACCCTGTCGAGCGCATGATGCGCGACGCCAAACTCACTCAGATCTACGAAGGCACCAGCGAAATCCAGCGCGTCGTCATCAGCCGCGACCTGCTCAAGTAACCGGTCGGTGCGCCGTGGCACTACCGTAAAGGTACGTATGTCCGCCGCCGAGCCAGATACCCCATGAGGAGCCGCCCCGGCGTTGCAGGCGTCGCGAAAATCCTCGCCGCCGTTGCCATCCTCGCGGCGGTCGCGCTGCTTTCGTCCAGCTTCTCGAGTTTGCTGGCCGGCCTCGCGGCGTCCGCCGCAGTGCTGCTGTTGCTTGGCGCGATCGTCGCCGCGCTCGGGGTGCGCGTCGCCGGCTGGGATCCTGTCTCCGAACGGGACTTCGACGATGTCGTCGCGCGCACCGAGCGGCTCGCCGCCAGCGGCCTCTACGTCGACCCCGACGAGCACGAGTTCCTCGAACTCGACCCGTGGATCGACGAGCACTTCGAAGCGATCGTCGCCGACGCGCTCGACGACCTTCCCGACATTCTGCGCGGTGCGCTGCACAACCTCGCGATCATCGTCACCGACGGCGGGATCAAAGCCGGCGCCTACGGCATGTACCAGGGCGACACGATCGCGCGCGATGACCATCCTGATCGCGTCGTGATCTTCCGCGACAGCCTGCGTCGCGACTTCGGTCACGACGCCGATCTGCTCCAAGAGCAGATCACGATCACCGTCCGCCATGAACTCGCGCACCACCTTGGTGCCGACGAACTCGGCGTCCGTGAGCTTGGCCTGGAATAGCACAGCTGCGAGCGACAGGCACGCGGCACGCAGGGCGTGCGGCGTCGTAGACTCCGGGGCAGCCCCCGTGGAGTGAGACCGCCGGGGTAGTTAGGCCCGTGGAGTGAGACCGCCGGGCGCACCAGAGACACAACGGAGAAATCCGACATGCCTGAAGCCGTCATCGTTGACGCGATCCGCACCCCGATCGGCCGTGCCGTCAAGGGGTCCCTCAAGACCGTGCGCGCCGACGACCTCGCGTCGCTCCCGCTCGCCGCACTGATCGAGCGCAACCCCGGAGTGGACTTCTCCGAAACGGTCGACGTCCTGATGGGCGCCGCCTTCGGTGAAGCCGAGCAGGGCTACAACATCGCCCGCAACGCGAGCCTCCTCGCCGGTCTGCCGTTCGAAGTTCCCGGCGCCACCACCAACCGCTTCTGCGCGTCGTCGCTCCAGACGATCCGCAACGCGTTCCACGCCATCAAAGCCGGCGAAGGCGACCAGTACATCGCCGCCGGGGTCGAAGCCGTGTCGCGCACCGTGCAAGGCGGCCAGTGGGAGTTCAACCCGCGGCTCAACGGTTCCGAGGGCGCCATCACCAACGTCTACATCCCGATGGGCCTCACGGCCGAGAACGTCGCCGATCGCTACGGCGTCACCCGTGAAGAACAGGACGCCTGGGCCGCGATCTCTCAGCAGCGTGCCGTTGCCGCCCAAGAGGCCGGCCACTTCGACGCCGAAATCATCGGAGTGACCGTCGCCGCCCACCAGGATGTCGATAAGGAAGGCAACACGATCGACGTGCCCGAGACGGTCGTCACGAAAGATGACGGCCCGCGCGCCGGTACCACCGCCGAAGGGCTCGCGAAACTCCGTCCGGCGTTCCGCCCGGACGGCACCGTGACCGCCGGCAACGCCTGTCCGCTCAACGACGGCGCCGCCGCTGTGCTCATCATGAGCGACGCCAAGGCCGAAAAGCTCGGCCTGACGCCGCGCGCCCGGATCATCGCGACGAGCGTCGCCGGGCTCGACCCCGAATACATGGGCGTCGGTCCGATCCCCGCGATCCAGAAGCTGCTGGCCGCCACCGGCAAGAAGATCGAAGAGATCGACATCGTCGAAATCAACGAAGCGTTCGCCGCGCAGATCGTTCCCTCCAAGAAGGAACTGGGCATCAGCGACGAACAGCTCAACCCGTTCGGCGGTGCGATCGCGCTCGGCCACCCGTTCGGCATGACCGGGGCGCGCATCGCGACCACCCTCATCAACGGCCTCGAGAAGACCGGCGGCAAATACGGCATCGAATCGATGTGTGTCGCCGGTGGTCTTGGCATGGCCATGCTGATCGAGCGGTTGTAGCGCGCGCTCCGGCGATCGTTCGTTCGGGCTCGGAACACCGGTACCGCCGTACCCGCTGGTCCGGGCCCGAACGACATCGCCTCCGCAATACCTCGACCAGAGCCGCTCGTGAATCGCTCCTTCTCCTTCCCGAACCCGGTCAACGAAATTGCCGCCCGCGTCGTCGCGACGCTGGTCGTGCTGACCGCCGTCATCGCGATCGTCGCCCAGCAGCGCTGGCTGGCCGTCTTCCTGGCCGGCGGCTTCGCGCTGCGCGTCGGCTGGGGGCCGCGTTTTGATCCCTTCGGCCAACTCGCGACCCGAGTCATCGCCCCACGCCTCGCCGAACCAAAGCTCGTTCCCGGGCCACCGAAGCGATTTGCACAGGCGATCGGACTCGCGTTCACCGTCGTCGCATCACTGCTGTTCTACGTCGCCGGGGCCGACGCCGCCGCCTATGTCGTGCTCGGCATCCTTGCCGTCGCCGCCGGCCTCGAAGCGTTCGCCGGCTTCTGTCTCGGCTGCCGGATCTTCGCGCTGTTGATGCGCGCCGGCCTGGTGCCCAACGACGTCTGCGAAGCGTGCAACGACATTTGGGCCGGCCGCCCGCGCCGCACGCCCCCTACCTCCGCCTGACGACGCGGTGCGGAAACAAGGCCGTCACGCGATCGATCAGCCGGCGTAGCTCGAACGCGAGCCGCCGAGGGCGATACAGCTCGTGGTAGCGCGCACGCCGCACCACCTCGATGACAATCCCGCCGCGCAAGAGCCAGCGTCGGCGACGTGCCAGCTCCGCCGACGCGCGCCCCGCGTTCCAATGAAAATCGCGGGGTGTGGTCGCCGGCTGCGGCGGCAACTCGAACGCCAGCACGTACGCGAGGCGGGCCACAGCGGTCGTGTTGGCGCCCGCACAGTGCAGCGTTCGGCCCAGATGAATCACCGCGCCGCCAGCCGACAACGGACACGCCACCGCCATCTGCGGATCGAAGGTCGACCGATCGCATTCGATCGAGTGCGCCGCCTGATCGCCTTTGACCCGGTGGTGGGGGAGGATCCCACGACGATGCGACCCGGGGATGTACTGCATACAGCCCTGTTCCTCAGACACATCTTGCAACGGCATCCAGATGCTCAACTGCTCGTACTCGAACGCATCTGACGCGCGATACGCCTCATCCTGATGCCATGGCGTCGCCGCCCCATCATGCGCACGCTTCAAAATCGAATGCTCAAAGCTCGGCATCGCGGCGTCGCCAAGCAGCTGCTTGGCGATCGCGGCAGCGTTCCGGCGAAACTCGGTGTCGCGCAGCTCCGGCGCATAGTTGACTGGCTGGACAAGCTGCGTCAACGACGCCTCGCCGTCGTCGGCATCACCAAGCAGACCGAACTGCGCCCCCTCATGCCATCCGGCCCGGCGGTCGAACAACTGTTGCAGCGTGTCGCGCAGTGACGCGACCTCTGATGCCGACGTGATGCTCGGCACGACCAAGAAGCCGCGCTCGCGAAAGCTCGCGACCTGGTCGGCGGACAGCTCAAACGGCGCGCTGGCGGCGCTCATGAGCGGCGGCGGAGTCGGGCAAACATCACCCGGTTTATCGGACAGCGGCCGCGAACCACCTAACCCGATGGTCAACGCGACCGGACAGCTGGCACGTCGAAGGGCCTGCGAGACACTGACTGCCTGCCTGTTCGCCGACAGATCGCAGCGAACTGGTCAGCGGCGCGCTAATACCCGGAGCGCCCGAACGATGCGGTGACGATCACCGGTTCCCCGGCGTGGTCGCTGGCGTCGAGGTTGACGGTCGCAACGATCGACCAATCGTGGTCGCCGGCCGGATCGTCGACCACCTGCCGCACCGCCCAGCGGCGCGGCGCTTCCGCAGTGACCTGAAACAGCGCTGGCCCGCGCGCGTCTGGCCCGGTTCCGATCGCCTCGTGTACTTCCCAGTACGCGCCGAGCGCATCCTCCCACGCCACCGCATCCATCGCCGGGCTCGTGGTGAGCCCGCCACCGGTGCCGCCGTCCGCCTGCGCCAGCGCGAACGCCGCCTCCTGCTCCAATCGGGCCAGCTCGTCGAAGCGGTCCCGCGCCGCGAGCTGCACGCGCAGGAACATGGCGCCGCGCACCATCACCCGGAACGCCCGCTCGTTCGCGGTCACCGGCCGGGCCGGTGGCACCGGCGCACCGCTTGCCGCCCGCTCGGCTGCCTCGGCGACCTGCTCGGGGTCGGTCAGCGCCTCCCATTCGTCGAGCAAACTCGAATCGGTTTGCCGCACCACCTCACCGAGCCAGTCGACCAGCTCGTCAAGCTCCTCGGTGCGCAGCGCCTCCGGGATCGTGCGCCGCAATGCCCGGTACGCATCGCTGAGGTAGCGCAGCAGCAAACCTTCGGCGCGCGCTGCCTGGTGGAACGCGACATACTCGCCGAAGCCCATGCCCAACTCGAACATCTCCCGCACCACCGACTTCGGCGAGAGATCCGACCGGCGCACCCACGGCCGCGTTTCGCGGTACTCGTCGAGGAGTTCAAGCAGCGGCTCGCCGAGCGGCTTGGGGTAGGTCACCTCCTCAAGCAGCGCGACACGCTCCTCGTACTCGATGCCGTCCTCTTTCATCGCTGCGACCGCATCGGCACGCGCCTGCTTGGTCTGGTCGGCCAGGATCGGCCACGGATCGTCGAGAATCGCTTCGACGACCGAGACGAGATCAAGCATCGGATCTTCGGACTCCTGCACGACGCGCTCCATCGCCGCGAGCGCGAACGACGCGAGCGGCTGGTTGAGCGCAAAGTCCGCTTGCAGCTCGTCGGACAACGCCAGCCGGCGTCCCGCCCGGTCCGGCGGGTCGAGCCAGCGCAGCACGCCGGCCGCGAGCAACTCGTCGCCGAGCGTGACCGCCTGCGCGGTCAGCCGCGCGCGGCCGCGCTCATCCTCATGGCACTGCTCCAGCAGCAGGCTCATCGTGGCGACCGCGTCGCCGGGCTGCTGGACGATGTTGAGGATCGTCGAGTGGTCGACCTTCATGCGCGACACCAACGCCTCCGGCTCGGCACCGCGCAGCCGGTGGAAACTCTCCTCCGACCAGCTGACCTGGCCTTCTGGGGCTTTGACGCGCTGCACCCGCTTCTGCTTCTTCGGGTCGTCGCCGGCCTTCGCGAGCCGCCGCGCGTTCTCGATCACATGTTCCGGCGCCTGCACCACGACGTAGCCGGCGGTATCGAAGCCGGCGCGGCCGGCGCGGCCGGCAATCTGGTGGAACTCGCGCGCCTTGAGCATCCGCTGGCTCGTGCCGTCGTACTTCGTCAGCGCGGTGAAGACGACCGTCCGGATCGGCACGTTGATCCCAACGCCGAGTGTGTCCGTGCCGCAAATCACCTTCAGCAGCCCGCGCTGCGCGAGCTGCTCCACGAGTCGGCGGTAGCGCGGCAACATCCCCGCGTGGTGAATCCCGATGCCGGCTCGCACCAGTTTGCTGAGCGTGCGGCCAAAGCCACTGGAGAACTTGAATGCGCCGATTTCGTCGGCGATCGCGTCGCGTTCCGCGCGGGAACAGAGCTTCGCCGACAGCAGCGCCTGCGCCCGTTCCATCGCGGACGCCTGCGTGAAATGCACGACGTACACCGGGGCACGCTCGTCGGCGACCAGCCGCTCCAGCCGCTCATGCAGCGGATCGGTCGACCATTCGAAGCTCAGCGGCACGGGGCGCTCGGCGCCATCGACGACACTGACCTCGATGCCGGTGCGCCGCTCCAGATCTTCGCGGATCCGCGACGTGTCGCCGAGCGTCGCGCTCATCAACACGAACTGGGCCTGCGGCAACAGCAGCAGCGGCACCTGCCACGCCCACCCGCGCTGTGGCTCGGCGTAGTAGTGGAACTCATCCATCACGACCTGCCCCACATCGGCCGTCGCACCCTCGCGCAGCGCGAGATTCGCCAGCACCTCCGCAGTGCAGCAGATGATCGGTGCCGCCGGGTTGACCGCCGCATCACCGGTCTGCATCCCCACCTTGTCGGCGCCAAAGATCCGGCACAGCTCGAAGAACTTCTCGCTGACGAGCGCTTTGATCGGCGCCGTGTAGAAGGTGCGCCGGCCGGTGGCAAGCGCGGCGAAGTGCGCGGCGACGGCCACCATCGACTTGCCTGACCCGGTCGGCGTCGCGAGGATCAGGTGGCTGCCGGAGAACAGCTCGATCGCCGCCTCCTCCTGATGCGGATAGAGCGGGCGGCCCTCCGACTCGGCCCACGCGCTGAAGGCGTCGAACAGGCGGTCGGCGTCGGGCTGCGCCGGAATGACGTCGATCAGCGGCATCGCCGACGCCACGGTACCGGCTTGGGGCCTATCCCTGTAGGGCTGTGGTCGGCCGGCGCTAGCGTAACGGGTACATCGAACCTCTCGTGCCGAAAGGTGCTGCACATGCTCAAAGGATTCCGCGACTTTCTGTTGCGCGGCAACCTCGTCGAACTCGCTGTCGCGTTTGTGATCGGTGGCGTCTTCGCGAAGGTCGTCTCATCGCTCGTCGAGGCGCTGATTAACCCGCTGATCGCCTTGCTCGTCGGCAAACCGGACTTCTCCGACGTATCGTTCACGATCTCCGGCACGGTCTTCCCGATTGGCGTGTTCATCGGCGCGCTCCTGACCTTCGTTGCGACCGCTGCTGCCGTCTACTTCTTTGTCGTCGTGCCATACAGCAAGACGCTGGCGAGCTTCGTCAAAGACAACGACGAAGCCGCTGCGTTGACGAAAGACCAGGAGCTGCTGACCGAGATTCGCGACGCGCTCGCGAAGCGCGGGTAGCGTTCCGAGCGCGTCGCTCAGGCTTAGCCGCCGGCTGCGCGCGCCGCGTGGTCGGCGAGTTCGTGCAGCGTCTCCGCCGCTGCCGCTCCGGTTGTGACGAGCGTCGCCGTCAGCTGGTGCGCATGCAACGTGCGCAGGTCGCCGAGCGCCTGTGCATGCGCGAGTGTCCGGAACCCAAACGGCGACCCCGGAATCGCGACATCCGGCGCTGCATCGTCGACGACCAGCAAAAACCGGCCGCGCGGCGGGCCGCCCTTGTGCAGCTGGCCGGTCGAGTGCAGGTACCGGGGGCCGTAGCCGAAGGTCACTGCGGCACCGGAGGCGTCGCGCAGCGCCGCCTGCAAGCGGGACGCCGCTTGGTCGACCGACGGCGACGGCGCCACATACGCCAAGACGGCGACAAACTCCGGTGCGCTGAGCCCGCCCAGGATGGTCTCGGCGGCCTCGCGGACCGTGACCGACGGCAGCACGACCTCGCTCGTTCCGTCGCCAAGCACCGCCTTGGTGGCATCCTTGGCTTCCTGCACGTTCGGCTGATCGAACGGGTTGATCCCGAGCCGCCAGCCGGCGACGGCGGTCGCGAGCTCGGTAATGAAGAAGATCGCTCCGAGGCCGCTCGGGCCATCGACGTCGATCGTTGCGTTCGGCGCACCCTGCGCCTCCAGCGTCGCGGCGAACTCGTCCAGCGCGGCGGCCGGCGCGGCGGCGTCGCGCAGGCGCAGCACCACGCGGTCTTCGCCGAAACGCGCTCCGCTGCCGCCCTGCTCGCCAGCGACCGGCAAGATCCCCGTGCCCTGCTTGCCGGTCGACTCGGCGACCAGCTGCTCGAGCCACAGCTCGACGCGGCCAAGCGACGGGTCGGCAACGATCGTGAGCTTGTCGCGGCCGGCGCTCGCGGCCTCCGCGAGCAGGATGCCGAGCGTCAGCGCGTCATTGCTGCTGCGGCTCGCGTCGGCGGCTTGCTGCCCGGCGGCGAGCAGCTCCCGCACGGGAAAGCCGGCGACCGTTGCCGGAGTCATCCCGAATGCGGTCAGGGCCGAGTA
>JASGGQ010000107.1:0-9204 GCA_047604965.1 Patulibacter sp. | reverse complement strand
GTATCAACATCCCGCTGAACAAGCGGGCTGAGGTCGGTCTGACCTACATCTACGGCATCGGCCGTCAGACCGCCAATGACATCCTCGCCGAAACCGGCGTCGATAAGGACCGCAAGATCCGTGACCTCACCGAGGACGAGATCAGCCGCCTGCGCGCGGCAGTCGAACAGCGCAGCGTCGAGGGCGACCTCCGCCGCGAACGTTCGCAAGACATCAAGCGCTTGATGGAAATTGGCTGCTACCGCGGCATCCGTCACCGCCGCGGCCTCCCGGTCCGCGGTCAAAAGACCAAGACCAACGCGCGCACCCGCAAGGGCCCGAAGCGCATGCAGGTCGCCGGTAAGAAGAAGCCCGGCAAGAAGTAGCAGGAGATCATGCCCGCTCCGAAGCGCCCCACGCGCGGCCGCCGCAAGCCGAAGAAGAACATTCCGCTTGGCCAGGCCCACATCAAGACCTCGTTCAACAACACGATTGTTTCGCTGACCGATCCGCAAGGCAACGTCATTGCCTGGGAGTCGGCCGGTGGTGCGGGCTTCAAAGGCTCGCGCAAGTCGACGCCGTTTGCCGCGCAGGTGACCGCAGACGCTGCCGCCCGCAAGGGGATCGACCAAGGCCTGCAAAAGGTCGAAGTTTTTGTGAAGGGCCCCGGTTCCGGCCGGGAGACCGCGATTCGTTCGCTTCAGGCCGCTGGGCTCGAAGTGTTGAGCGTCCGCGACGTCTCGCCGCAGGCCCACAACGGCTGCCGCCCGCGCAAGCGGCGCCGCGTCTGATTTAGGACGCACCAAATTCAGGTCGTGCGAAGCTCTCACGCGACGACCTTCCGAACGTTCAAGGCGATGCGCATGGGGCGCGCATCGTCTCCCTTCCGCTCCAACCCCCAGGACCCGCATGCTCGACTTCCAAGTGCCGCAGATCAAGAGCGAGACGGTCGAAGAGACCCGTGGTTCGTTCACGATCGAGCCGCTCGATCGTGGCTTCGGCTACACCTTCGGTAACTCGCTGCGCCGCGTGCTGCTGTCGTCGCTCGCCGGTGCCGCCGTCACCTCCGTTCGCATCGAGGGCGTCGCCCACGAATTCTCGACGATTGAAGGCGTCAAAGAGGACGTCACCGACATTGTGCTGAACCTCAAGGGCGTCGTCTGCCGCATGCACTCCGACGCGACCGAGATCGAAGCGTCGGTCGTTGCGAAGGGCCCGGGCGTCATCACCGCCGCCGATATCGACCTGCCGGCCGGCGTTGAGGTGCTCTCGCCGGACGTGCACATCGCGACGCTCGAACAGGGCACCTCGCTGGAGATGTACCTGACGATCGGCCGCGGTCGTGGCTACCGCCCGTCGGACGAGAACAAGTCGCCCGACCAGCCGATCGGCGTGATCCCGATCGACTCGATCTTCTCGCCGGTGCGTCGCGTCGCGTATGCCGTCGAACAGGCCCGCGTCGGGCAGAAGACCGACTTCGACAAGCTCACGCTTGACATCGAAACCGACGGCTCGATCGATCCGAAGGGTGCGCTCCGCGAAGCGGCCGAGGTGTTGATCCAGCAGCTCGCGATCTTCACTGATCCTGACCGCGTTGAGGAGCTCCGTCAGGGACCTGTCGCGGAACTCGATCCGATCCCGGCGGCCGGTCTTGTCACCGGTCCGTCGGGCTCGCCGATGGACGACATCCTCATCGAGGAACTCGACCTCGGCGTCCGTTCCTACAACTGCCTCAAGCGCGCCGGCATTCAGACGATCGGCGACCTCATCACGAAGTCCGAGAGCGAACTCTCCGCGATTCCGAACTTCGGTCGCAAGTCGATCGACGAGGTAATCGAGACGCTCGAAGCTCGCGGTCTCTCGCTTCGCGAGGACTAACCACCTCGCCCTGTTCCGGAGCAGCTACCATGCGCCACCAGAAAACCCGTCACAAGCTCAGCCGCGATAGCGCGCACCGTCGCGCTCTCCTTCGTAATCTGTCGAAGGAGATCATCGAACACGGCCGCATCCGCACGACCGCAGCGAAAGCCAAAGCGGTCAAGCCGGAAATCGAGAAGCTGATCACGCTCGCCCAGGACGACACGCTGCACGCACGTCGCCAGGCGCTCAGCAAGCTCGGCCACGACGAATTCATCGTCGGCAAGCTCTTTGCCGACGTCGCTCCGCGCTACGCCTCGCGCCCCGGCGGTTACACCCGCATCCTCAAGCTGGGCCCGCGCCGCAGCGACGCAACCGAAATGGTCTTCATCGAACTGGTCTGACCGGCGCTCCGCTGGCAGGTTCGACACGTAACCCAGCAGGGCGTCCTTCGGGGCGCCCTTTATCGTTCGGGTCGCCCGAAGAGCAACCCCCGCCGATGCCTGGGCGCCTGCCGCGTGCGGGTGCGGCAGGATGGTTGGGGTGTCCCAGCCGACGTCGTATGAGGAGTGGCACCTGCTTGGTCGCGATGAGCGGGTACCAGCCGACCCCGCGCGGCCCTGGCTGCCGCCGCCACGCCCCGCGCCGCCGGGCGGCATGACGACCCGGCTGTTGCTCGAATACGACGGAACCGGCTTCGTCGGCTGGGCCAAACAACCCGGGCAACGCTCCGTCGAAGCCGAGCTGGAACGCGCGCTCGGTCAGATCCTCGGCGACGTGCCGCGGATCATCGTCGGCGGGCGCACCGACACCGGCGTCCACGCACGCGGGCAAGTCGTCGCCTACGACGGTGAGGCGCTCGCGCCATACAACCTCAACGCGCTGCTGCCACGCGACATCTCGATCATCGCCAGCGCACCGGCCCGGCCCGGCTTCGACCCGCGCAACGAGGCGATCAGCCGCACCTACCGCTACCGCGTCTGGCACTGCCGCGAACGCACCGTCTTTCGCCAGCGCGACACGCTGCTGTGGGGGCGCCCACTCGACCTCGAAGCGCTGCGTGCCTGCGCCGACGCGCTCATCGGCAGCCACGACTTCACCGCGTTCACGCCGACCGAAACGCTGCACCACTGGTTCCGACGCACCGTCGATCACGCCTCGTGGAGCTATGAAGACGGCGCAAGCGGTGACGGCCAACCTGTGCCGCGCACCGCCGATCGGTCGCCGATCCTCATCTTCGAGATCACCGCCGACTCGTTCCTGCGCCACATGAACCGCGCACTGGTCGGCACGATGCTCGACGTCGGCCTCGGGATGCGCAGCGTCGAGCAGTTCACCGCCCTGCTCGACGGGGTGCCGCGCGAGCGGGGCGGCTGGACGGCGCCGCCAACCGGGCTCTCACTGGAATCGATCCAATATCCGTCCGAGTCGGCTCGCTGAGCTGCACGCCACCGGGGTTGCCCGCGCGCACGCTGTGGGTCTCCCGCGCGCATGCCGCCCGAACCCCGAAGCGGCATCGCGACGACCAGCGAAGCGGCGCTGCGGGGCCCCGGTGCCGCTCGTACACTGAACCGGTGCGCCTGCTCCTGACCAACGACGACGGCATCGAAGCGGGCGGCCTCCACGCGCTGCGCGACGCGCTGCTGCGAATCCCCGACATCACCGTCATGGTGATCGCCCCCGACGGCAACCGCTCGGCGACCGGCCGCAGCATCACCACGCGCCGGCCGCTGGTCAGCCGGCACGTCACCTTCCGCGATGGCGGCGACGGATACGCGATCGACGGCTCGCCGGTTGACTGCGTACGTCTGGCGTGGCACGAACTGGCCGGCCCGCGCCCCGACCTGATCGTCGCCGGGATCAACCACGGCGCGAACCTCGGCGACGACATCACCTACTCTGGGACGGTCGGTGCCGCGCTCGAAGCACACCACCTCGGGCTGCCGGGGCTCGCCGTCTCGCAGCTCGCGCGCGACGCCAAACTCGGCTTCAGCGACGAAGGTGGCTACGACTTTGCGACGATTGCGAGCTTCGCCGCCGAACTGGTCGCGCGCGCGCCGCAGGTCGGGCTGATCGCCGGCACCGTGCTGAACGTCAACGGGCCTGCCGGTGCCGTCGACGGCGTCGCCGTCACGCGCTTCGGCAAACGCATCTACGAGGACCACCTGCGCCGCCTGCCCGGCGAAGCGCCGGAACGCGCCGCCCGCCACGGCGCCGCCGAGACGACCGTCGCGTATGGCCGGGCCGAACGGATCGCGCTCTACGGCGTCGCGGCCGGGCACGAAGATCAGCACGGCACCGACCTACACGCCGTCGCCAACGGCCGGATCTCCATCACCCCCGTCAGCCTGCACTGGACCGACGACCAGCAACTGCGGTCGCTGCCGCAGCCGGCGCTCGATCGGGCACTGAGCGCCTGCGCCGGAGGTACGCCCGCGTGAGCGCCACCGCAGGCGGCGAGCCGTCGCCGCAGCCGCCCGGTGAGGTGCGTGCCCGAGTGGACGAGTTGCGGGCGCAGATCGCCCACCACAACGCCCGCTACTACGAGCAAGACGACCCGGAGATCGGCGACGACCAGTACGACGCACTGCACGCCGAACTGCGCGAACTTGAAGCGGCACACCCCGCGCTGCGGAGCGCCGACTCACCAACCCAAACCATCGGCGGGCGGCCCGCCGGGCATCTCGCGAAAGTTGAGCATCCACTGCCGATGCTGTCGCTCGCCAACGCGCGCAACGCCGACGAACTCCGCGCGTGGGTACTGCGGATGCGCAACCATCTCGCGCGCGAAGGCATCGAACATCCCGCGTTTCGCTTCGTCTGCGAACCGAAGATCGACGGCCTCGCGATCAGCCTGATGTACGAGGACGGGCGGCTGGTGCGCGCGACGACCCGTGGCGATGGGCGCGTCGGGGAGGACGTGACCGAGAACATCCGCACGATCGCCGATGTCCCGCAACAGCTCGGCGGCGACGGGCCGGCACCCGCGATCCTCGAAGTGCGGGGGGAGGTGTACATGGCGACCGACGACTTCCTCGCGCTCAACGAGCGGCGCGCGGCAGCCGGCGAATCGACGTACATGAACCCCCGCAACACGGCGGCCGGCACGATCCGCCAGCTCGACCCGCGCCAGGCCGCCGAACGGCCGCTGCGATTCTGGGCGTACCAGATCGGCGTGTGGGCCTTCGAACCGGCGCTTGTGCTCCAGCCGCTCGACGAACAGGCGGCGATCGCGGCCCGCAGCGAACCGGCGCGCCGCACCGCGCAGCTCCCACGTGGGCACTCCGAGGCGCTCGGCTGGCTCGCCGAACGTGGCTTCCCCGTCAACCCCGACATTCAAACGGTCGACGACGAAACGGCCGTGATCGAGCTTTGCAGCGGGTGGGCTGGACGCCGCGCGAACCTGCCGTTCGAAATCGACGGCGTGGTGGTCAAAGTCGACGACTTCGCGCTCCAGCGCCGCCTCGGCGTCGTCGGGCGCGACCCGCGCTGGGCGATCGCTTGGAAGTTTCCGCCGACGACCAAGGTCACGCAGCTGCGCGCGATCGAATGGTCGGTCGGGAAGTTTGGCGATCTGCACCCGTACGCGGCGCTGGAACCGGTCGAAATCGGCGGCGTGACCGTCTCGATGGCGACGCTGCACAACGAGGAAGACCTCGCACGCAAGGACATCCGCCCCGGCGACGACGTGATCGTGCTGCGAGCCGGCGACGTGATCCCGCAGGTGATCTCGCCAGCCCCGCACGTCGTCGAGCGCGACGATCGCCAGCCGGTGCCCGAACCGCCCGCCAGCTGCCCGCGCTGCGCCGCGCCGACCGTCAAACGCGAAGACTCGGTCTTCACCGCGTGCCCGAACTCGGCGTGTCCCGGCCGGCAATGGCAGTTGCTGCGGCACTTCGTGTCGCGTGGCGCGATGGACATCGCCGGCCTCGGCGAGCTTCAGGTCGCGGCACTGATGGAGGCCGGGCTCGTGACGACGGCCGCCGATCTGTACGAGCTGACGCCGCAGCAACTTTGCGAAAAGAACGACGACGGCCGGCCGCGGATCCGGGGGTTCGCGGAGAAGAGCGCGACGGCCGTCGTCGACGCGATCGAACGCTCCAAGGCGCAGCCGCTGGCGCGGGTGCTGTTCGGCGTTGGGATCGAAGGCGTTGGCGAGGTGACCGGGCGGGCGCTCGCGCAGCAGTTCCGCTCGATCGACGCGCTGCGCGCCGCGACGCCCGAACAGCTGGCCGAGACCCCCGGGATCGGTGAGAAGAATGCCGAGCTGATCGCCCGCCAGCTTGCCGACCCCGCGATGGTCGAACTGCTCGCTCGGCTTGCCGCGCACGGGCTGCACATGCAGGAGGCCGGCCCGCCGCCGGGCGAAGGGCGACTGACCGGATCGACGCTCGTGCTGACCGGGACGCTGCCGACGCTCACGCGCGAGCAGGCGACCGCGATGATCCTCGCCGAAGGCGGCAAAGTGACGACCTCGGTCAGCAAGAAGACGAGCTATGTCGTTGCCGGGGAGGCGGCCGGCAGCAAACTGGAGAAGGCGGAGCGGCTTGGCGTGCGGGTGCTCGACGAAGAGGGTTTGCGCTTGCTGCTCGAGGGTGAGCTGTCGGACGTGCCCGGTGAGTTGGAGTTGCCTGACGCGGCAGGGGCGGCGGGCGATAGCGATCTGGCCGGCGGCCAGGAGCATGAATCTCGGGTTGAGGTTGAAGGTTGAACGGTGTGGCCGCAGGCACCGGCCGTATTGCGGCCAGCCCGCACGCTCGCCGGGTGCAGCAGCTGGTGCTCGCCGTCGCCGCCGTGGCGGTGCTGCTGCGGCTTGGGCTGGTGATCTTTCACCCCGATCCGGCGCCCGACGATCCGGGCGTGGTGACGCGGCTCGTGCGTTTCGTCAGCTACTTCACGGTCCAGAGCAACGTTGCGGTGCTGCTCGCGGCACTCGCGGTGGTGCAGCGCCGCGACCTTGACGCGCCGTACCAGCGGGCGCTGCGGCTGGCTGCGCTTGTCGGCATCACCGTTACCGGCGTCGTGTACGGCCTGATCCTCGCCAACGACAGTTCGCATGAAGGGCTCTCGGCGATCTCGACGACGTTGCTGCACTACGTCTGTCCGCCGTTGGCGGTCGGTGCGTGGCTGCTCGCCGGCCCGTGGCTTGCGCTGACGGCACGCGACCTGCTGCGGATGCTCAGCTGGCCGCTGCTGTGGATCGCATACACGCTGCTGCACGGTGCGGTGTCTGGCTGGTATCCGTACGGCTTCCTGGACGTTGGCGCGAAGGGCTACGGGCCGGTATCGGTGAACCTCGTGGTGATCGTCGCCGGCGCGCTGCTGCTCGGACTGGCGTACGCCGCAGTCGATCGGTGGCGGGCGCGTGGCACCGGGGCGAGGGACGCATGAGTCCGGCGGGCGCGTCTCATCACCGGAGGCCCGCGTTCCTGGGCGGCCCGGAGGCAGCGAGGTGAGCGCGGTGGACCCCGCAGCGGTGAAGATTGCCGAGGCGGACCTGGCCGATCCGGCTGACGGCGCGGCGGTCGTCGCCTGCCTGGCGAGTTACGCGGCCGACCCGATGGGCGGCGGCGTGGAGCTGTCGCGCGAGGTGCGCGAACGACTGGTGCCCGGCTTGCGCGCGGCGGCGGTCCGCGTGTGGCTGGCGCGCAGCGGGCCGCAGCCACTTGGCATCTGCACCGTGCAGCTCGGCTACGCAACCTTCGCGGCCCGGCCACGGTGGAACGTGCACGATCTCGCAGTCATGCCGCATGCGCGCGGGATCGGCGTGGGGCGCCGCCTGCTGGAGGTCGTGATCGCTGCGGCGCGAGAGGCCGGCTGCGGTGCGATTTCGCTTGAAGTTCGCCAAGACAACGCGCCGGCCCGCGCGCTCTACCGGTCGCTTGGCTTCAGCGCCGGCGACGCGCCGATGGACTTCTGGGTCTGCCCGCTGGAGTAGATCGCGTCCGGCTGTGTCGAGCGTCGAGATTGCGCCCCTAGAGGGGCGCAATCTCGACGCTCGACACCGGTGGACAGGGGGTGTGCGTCACCGCGTAGGCTTGGTGGCCGTGCTGCCGCGCCATGCGATCACCCGCTACGTCGAGCCGCTGCGCGAGGGCGGCTCGCTGCCCGGCCTTGTCGAAGCCGACGACGATGGGCTGTACGTCGTCAAGTTGCGCGGCGCTGGGCAGGGGGTGCGCGCGCTGAACGCCGAACTGGTCGTCGGCGAGCTGGCCCGCGCACTCGGGCTGCGCGTACCCGATCTCGCACTGCTCACGCTCAGCGACGCGATCGGACGTGCCGAGCCAGACCCGGAGATTCAGGAACTGCTGCTCGCGAGCACCGGCATCAACGTCGGGTTCGACTTTCTCCCATCGGCACTGCCATTCGCGATCCACGCCGGGCACGGCGTCGAGCCCGGCGAAGCTGCCGCAGTCGTTTGGCTTGATCTGCTGACCACCAACGTCGACCGCACTCCGCGCAACCCCAACCTGCTGTGGTGGCACGACCGCCTGTGGCTGATCGATCACGGCGCCGCGTTGTACCGTCACCATGCCGCGACAGTCAACGCCACCGAAGCCGACCGCCCGTTCCCGCAGATCGTCGACCACGTCCTGCTGCCACTGCTCGGCGACGACCCAGCCGGCCGCCTGGACGCACTGCGCGCCGCCCACGAGCGCCTCGCGCCGACCGTCACCACCGCCGTTTTGGCGCAGATCACCGCGTGTCTCCCCACCGAGTGGGCGGGCAACCATGACTACGGCGGGTATTTGGCCGAGCGGGTGCGGGTCGTCGGGCGCTGGATTGACACGCAGGAAGGCTTGGAAAGCACAGCATCCGCGACGACCGGACCTGGCACGGGTGGTCTGCCGCGCGGCCCCGAGGCGCGCCGTGGCCTCGGGCCGCGCGTCGGGGTGCGTCCGCAGGAGCGCGGATGAGCGAACCGCGCGGCGAGCCGTACAGCTGGGCGCTGCTCCGTATCGTGCCGCGCGCGGAACGCGGCGAACGGATCAACGTCGGCGCCGCCGTCTACGCGCGCCGCCCCGGCTATCTCGGCCTTTCGTACGAACTCGACGAGCGGCGGCTACGCGCGCTCGATCCCCGGCTTGATCTCGACGCGCTGCGCCGCCAGCTCGACGGGTTGCGGCGCGTCGCCGACGGCGATCCGGACGCCGGACGAGTCGCCGCGATGAGTCCCGCAGATCGCTTCGGGTTCATCGTCGCCCCGTCGAGCACCGTGCTGCAACCCTCCCCGGTACACGTCGGCATCTGCCCGGACGACGCCCTCACCACCACCCTCGATGAGCTGATCGCCCGCTACATCCGTCTGTAGCGGCGCGGTCCATGCCGCTGGCCGCGCCGAGCGTCGAGATTGCGCCCCTCTAGGAG
>JASGGQ010000106.1:0-9209 GCA_047604965.1 Patulibacter sp. | reverse complement strand
GCGTCGGTGGTTGCTGCTGATGGTGGGGTGCAGGTGTCGGCGAAGGGGGATTCGGCGTCGGTTGGTTGCAAGGTCACGGGCGCCGATGTGAAGTCGTGCGAGGTGCTGGTGTATGCGCGCAAGTCGGCGTTGGGGCTGGTGAAGGCTGGTTCGAAGAACGACACGTTGGTGCTTGTTGGTCGCGGGAGCACTGATGGCAATGGGAAGGCGAAGGTGAGCGTCCCGATCAAGTTGACGAAGGCGGGCCGCAAGGCGCTGGAGCGGCTTGGGCGTTTGCCGGTGCAGGTCAATGTTGCGATTACGCCGACCTCTGGTGAGAAGGTCAGTGCGACGGAGCAGACGAGTTTGCGGTTGCCGGAGACGGTGATCGTGGGTGATGCGATGTTCAACACGGGCTCTTCGGTGTTGTTGCCGGCTGGCCGGAGCTTCTTGGACAAGCTTGCGCGCAGTCAGGTGAAGTTCGCGACGAAGATCGAGTGTCAGGGCCATACCGATTCGCAGGGTGATGCGGCTGAGAACAAGCGTCTTGGTTTGGCGCGTGCTGAGACGGTCTGCGATTACCTCAAGGCCAAGGGCGTCACGGCGAAGCGTTCGACGAGCAGCTTTGGTGAGTCCAAGCCGCGTGCGAGCAACGCGACGCCGGCCGGCCGCGCACTCAACCGCCGCGTGGAGCTGAAAATCAGCTACCAGTAGGGGGACGACGCCGAGCATCGTCGCCACCTCGCGCTGCGGCCGCGGCCGGCCTGAACCTGGCCGGCCGCGGCGAGCTCGGCGAGCGCTTTGCGCAGCGTCGCGGGACTGATGTCGGGAAGCGCGAGGGTCAGGTCGCTGAACTGGAACTCGTCGCCGGCCTGGGTGAGCACGTAGGTCTTCGCCTGCTGGAGCTTGCTGCCGGTCAGCGCGCGGCCGTCGACGACTCGTGCTTCGAACTCGGTGTAGGCGTCGTCGATGGCCCGCAGCAGGTAGGTCGTCCACGGCCACGGGTCGTGCAGGCCGTTGTGCCACGCGCGCTGGCTGGCGCGCAGCTGCGCGTAGTAGGTGTTCTTGCTCTCGAAGATGCGCTGCTCGAGCGAGGCGTACCGCGCGACGCCGTAGCCGTGGCGCAGTAGCTCGCAGGTGGTGACCAGGCGCGCGACACGGCCGTTGCCGTCCTGGAACGGATGGATCGCCAGCAGGTCGAGCGTGAGCAGGCAGACGAGCACGAGCGGCGGCGTCTGTGCAGCGGCGACCGCCGATTCGTAGCGGGCGACCAGCTCTTCGAGGTGCCATGCCGTTTGCTCGCCTGCGGCGACGGGAGTGAAGATGCGCTCTGCGGAGCCGTCCGCGCGGCGGACGCCGATGAAGTTGTCGCTCTGCTTGAGCCGACCGGCGAGCGGGTCGCCGGTGTGGCGCAGCAGCAGCCGGTGCAGATGCAGCAGCAGCGGCAGGCTGAGTGGCTCCGGCGTTTTCCCGGTGACGTAGTCGCTGGCATCGCGGTAGCCGGCGAACTCCTGCTCCGTGCGGTCGGCGTACGCGGTGCGCTCCGGCGCTTGGATCAGCGCGAGCGCGCGGTCGCTGGAGACGATGACGTTCTCGATCGCGTTCGACGCGGTGATCGACTGCACGCGGGCGCTGACGGCGAGGCGTTGCAAGAGCTGGGGCGCCTGCACCTGGTGGAGCTCCTCGCGGCCGCGACGCTGGTCGATCCGTCCGATCAGCGTCGCGGCCGCGACGGGCACGAGGGGAATCGGGGGAGTAGCAAGAAACGACCGCAAAAGTGATACTCCTTGCGCGAATCTAGCACTTTTACGGGGGGCGACGACGACAAGCGCTTGGTCGTCGCGCTCAGCGTGCCGTGCCTGCCGCGCCTGGCGGCAAGCAGGTCTACGTCTCCAACTTCTGGCACACCAAGATCAGGCGTACCGGCGTGCGGCGGTCGAACTGCGTGCATCGGCCGCCGGTGACGCCGGTAAACTGGGCGGCTGATGGGTACGACCGCCACCCCGCCCAGCGCCGGTCACGCCGCTGGCTGGAAGTGGTGGACGCTCGTCGCCGTGTGCATCGCGACGTTGATGCTGCTGCTCGATGTGACGATCGTCAACGTCGCGCTGCCCGACATCAGCCGTGAACTTGGCTCAAGCTTCGCTGATCTGCAATGGGTGATCGATGCCTACGCGCTCGGGCTCGCCGCACTACTGCTGACGTGGGGTGCGATCGCCGACCAGATCGGACGTAAGCGCGTCTTCATCGTCGGCCTGGCGGCCTTCACGAACGCTTCGCTGCTGTGCGCTGCCGCACCGACGCCGCTATGGCTCAACATTGCGCGCGGCCTGCAAGGCATGGGCGGAGCCGCGATGTTCGCGACCGCGCTGGCACTGCTCGCCGCCGCCTACGACGGCCCCGACCGCAGCACCGCGATCGGCCTGTGGGGTGCGACGATCGGTGCTGGCGTCGCCGTTGGGCCGTTGCTCGGCGGCGTGCTGATCGAGCTGGCGAGCTGGCATTGGATCTTTCTCGTCAACCTGCCGATCGGGCTGGCGGCATTGGCGCTCACGGTGCGCTTTGTTCCCGAATCCCGCAACCCTGCCGGGCGGGGGATCGACCTGCCCGGTGCCGCGAGCTTCTCGATCGCGCTCTTCCTGCTGATCTTCGGGATCGTGCGCGGCAACGCCGAAGGGTGGGGCAGCATGCTGATCGTTGGCTGCTTTGCTGGGGCCGCCCTGCTGTTGCTCGTGTTTTTGGCTGTGCAGCTGCGCAGCCCGAAGGCGATGTTCGACCTCTCGCTCTTTCGCAACCGCTCGTTCGTCGGCGTGTCGTTCGCTGCCTTCACGCTATCGGCTGCAATGTTCGCGCTCTTCCTCTACCTCACCCTGTGGATTCAGAACGGCCTCGGGTACGCGCCGCTTGAGGCAGGCCTGCGGTTCTTGCCCTCCACGTTGCTGTCGTTTGTCGTCGCGCCGCTCTCCGGCAAGCTCGGCGCGCGCGTGGCGCCGAGCGTGATGCTGGGGTCCGGTCTCGCGCTCGTCGGTGCCGGACTGCTGCTGATGCGCGGCGTTGACGGCAGCTCCGACTGGACGGCGCTGCTGCCTGGGTTGGTCGTCAGTGGCGTCGGGATCGGTGTGACGAATCCGACGCTGGCGTCGATTGCCGTCGGCGTCGTCGATGTGCGGCGCTCCGGCATGGCGTCCGGGATCAACAACACCTTCCGACAGGTCGGGATCGCCGTCGGCACAGCCGTGTGGGGTGCGTGGATGGCGAGTCTCGTCAGCGGATCGTTGCGCGAGCAGGTCACGGCCGACGCTGGCGCCGCAGCTGCCGCCCGGCTGCCGGGCGGCGACGCGCTTATCCAGGCCCCGCCGCAGCTGATTGCGCAGCTCCCCGGCGGCCCGAACGGCTACCTGCGCGCGTACACCGATGGGCTCGACACGATCTTCCTGTGCGCCGCGCTGCTGGCCTTCGTCGCCGCCGCGCTGGCCTTCGTGCTGGTGCGCCGCCGCGACTTTGTGGTGCAGTAGGCGCAGCCGAGTCGCCGCCGCGCGTTGCACTACATCTCGGAGCGGCAGTTGGTGTTCGACCGAACACGTTCTGCCACTCCGAGATGTAGTGCATTGGGTGGTGGTGGCCAGCTGGTGCGGCCAGCTGGTGCGGCCGTCAGCGATGGTCGCGCAACACCACCTGCGCGGCGTTGCGGCCCGGCAATCCGGATACTCCGGCCCCCGGGAAGGTGCCGGCACCGCTGAGATACAGCCCGCGGATCGCCGTGCGGTAGCGCGTCAGCTCCCGTTCACGGCCGACGAGCGCCGCGAGCGGACCGCCAGAGAAAGACGGCGCGTGCCCGAGTGGCATCGCGAAATCGCGCTCATAGTCGCGCGGGCCGACGAGCCGCCAGCGCTGCACGCCATCCAGGAAGCCGTGCTGCACCAGCTCGGAGAAGGCTGCAAGCCAGCGCTGCGGCTCGGCCGAGCCCTCCCAGCCGCCGGCCAGCTCATACGGGGTAAAGAGCACCTCCAAGCTGAATACCTCGCCACCGTCGGGCGGCCGCAGCGACCGGTCGATCGCCGACGGCGCGTTGACGAGCATCGGCGGACGCTGCGCGATCCGCCCGACCTTCGCCGCATCAGCGGCACCGGCGATTTGACCGAGCGACGGGCTGACGACGAACGTTGACCCGAGCGGATGCGCGAGCCCCAGCGCGGCGAGGTGGCGGTCGGTGAGTCCGCGCGGGCGTGGTAGCTCGCTGACGACCGCATCGAGTTTACTTTCGTAGCCCATCGCCGCCGGCTTGGAACGCCAGCGCTCGGCGAGCCGTGCGCCCCCACCGCCAGCCGGAGCTTGCAGCAGGCGCGCCAGCATCTCCTGTGGGTTGCCGGCTGCGACGACGATCGGCGCGTCGATCTGGCGCCCGTCGGCGAGTGTCACGCCGACGGCGCGGCCCGCGGCGGTACGGATCGCGGTGACCGACATGCCGGTCAGCACCTCCCCACCGGCAGCGTGCAGCGCGCTGGCTAGCGCATCGGTCAGCCGTCCCGATCCGCCCACCGGTCGGCCGACCGGCGTCGTGTGGCGCAGCACGTAGCCAAGCGCGGCGAGCCCGGTCCCAGGCAGATCAGGGTGCAGCCCCCACACCGCTGGGCCGGTGGTGGCCGGCGGTGCGAGCAGCGCCTCATCGCGGAAGTACTCGCGCAGCACCGCCGTGCAGCTCATCCGGCTGATCCGCAGCAGCCCCTTGAGTCCACGGGCGCGTAGCCGCACGAGCCGCCGCGCAACAGCTCCGACCTGTGGTGCCCCGGACATCATCGCGAGCGCCAGCTCGGCGACCGGCGTCAGCTCCTGCACATGCCGGCGGTAGCTGCCAAGCTCCCGCGGATAGCTCAGCGCCAGCGATTGCAGCGTGCGCTCAACGTCGCGGCAGAGCACCCACGACGGGCTGTGCTCCCACGGCACCATCACCTGCGCCGGGTCGAGCTCCAGATACTCAAGTCCGTGGCCGGCGAGATCAAGCTCCTCGACAATGCCGCTGGCGCGCACCAGCGAGTGATCGCAGTTGCAGATATTCACCCGCGCGCCGCCGAGCACCTCCTCCGTTGAGGCGCAGCCACCGACGGTCGCCCGGCCCTCGACGACGAGCACCGCCAGCCCGCTGCGCGCCAGGTAGGTCGCGGCCGTCAGGCCGTTGTGGCCGCCGCCGACGACGATCGCATCGAACGGGCCGACTGCGACGTCACCGGCCGGAGCCTGCTGCGGTCCGGTCGATTCAGCGGAGCCGGTCACGCCGCACCTCGCCGGGTCAGCAGTGCCGCAAGCTCGGCGGCGATCATTTGCTCGTCCTGCGCGCCGACCAGCGCGCCGCCCGCCACGACCGGCTGTCCGCCGACGACGACATCGCGTGGCCGGCGCCCCGGACTGGCCCACAGCAGGCCACCGACGGGATCGTGAACGCCGGCATCGGCAACGCCGCCAAGGTCGTAGATCGCCAGATCGGCCGCCGCCCCCGGCTCCAGGTGGCCAAGTTCGTCGCGGCCGAGCCCGACCGCCGCGCCGCGCGTCGCGAGCGTCAGTGCTTGTTCGGCGGTGATCGCGCAGCCGGCCAGCGGCGCGACCTGCATCGCCAGGCGCGCGTCGGCCAGCAGGTGCCCACCATCGTTGGAGCCGCCGCCGCTCGTGCCGAGCCCCACCGTCACGCCGGCTGCGAGCAAAGCGCCGACCGGCGACAGGCCCCAGCCCATTGGCAGGTCGCAGCCCGGCGCGTGCGTCACGGCGACGCCGCTGGCGGCGAGCTGCTCGATCTCCGGGCCGGCGATCTCGCAGCAGTGCGCGACGGTCACCCCCGGCTCCAGCCAGCCCCACTGCTCCAACAGCTCCAGCGGCCGGCAGCCATAGCGTGCGGCGGCGACCTCCACATCGACCTGCTCGCCGGCTTGCGTGCGGCGCACCAAGCGGTGCGTGAGCGCGACCTCCCGCAGCGCCGCGAAGGTGTCGGCGCCATCGCTGTGGACGCCGGCCGGACCGACGCCGAGTTCCCACCGTCCATCCGCTGACCGGGAACCAAACTCGCTGGCAAGCGCGTCGACGCTGGCGGCGGCACGGCCCGCGTCGTCCCCCGCAGTCCCACGGACGAACACGAGCCGCGCGCCGAGCGAACGCGCCGCCGACGCGGTGCCGTGGACGAGGTCGAGATCGCTGCTGATCGGAGCGTCCGGCCAGGTGAGATGGTGGTCGGCGACCGTCGTCACGCCACAGAGCAACGCCTCGGACAGCCCGACGCGCGCCGCAGCTTCGGTCAGTTCGCCATCGACGCCGACGCGCGCGTACGCCCCGTTCATCACTGCCAGCCACTCGCGCATCGGCACGTGCCGCGTGCCGGGCAGCGTGCGAAAGGCCGATTGCAGCAGGTGGTGGTGGGCGTTGACGAGCCCCGGAACGACGACGCATCCGCCTGCGTCGATCACCCGCGGGACAGCCGTGCCGGCCTCTGGTGGCGGTGGGCCGCCGGCCGGCACGAGCGCCACGACCTGCCCGCCGGAGCACCAGAGGTCGGTGCCGGTGAGCGTGCGGCTCGCAGTCCAGATCGCGCGTGCGCCGCGCACCACCAGCGGCAGGGTGCCGACGCTCACCGCTGCGGAAACTCGAAGGTCGCGATCTCCGCGAGCTGCTCGCCGACGAGCCGCACGGCGCGTTCGACATGCGCTTGGCCGTGCGCCGCATCGGCGAGCGTCGGGTCGCCGATCGCGCCGCCGGCGGCGATGTCGTCGCTGCACCAGCCGAACGGCACCGAACCGCCGAACTTCACATGCTTGCGGGCCGCCATCTCGTCGGGAATCGAGCGCTCGGCGACCGACATGTCAACGAGGTCGGGGCGCAGGTAGAGCATCGCGGCGGTTTCGTCGCGGCCACCGTGGACGCCCATCCCGCACTCGGCCTGATCGCTCGCGCCGCCCGAGTCTCGTGGCTGCACCGGATGCAGCAGGAAGGTCATCAATCCATGCTTGCGTCGCAATTCGCGGTTGGCGACGGCGAGGATCGCGCTGTTGCCGCCGTGGCCGTTGAGGAACGCCAAGCGCTTCGTCGGCAGCTGCGCGAGCGAGCGGCCGAGATCGTCGAGCACCGCGAAGAAGGTCGCAGCGCTGAGCCACACGGTGCCGGGCGCCCAATGATGCTCGTCGCTTTTGGAGTACGCCAGCGGCGGCAGCAACCACAGGTCGAGTTCGTCGCCGCGCTCCTGCACAACGCGCTCGGCGACCGCGTCCGCGATCACGAGATCGGTGCTCAGCGGCAGATGCGGGCCGTGCTGCTCGATCGCGCCAACCGGCTGCACCAGCACTGAATTGGGGCCGAGGGCGCCCGCGACCTGTGGCGCTCGCAGCTCATGCAGCCGGCGGGTCATCGGCTGGTCGGGGCGGCTGCGGATCGGGAGCTTGAGGAGCCATGCACGTTCGCGAAGCTACCAGCGAAACCCCCGAGTTTCGGGGGAGTTGAAGGGATCTTGGACCGGAGGACAATCGTTTGCGTGGCCCGTTGGCCCGGCGTCCAAGATTTCTGACAAGGCCCCGGTCGGCGCGTACGGTTCGGCCTCGAACGAGCGTCATGTCCGCCATCTTGCCCTCCGCCAATCTCGCCGCCGATGCGGCCCGCCGCATGCCGAACCTGCCGGCTCACGCGGTCCCCCGCGCCGCAGCGACTGGGGCGACTGGGGCGAGGAGGCGCACATGACGACGCTGCTGTTGCGAGGCGGCGTCGGTGGCGACGGCGAGCCGCTTGAGGTGCGCAGCGATCCGCGCACCGGGACGATCGTGTCGGTGCGCCGCAGCTTGCCGCCGATCCCCGGAGAGCAGGTGATCGACTGCGCCGGCATGGTCGTGCTCGAAGCGCCGGTCGAGCCGCACGCGCATCTCGATAAGGCACTCAGTGCAGGTGCCGCGCCGAACCCCGCCGGCGATCTGCCGGGTGCCGTCGCGGCGTGGCGCGCGTACCGCCCGACGCTCACGCACGACGATCTCAAAGCGCGGGCGCGAGCGGCCGTGCTCGAACTCGTTGCGCACGGCACGACCGCGATCCGTAGCCACGTCGACGTGGGCGACGGCATCGAGCTGCGCGCGCTGGAGGCGCTGATCGAACTGCGCGACGAACTCCGCCGCGAGGGGCTCGCGGAGCTTCAGCTGGTCGCGTTGATCTCCCCGCCGACGACCGGTGACGACGGCGCGGCGATGCGCGAGCTGGTGCGCGCCGCGATGCGGCTCGGTGCGGACGTCGTTGGCGGCGCACCGCACATCGATCCCGACCCACTGCTCGCCACGCAGCAGCTGGTCGCCTTGGCCGCCGAGCTTGGCGCGCCGATCGATCTGCACGTCGATGAACATCAGGATCGCGATGCCGCGTTGACGCTCGGCGATTACGCCGCCGCCGTCGCGCAGGCCGGAGAGCGGATCCCCTGCGCGACCGCCGGTCACTGCGTCGCGCTCGGCATCCACCGGCGCACGCTGCAAGACGAGGTGGCCGCGCAGGTGCGTGACGCGCCGGTTCACATCGTCACGCTGCCGCAGACGAACCTGTACCTCCAATCGCGCGGCATCGACACCGATCCGCCGCGTGGCCTGACCGCGATCGCGGCGCTGCGTGCCGCCGGTGCGTGCGTCGCCGCCGGTGCCGACAATGTGCGCGACCCGTTCAACGCCGTCGGCCGCTCCGACGCGCTGGAGACTGCCGCGCTGCTCGTGATGGCGGCCCATCTGACGCCGGAGCAGGCGTGGGAGGCCGTGACGCGGGAGGGGCGCCGCGCGATGGGATTGCCGCCCGCGCCGGTGGCGGTCGGCGCGCCGGCCGAGCTGCTGGCGGTGCGTGGCACCTCGCTGGCCGACGTGATCGCCCGAGCCTCCGAAGATCGCGTCGTCGTGCACCGTGGTGCGCTGATCGCCCGCACCACCGTCAGCACGCGCTTTGCCTCCTCCGTCTCCCCGTCTCTCACAACCCCGGCCGCCGTTCCTGCCACGGCGTCCCCGACCTTGGTCCCCTCCGCATGACCACAGCACCACCGACGACCCAGCGCGCGCGGGTCAAAACCGCCGGGCAGGGCATGACCTTCGACCGCGTGTCGATGTACTTCCCTGATGGCACGCACGCCGTCGATGACGTGTCCTTCTCGATCGGGCCGGGCGAGTTTGTGTCGGTCGTCGGCCCGTCGGGCTGCGGCAAATCGACGCTGCTGAAGATGGCGTCCGGGTTGCTGACGGCGA
>JASGGQ010000105.1:0-9216 GCA_047604965.1 Patulibacter sp. | reverse complement strand
GGTACTCGGCCCGGCTGTGGGTGTACAGAGCAACCCCACCGGCCGGACCGAGAACCGGTGCATCGTGAGAAGGGCGGCACGCGGCTCGTTGCGCGTGCGGCCGGTCACAGCTGGTCGCAGCCGGCGGCGCTAGCGCGGGTACGTCACGCGCAGCTCGACGCGGCGGTTCTTGGCGCGTCCGGCCGGGGTGCGGTTGGTCGCGCGCGGCTGCGTCTCGCCGCGCGTCGTCGTGGTGCGCTTGGCGTCAATGCCGTGCCGTGCCAGGTAGCCGCAGACGACCTGGGCACGCGCGAGGCCGAGCAGTGCGGTCGCTGTGCGGCTGCCGCGATAGTCGGTGTGGCCTCGGCATTCGATCGCGCGGGCCGACGCGAGCCGCGGGAGCTGCTGGTGGAGCCATCGTGTCGCCGCCGGCAGGAGCACCGTTGATCCTGGTGCGAACATCGAGCCGGCGCTCACGAACACCGCGTCTCGAAGGCGTAGCGTCGTCGCGCGTTGCGTCTCGACGGTTGTGCCGTTCGTCGTCGTCGCGGCGGCGGTCGCGAGGATCGGGAGTCGGCCGAGGCGATAGAGCGCGCGGCGGCCGATCTGATTGAGCGTCACCGTCACTCGGGCATCGGTGACGTTGGCGCTCGGTGTGACGGTCGCGCTGCCGATCACGACGGTGGCGGCGGCGCGGATGGCGCGGGCGGCACGCCGCAGCGCGGAGGCGCGGGCCGTGAGCGTCACCTCGCAGCGTGCCAGCGCCGCGCCGCTGACGTGGCAGCCGACCGTTGCCCGGGATGACGCCGCGTCGACCCGTACGCCGGTCGTCGCACCGATCACGACCTGGGCCGAAGGTGTCGGTGTCGGCGTCGGCGTCGGGTCTGTGGTCGGCGTTGGCGTCGGGTCTGCGGTGGCCGTTGGTGTCGGGTCCGCGTCAGGTGTCGGCGTCGGGTCGGGTGTCGGTGTCGCCTCCGGCGTCGAGGTCGGCGTTGGGTCGGGTGTCGGCGTCGGCGCCGGCGTCTCCTCGGGGGTCGGGGTTGGGGTCGGTGCTGCCACGACCTTCAGCGTCGACGACGCTTGGTTGTTGTCGCTGCGCGACTCGGGTTCGGTGCCGGAGACCGTCACCGTGTTCGTGAAGTTCCCGGCCTCTTCTGGCACCAGCGCGATCTGCACCGAGGCCGACCCGCCGCTGGCGATCGCGCCGATCGCGCAGGTCACCGTTCCGCTGGCCTCACTGCACGACGGCGACGAGTCGGCAGCCGAGAAGGCCATCCCACTCGGCACGACATCCGAGATGGTGACGCCGGTCGCGTCGTCTGGTCCAGCGTTCCCGACGATCGCGGTGTAGGTGGTCGCCGAACCGACCACCGGATCCGCCGCGCCGATCAGCGCGACCGACAGGTCGATCTCCTTCATCTGCCGCGCGAAGACTGACATCGAGCTCGCATTGAGGTTCGGCACGTACACCGAGGTGCCATCGGGCGAGAGTGCGATCCCGTACGGGATGCTGCCGGTGCTGACCGTCGCCGACGGGCGGGCCGTCAGCGCGCCGGTGCTCGCGTTGCGCGTGAACACCAACACGGTGTCATCTGAATGGCTGACGACGTACACCGACTTGCCGTCAGGCGACACTGCGACCTGCGTCGGGACCGTCGTGCCGAGCGAGACTGCCGACCCGGCGGTCAGCGCCCCGGTGTCCGCATCTCGCGCAAAGACCGATACGTCACAGCTGGCGCGATTGGCGACGTACACCGACTTGCCGTCGGGCGAGATGGCCAGGCCGAACGGCCGGGTGCCGACGGCGACGGTTGCCGGGTCGCCGGCCGTCAACGCGCCAGTGGTTGGGTCGCGCAGGAAGACCGACACCGAGGCTGAGTCGGTGTTCGTCACGTAGACCGACTTGTCGTCCGGCGAAACCACCACGGCGAGCGGGCTGGTGCCGACCGCGACGGTTGCCGGGTTGCCGGCCGTCAGCGCTCCGGTGCTCGCGTCGCGCGAATACACCGCGATCGAGTTCGCCCCCGAGACCGCGACGTAGACCGACTTTCCGTCCGGCGAGACGGCCACGCCCCAGGGGAACAAGCCGACCGAGACGGTCGCCGGGGTCACGGCCGTCAGCGCTCCGGTGGTTGCGTCGCGCGCGAAGCTCGACACCGTGCCAGAGCCACGGTTGGCGACATACACCGACGTGCCATCAGGCGAGATCGCCACGCCGACCGGATTAGCGCCGGTGCTGACCGTCGCCGGGCTGCCGGCCGTCAGCGCCCCGGTGGTCGCGTCGCGCGACCAGACCGAGAGCGAGTCGGACGAGCTGTTGGTGACGTACACCGATGCGCCGTCCGGAGATACCGCGACACCGATCGGAGCTGGACCGGTGCTCACCGGGCTTTGGGGGATCGGCGTGAGATCCCCGACTGCTGCCGCCGCCGCGCCGGGAGCGAGCGTCGCCAGTGTCAGCGCCAGCGCGACCCAGCGGACGCAGCTGGCGAACATGGGGGGGCGGCGAAGGAGGTGCGTGGTGCCCGCTGATCGCATATCCGGGGGCTCGACCGCTCCGAGGGAATCTTGAGCGGCGCATCTCCTCAACGGCGACTGCGTTGTGTGCGGTCGATCACGGCAGGTGGCGTACACGCCGGCTGCATAATCCCGACTGATAAGGTCGGCGTTAGGCGCACCTTATTGCTGGCTGTCGTTGGACGCCGGCCGCGCCGCTCCCCATCGCAATGCCAACTCACGCCTCGTCGCGCATGCTCAAGTTCTTTCCACCGCTCGCCGGCAGTCGCCATGCCCGCCGTGCACTGCTGCCAGCTTTCGCGGTCGGCCTGCTTGCCGTCTCGCCGCCCGCAAGCGGCGCCGCGACCCCGAAGCGCATCGTTGCCCTCACCCCGTACTCGGCGAACACGATGGCGCTGCTCGGCGTCAAGCCGATCGCCGTCGGCCAAGTCAGCAGCGGCGGCTCCAGCGTGTACTCCAGCAAGCTCGCGGGCGTGCCGCGACTGCCGCTCTCACATCCCAACGGCCCAAACCTCGAACAGCTCACGCAGCTGGACGCCGACTTCGTGTTCACCAGCCAGGCATGGAGTCGTGGAACCGCCGGGATGAAGCGGATCGGCCTGCGCGTCGCTGAGCGCGAACCGAGCCGGGTTGCCGACGTGCCGCGCCAAACGCAGCGGATCGCGAATCTGCTCGGCCGCGGCGCGGCCGGCAAGCGGCTCGCCGCCACCCAAACGCGGCAGATCAACGCGGCGGTGAAGGGGATCAAGAAGCATCCAAAGGTGCTGCTGGTGCTCGGCGTCGGCAACTCGCCGTACGCCTTCCTGGAGAACTCGTGGGGCGGCGACGTGGTGCGCAACGCCGGCGGCCAGTTGATCACCGCCGGGCTGAAAGCCAGCGGCGGCTTCGCGCGGATCTCCGACGAGGCGGTCGTCGCGCGCAACCCCGACGTGATCATCGCCGTTCCGCACGGCGCCCCGGAAGACATCGCCAAGATCGCCAAGCAACTCCGTAGCCGGCCGGGCTGGCGGACGACGAAGGCCGCTCGCAACAAGCGCGTGTACATCTCCACCAGCAACACGCTGCTCCAGCCGATCTCCGGGGCCGGCGCGACGATCACCAGCGTCCGCAAACTGCTGGGGAACTAGCGTGGCCGCTCGCCACAGCGCGGTGATCTCGATCGGCCTGGCCGTGCTCGCGATCAGCGTGCTGGCGTCGCTCAGCTTCGGCGCCGTTGCCCTGCCGATCCGTGAGGTCGCACGCGCCCTGCTCGGCGGCGACGTCAACTCCCAGGTCCACGAAATCGCCGTTGGACTGCGATTCCCGCGCACCGTGTCGGCGCTCGCCGTCGGCGCGTCGCTCGCCGTCTCCGGGGTGCTGTTGCAAGGTGCGCTGGCGAACCCGCTCGCGTCGCCCGACGTGATCGGCGTGACCGGCGGAGCCGGCTTCGGCGCGACGCTCGTGCTGCTCGCCTTCCCCGATCACACGCCGCTGGTGCCGCTCGGGGCGCTGATCTTCGGGTTGGCTGCGGCCGCGTTCGTGCTGCTGCTCGGCGGCGCTGGGCCGCGCGGCGGCTCGATCGAGCGGGTCGTGCTTGCCGGCATCGCGATCGCCGCGCTGTTCGGCGCCGCGACCACCTCGCTGATGGTTGCGTTCCCCGATCGCGTGCCCTCGGCGATCGGCTTCCTCGCGGGCGGGCTCGTCTCCGACGGCTGGGCGTCGCTGCGGACCGCCTCGCCGTACCTGGCGACCGGCCTGATCGGCGCGCTGCTGCTCGCACGGCCACTGGACCGGCTGGCGCTCGGCGACGATCTCGCCGCGTCGCTGGGCACCTCGCCCCGGCGCACGCGGCTGCTCGCCGGCGTTGCGGCCGCCGCGCTGGCCGCTGCGGCGGCGTCGATCGCGGGGCTGCTCGGCTTCCTCGGGCTGATCGTGCCGCACCTCGTGCGGCTCGCCGCCGGGACGGCGACGCATCGGTTCCTTGTGCCGGCGTCGGCGATCGTCGGCGCCGCGGTGCTGCTGATCGGCGACACGCTCGCGCGGACGGTCGTCGCGCCGATCGAGCTGCCGGTCGGGCCGCTGATGGTCGTCCTCGGCGTGCCGTGGTTTCTCGTGTTGCTGCGGAGGGCGCAATGAGCGATCTGTTGCTGCGCGCCGAAGCGGTCGAGGTCACGATCCGTGGCACGCCGATCCTCACCGGCGCCGACCTTCGGCTCGAACCGGGCCAGATCGTCGCGGTCGTCGGCCCCAACGGCGCCGGCAAGAGCACCTTCGCTCGCGCGCTCGTCGGCTTTCAGCCGGTGGCCGGCGGCACGATCGCCTGGGGTGGCCGGCCGATCGGCGAGTGGTCGCGCCGGCAGCTCGCGCGCACCCGGGCCTTCGTGCCCCAGCGCGCCCCAGTTTCGCCGGGGCTGACCGTCACCGACGCGGTCGCGATGGGGCGCGCGCCGCATCTCGGTCCGCTCCAGCGGCCGACCGGAGCCGACGCGGCGATCGTCGGCGAGGCGATCGAGCGCACCGGCGTTGCGCCACTGGCGCAGCGCAGCCTCGCGACCCTCTCCGGCGGCGAACTTCAGCGCGTGCGCCTCGCCGTCGCGCTGGCCCAGCGGACCCCGGCGATCGTGCTCGACGAGCCGACCGCAAGCCTGGATCTCGGTGCTGCCGCGCAGATGGGCCGGCTGCTGCGCGACCTGCAAGGCGAAGGACTCGGGATCTTGGTCGTCGTCCACGATCTCGCGTTGGCCGCTGCGATCGCCGATGAGGTCGTCGTCGTTGACCGTGGGCGGACGGTTGCCGTTGGCGCGCCGGCCGAGGTGCTCTGCGCCGAACGGCTTGCGACTACCTGGGGTGCGTCGGCGGTGCTTGACGTACGCGGCGGCAGCACCTCCTTCCACGTTGACTGGCTTGCCGGCGCGCCGGCAGCAGCCCCGAACTCACCCACCCCGATCCACAGGAGCGCGTGATGCGACACTCGACCCCCTGCCCGGCCGTCTCGCGCGGCGTCACCATGACCGCACCGGTGCTGCGATGAGCGCGATCGATGCCCGCGCGATCGGCGCCTCGCTGGGCCGTCCCGAAGGGCAGGACCACGAGATCGGAGCGGTCGATCTCAACGCCTTCCCGCTGCCGTTGCGCGAGCCGGAGCTTGGCGGACGCCGGACGCCCGCCGAGGAGGCGCGCACGATCGTCGCCTCGACCCGCATCGCCGCGCTCGCGACGCTCTCGCAGGACGGTTCGCCGTGGTCATCGGTCGCCGGGTACGGCATCCTGCCGGACGGCGCGCTTGTGCTCGTGCTCTCGACGCTTGCTGAGCATGGCCGCAACCTCGCACGCGACGCGCGCGCGAGCGTATCGATCGCGACGCCGGTGCCCGAAGGCGCCGATCCGCTCGACGCCGGACGGGTCACGCTGAGCGGGCGCGTCGAAGTGCCGCAAGGCGCAGCTGCCGATGAGGCGCTCGCCGCGCACTGCGAGGCCTATCCGGCAGCGCGCGCGTACGCCAAATACGGCGACTTCACGCTCTACGTGCTGCGTCCGCAACGGCTGCGCTGGGTCGGCGGCTTCGGCCGGATGGATTCGGTGACCGGCGACGACTACGCGGCCGCTGACGCTGATCCGGTGCTCGGCGAGCGCGCCGAAGCGGCCCGCACCCATCTCAACGACGATCACGGCGACGCGCTGCTGCTGATCGCGCAACAGATCGGCGGCTATACCGACGCAACGGCCGCGTGCTGCGAACGACTCGACCGTTACGGGCTCGATCTCAAGCTGCGCACGCCGCGCGGTGCGGCCTGGTCGCGGGTCGGCTGGCGCCGCCGCGCCGAGCAGGTCGGCGACCTGCGGGCGCTCTCCGTCGAACTGGTGCGCCACGCCGAGGCGCTGCGCGACGCGGATCGAGGATGAGCATGCGGTTGACTGACCTGACCCGTCGCTCCCTATCCGGCCGCCCGCTGCGCCGCCATGCCCGGCCGGTCGCCTTGGCAGTGGCCTCCGCACTGGTGGCCGCAGGCCCGACGGCGCCGGTGGCCACCGCCGCGACCGCGGTCAGCGGCCTGACGACGATCGACCTTGCCGGCAGCGGATACACGCAGCTCGGTCGCGCTGGGATCACGCTGGCAGCCAGCGGCGACGCAACGCTCGCGAAGCGGCGCATCATCCTGCCGGCGACCACAGCGACCTTTGGCAAGCAGAGCACGACGGTGCGCCAAGGCGGCAGCCTGGTGCTGCGGCACCGCGTCGGCGCCACCACGCGCCTGACGCGCCTGACCGACCTGCGGATCGAGCTTGGCGCGCAGCGCCAGGTAACCGCGAAGCTTGGCGGCAAACGCACCGCGATCCTCTCGCTCGACCTGCTCAAAGGCGAGTACACCGTGACCGCCGGCTCGGGCATCGTCTCGATCCCGGGGGCGCGGGCGACGCTCACGCCGGCCGCAGCGCGCGCGCTCGCGAGCCGTCTGAAAGCCCCGAAGCTGCGCGGCGGTGCGTTCGGCGTCGTCGGTGCTTCGACCGGCCTGCCGACGACGGGTTCGTCCTCCACCACGACCGGTAGCTCGACCGGCTCATCGACCTCCGGCGGATCGACCGGTACCGGCACCACGCAGGCCGTCAGCGGTCCAACGCCGCTTGCGCGCCCGGCCAGCGCCGTCGACGTGACCTCCTCGCCGCTGGTCTGGCGGGTGCGCGAGTCGTTCGTGCGGTACATGAACACCGAGGAGGCGCCGACGGCGTTCGATGGCGCGATTGCAGGCGCCACCGAAGTCATCGCGCCGTCGAGTGCGGCGCTGGTGTACGAGTACTCCTACCCCGCCGCCGCCGGCTGGTACGACCCGGTGAGCGGCAGCGCGCGCATCACCTACAGCGGCGGCGTGCGCTTTCGCTACCTCTCGCATGGCATCGACTTCGACGTCACCGCGCTGGAGGTCGAACTGAGCGGCAGCAGCTCACGGGTGATCGCGAACTACGTCGGCCGCGCCGCGACACCATTCACCGGCCGCGAGGTGCTGATGGAGCTCGACGCGGCCGGCGCCGCTGCTCCGGCCGTCGACGGTCAGCAACGGACGTGGACGCGGCTCGCCGGCCGCATCGCCGCCTCCGGCGTTTCGACCTTCGCCGGCTTCTACCAGGCCGGTGATCCGTTCGGTGCGGTGTCGCTCACGCTCACGCTCCCGTAGCTGCGTGCGGCGTCCCGCAGCTACGGGGTGCCGCACGCAACCCAACTCCCTGTGTCCCGAGATGAAGAAAGCAATGAGATGACGACGCTCAAGACGATCATGCGGCGACACGCCGCGCGCCACCTGTGCGCGCTGGCGGTGGTCGCGACGACGGCTGCCGTGTTGCCGGGCAGCGCGGCAGCCTTCGAGGTGCAATCCGGCACGCTGACGTGGGAGGTTCCGCGCGAAACCTCGCCCTACACCCTGGCGGGCTATTCGGCCTCGGCCGTCGGCCAGATGCTCGGCGTCGGCAAGGTCGAAGCGACGGCTCCGGCGGTTGGCGCGTCGATCACCGCGTCGAGTTTGCCGGCCGCCGGCGCCGGCGTGAAATACCCGTTTGCCTTCCCGGCCGCGACCGGTGTCGCCGGCACGTATGACCCGGCGACGAAGACCGGTTCGATCACGTTCGAGGGCACGCTGACCTTCATCGCGCACGGCAGCCCACTGCTGACCGTCGTCGATCCGCAGCTGGTCTTCGACGCGCCGTAGTCGATCCGCGTCGTCGCCAGCGGGATCGTCAGTGCGGCGATGGACGCGACCGATCCGACGCCCGCCACGTACAACGGCACGATCTTCGCGCTCGATGCCGCATCGGCGACGACGACCATCAACCCCGACGGCTCGTACACGATCGGCAACCTGGCGCCGGTCGGCACGCCGATCGATGCACCGACGAGCTTCATCAGCTCCAACGCCGTCTTCGACAGCATCCGTACCTTCTTCAAGCTCGAGCGGGCGAACCAGGGCTTCTCGGTGACCTTCTCGCCGGCTGCGACCGTGCCGACCCCCACGGCGGTTCCGCCGACCCCGGCCGTGACCCCCGAACCGACGGTCGAACCAACGCCGACCCCGACCGCAGCGCCCGAACCGACGGTCGAACCAACGCCGACCGCGACACCGAGCGCGACGCCCGAGCCGACCGCGACGCCGACGCCGGTGGTGCAGGCCGAACCGCTGATTGCAACGGTCGGCCGGCAGCGCGTGACGGCCAGCGTCTCGCGCTCCTCCGGCGTGGCGACGGTCACGCGGATCACCTGCGTCGCCGGTCCATGCGCCGTCAAACGCTCGAAGCGTTCGGTTCGCGTGACGATCTCCGGCCGCTCCTACACCGCCGCGCTGTCGGTCGCCTCGACGATCAAGCAAGGCAAGTCGGCGGCACTGACGTTGCGCCTGCCGAACGCGGCGGTGCAGAGGCTTGCGACGGCCACGCGCAAGCCGGTCGTGACGGTCGGCGTGACGCTCAGCTCGTCGGCCGGTTCGGTGCAGCGTGAGTTTCGCGTGACGCTCAAGTAACGCGCCCGCGTCGGCGGTGTGGGCTGGCGGCGTGCGTGGCGCCAGCCCACACCGTCCGGCGCTAGGCCAGGCCGACCTCGGCTGCGCCAGAGACCTGCGCGACGGAACGTGGGCCAGGGCCGACGTACTTGGCGCTCGGCCGGATCAGTTTCGCCTCGCGCTTTTGCTCCAGAATGTGGGCCGACCAGCCGGCGACGCGGGCGCAGGTGAACATCGGCGTAAAGAGTTCGGCCGGCAC